>CAVPKR010000001.1:0-11550 GCA_963705675.1 Terriglobia bacterium
CACAAACGACAGCGAACGCCGGTTTCTCGAACGGAGGCTGGCCGAGGTGTCATCGGCAGGCTGATGGTCGCTTTGAGAGTCCAGCCGCGTTATCCTTCGGTCAGTGAGGTGATTATGCAACCGCTAGACAAACGAAAAGATGAGCCCGAGCCGCTCGAAGATCTGCAAAAAGAATGGCAACAGGAAGACATCGAGAACGAAGGCCGCAAACCGAATGAAGAGGAAGCCGAAGACGACGAAGCCGCGCTCTGATTGGGCGCAGGTATCTTTGGATTCTGATAGGATGTTTCTGTTTAGCAACAAGGAGTCTTCGAGCAGATGAGACGCAGCGCAATACTGATTTTATTGACCGCGGTCGCGGCGATCGCACAGGATAAGCCGGCGCAAGGCGGCGCGGGCGGACGCGGCGGGGGTGCGAATGCGGCGCTGGCGGCGCCCAATCCGCAGCCCTTCGATCGCGTCATTACTAAGGATGCGAAGGCGAAAAAAGGCCTGTTTACGGTCTATCAAGTCGGCGAGCGTTTCTATTACGAGATCCCCAAAAGCGAGCTCGGCAAGCAGTACCTGTGGAACACCCAGGTGGCCAAGACGACGGTGGGCGCCGGGTATGGCGGCGGGCAGGTGACCAATCGCGTGGTCGCCTGGGAGCTGCATAATAACCGCGTCTATCTGCGCGACATCAACTTCAGCGTCACGGCGCAGCCCGATTCTCCCATCGCGGAGGCCGTCAAGAGCGCCAACAACGACACCATCATTCAAGCGTTCAATGTCGCCGCATATCACGACAGCGAGCCGGTGATCGAGGTCACCAGGTTGTTCAACACCGATGTTCCCGAGTTCAGCGCCAGGCAGCATTTGGGCGCGACGGCGTTCGATGCGTCGCGGTCGTTTATCGATCATATTTCGTCGTATCCGGACAATATCGAGGCGGAAGCGACGGCCACCTACACCCGCACGGGCAACGCCGCGGCGCCCGCGGGAGGGCGCGGAGGCGGAGGATTGGGAGTCGCCGCCATGCGGGGAACCAGCGCCACCGTGGTGCTGCATCACAGCATGGTAAGACTGCCGGAGAAGCCCATGATGCCCCGGCTGTTCGACGAACGCGTAGGCTATTTCACCACCGCGCAGGTGGATTATTCGGTCGACGATTACCGCTCCCGGAATATTCGCTATATCGCTCGCTGGCGGTTGGAGAAGAAAGATCCCAGCGCGGCAATCTCGGAGCCGGTGAAGCCGATCGTGTACTACATCGATTCGGCCACTCCGAAAAAGTGGGTCCCCTGGCTGAAGAAAGGCGTAGAGGATTGGAACGAAGCCTTCGAAGCGGCCGGCTTCAAGAACGCGATTCAAGCGAAAGACGCGCCGACCGCGCAGCAGGACCCCGACTGGAGTCCTGAGGACGTCCGGCATTCGGTGATCCGCTGGCTGCCGTCGACGGTGGAGAATGCGAGCGGGCCGCACATCTCCGATCCGCGCACCGGGGAGATTCTGAACGCGGACATTCAGTTCTATAACAACGTGATGAACCTGGCGCGCGACTGGTATTTCGTCCAGGTAGGTCCGCTGGATCCGCGGGCGCACAAGCTGCCGCTGCCCGACGATCTGATGGGCCGCTTGCTCGAATACGTGGTGTGCCATGAAGTGGGCCATACCATCGGGTTCCAGCACAATATGAAGGCCAGCTCCATGTATCCCGCCGACAAAGTGCGCGACAAGGATTGGGTTCACAAGATGGGCCATACCCCGTCGATCATGGATTATTCGCGTTTCAATTATGTCGCGCAGCCCGAAGACGGAATCGCGCTGGAGGATCTGATTCCCAGAATCGGGCCGTACGATATTTGGGCGACCAAGTGGGGCTACACGCCCATCCCGCAAGCCAAAACGTCCAGCGATGAAAAGCCAACCCTCGACAAGTGGGCTCGCGAACAGGATTCGACCCCGTGGTACCGGTTCTCGACGCCGACCTCGGCGGGCTCGGATCCCGGCGAAGAATCTGAGGCGGTAGGCGACGCCGATCCCGTGAAATCGACCGCGATGGGGATGAAGAGCCTGCAAAGGGTCGCCAAGCTGCTGATGCCGGCGACCGCGTGGAAAGAAGGCGAGACTTACGAGGATTTGAGCGAGCTGTACGGACGCATGCTGAGCCAATGGCAGCTCGAAATGAATCACGTGGGCCAGGTGATCGGCGGCTTTAACAGCCAGGAGAAAGTGGTGGGCCAGGAAGGCCGCGTGTTCACGCTGATCCCGAAGCCCCGGCAGGAAGAAGCCGTGAAGTTTCTGGTTGAGAATGCGTTGACGACTCCAATATGGATGATCGATCCGGAAATTTTGCGCCGCATTGAGCCGACAGGCGTGTTGCTGCGCATCCGTAACGCGCAGATGAGCGTCCTGAACACCATGCTGAACGATCAGCGTTTCGCGCGCCTGGTGGAGCAGCAGGCGGTGGACGGATCATCGGCATACACGGCGGCGGATCTTCTTTCGACAGTAAGGAAGGGCGTATGGAAAGAATTGGACGCGCCGCAAGTGAAAATCGATGCGTACCGGCGCAATTTGCAGAACGCCTATCTCGAGATCGTGAATACCAAGCTGAACGGGTCGGTTGAGCCGGCGGCGGCTGGTCGAGGCGGCAATGGCGGAGGCCGTGGCGGACGTGGAACTCCTCCCAAGAGCGACGACGAAGCTCCGTTCTACCGGGCCGAGCTGCGCGCGCTGAGCGCCTCGCTTACACAAGCCATATCGAAGGCCACCGATCACGATACCAAGGCGCATCTGGAAGGGGCTCGGGACCAGGTGGCGAAGATTCTGGATCCGAAGTTTCTTCCACCGGCTCCTGCGGCCGCGGCTGCGGGCGGTCGCGGAGGCGGCGGCCTAAGATAACGCTCGGCGCTTTGCCGCGATCATTAAAAGGACCAGCGTAGCGGCGACACCCGTCCACCGCGTCCAGCCGGATGCGAAGACTACGGTCGCATTGAAGAACATGAACGCCAGGAACCAGTGAACCGCGGCGTTCATGCGGCGGCGCTCTCGATACGCGACGAGCCCTGCTTGCCACCACCATATAGCGTCCGCAATCCAGATCACGGTGAACGCGTAATTGAAATACAGGCCGCCGCCCCAATCGATGCCGAATACTTGGGCAGTCTGGCGCGCGGTTTCCGCATAGGCGGCGGCGTGGCTCCAGTGGTGATAAAACTGAAAAGCCGACGCGACGTGCAGAAGGTAAAAACCGCACGCGATCGTCCACAAGATTCGTGCCGCCCGATCCCGCCGGATCAGCCACGCCGCCACGCTTAGGAAATAGAGGACCGCCGCCACGCGAACCGCATCCAGGGTCAGAAATTGTCCAGCGGTCATGTAAGCTGAGAGGGTTGACCTCGCGCAGGACAGTCTACTATGGTTGGGCGAATCTCGCCATCGCCGCTCTGGCCATGGTCGGGACGCTGCCTGGACGCACTCAGGGGCTCGGCTTGATCACCGAACCGCTGCTGGCGGATCTGCACATCGATCGGGTGACTTTCGCCGCCGTGAATTTATGGGCGACGCTGATCGGCGCCGCATTCTGCTTACCCTACGGACGGCTGCTCGATCGATTCGGAGCGCGCGGAGTGCTGACCACGGTCGCACTGGGGCTAGGCGCGTCGGTTCTGGCGATGCGATCGGTCAGAGGCGTCGCGGCGGTTTTTATCACCGTGACGCTGACGCGCGGATTCGGGCAAAGCGCGCTTTCGGTGGTCAGCCTAGCGCTGGTCGGAAAATGGTTTGCCCGGCGGTTAAATTTTGCGATGGGAATTTATTCGCTACTGGTGGGCGTCGGATTCATCATCGCTTTTCCATCTGTGGGCGAAGCGGTATTGAAATTCGGGTGGAGGGCGGCATGGAGCGGCATCGGATGGTTTCTAGTGCTGATCCTGGCTCCGGTAGCCTGGATCGTAGTCCGCAATCATCCCGATAAAGGCGCGGTCGAACAGGAATCGTTTCTGCGTTCCGATCTTACGATGGGCGAAGCACTGCGGAGCCCGGCGTTTTGGACCTTCGCGCTGTCGAGCTCGGTTTTCGGGTTGGTCTATTCGGGGATTTCGCTGTTCAATCAATCGATCCTGGAGCAGCGGGGCTTCGATGCCTCGGTATTTCACACCGTGCTGGCGGTGAGCACGATGGTCGGGCTGCTAGCGAATTTCGGCGGCGGTTGGCTGGCGACGCGGTGGCCCATTCAACGGGTGACCGGGCTCGGGATGGCGGTCCTGGCGATGGCTCTGATCGCGCTGCCGCTGGTTCGCACCTACACCCACGTGATGCTTTACGGAATTGCGATGGGGATCGCGGGAGGAGTAGTCACGGTCGTGTTTTTCTCCGTGTGGGGACAGGTTTTCGGCCGAACGCATTTGGGACGTATCCAGGGATGCGCGCAGATGATGACCGTCCTCGCTTCCGCGGTGGGACCGCTGATGCTCGCGGAAACGCTGCGGCAAACCGGGTCCTACGATTTGATGTTCAACGGATTGGCGGTCATCGTGGTCCTGCTGGGCATCGCGTCCTGGTATATCCCGCTGCCGTCGCGCCAAGTGGCGCTCGATGCGAGCCCTTTGTCTATCTAGAGTCTCACTCGTGCCGTAATGCCGTTAGCGGGTCCATCCTGGCGGCGCGATTCGCGGGCGCCATCGCCGCGGCTATCGCCACGATCAGCAACACGATTCCCGCGACGCCGAGGCTCAACGGGTCGCGGATTCCGACGCCGTAAATCAATCCCACGTGCTTGCCTGGAGCGATATATAGCGCGCTCTTGAGCAGTGCGCCTAAAGCCAACGCCATGGCAAGGCCGCTCGCGGAGCCGATCAGCGTCAATCGCGCGGCTCGCCCTAAAGCCAGTCGAAGGATCGAACTCGGGTCGGCTCCCAGGGCGACGCGCAATCCGAACTCGCGGGTACGTTGAGCGACCGAGAAAGCGATTGCCCCGTACACTCCCACGCCGGCCAGCAGAAGAGCCAAAATCGCGAACACGGAAACCAGAGCCAAATAGAATCGAGCGCCGCGCAGCGATTCGGTCAGGCGAGCCTCCATGGTTGCGATGTTGTAGACGGCTTCCCCGGCGTCCACGCTTCGAATTTCCCGCCGGACGATGGGCAGTAAGGAATCCGCTGAACTTTGTGTCTTCGCCAGGACGTACATCGCCTGCCCGGGATTCTGTTCGAACGGCAGGTATACGTCGTCGAAGGAAATTTCGTTTTGACTAAACTCTGTGGTGTTCGAAACCAATCCGACGATCTGCACCTTTCCTGGAGCGGCTGAGCCCGAACGAATCTCAAGTTCCTTTCCCACCGGATCTTCTCCGTCGAAAATTCGCCGGGCCACATTCTCGTTGACGATGGCGACGCGCGGCGATGACGCCGAGTCCTGCTCCGCGAAGGGCCGTCCGCGAAGGATGGAAATACCCATGACTCGAAAATAATCCGGCGAGACGATTCGAGCCACCGAGTCCCTGTCGCGTCCAGGCACACCGGCCAGGGTGATTCTTGAAGCTCCCACGAAAGGGATGCCGTCCGCCAGCGCCGCGCTTCGGACTCCGGAAATCGCGCCCACCTTTTCGAGCGTCTGGCGATAAAATTTCAACCGGTCCATTGCCGTCGGCTTCACCGTGCCGGGAAGCACCCGGAGCGACAGCACATCGTGAGGATCGAATCCCAGCGGCACCTGCTGCAGCCGGGAATAGCTGCTGACGAAGAGACCCGCGCCGAACAGGAGCACGAAAGCGAGCATCAGCTCGCAGGCGATCAAAAGATCGATGCGGCGGCTGGCGCCCAAACTGGGTGCGACGCTCTTCCCCCCGTCTCGCAACGCGGCGTCGAAGCCGATGCGCGATCCCATGAGAACGGGGCCAATCGAAAAAAGTATGGTCGCAGTCAGACAGACCGCCAGCACGAAAGCGAATACCCGAAGGTCCATTTCGATGGGACGCGGCCGCAGCAGCGCCTCGGCGGGAAGGAATCGTTGCACCGCCGCCGTACCCCAGGCGGCCAGGATCGCACCGGCGGCTCCTCCGGGAAACGCGATCCAGGCGTTTTCCGCAAGGGCTTGCCGGATGAGCGTCACCGTATTCGCTCCCAGCGCGGTTCGCAGGGCCGTTTCTTTCTGCCCGCCGGCGAATCGGACCAGAAGCAAACTCGCGACATTCGCGCAGGCGATCAACAGGACGAAGCCGCCGAAGCCAAGCTGCAGGAAGAGCCGGCCGCTATCGAACTTCGTATACGCCTGCCGAAGGCCGTCGATCTCGATCGTCCAATTGCGGTTCGTGTCCGGATGCTCAGCCTCGAGATGCGCCGCAATCGCTTTCATTTCGGCTCGCGCCTGGCGAATGGAAACACCCGGCTTCATGCGCCCGAACACCGCCAGGGACCTTGCCTCACGATTCCCTGACGTTTCGACAGGGACCCAGACATCGGGATCGGCGGTGATATCCAGACTGAAGCCTGCCGGCAAGATTGCAACGACGGTGTACGGTTCGCCATCAAGTCTGACGATTTGGTTCAGCGCCGAAGGTGAACCGTCGAAGCTGCGGCGCCAAAGTTCGTTGCTCAGGATCGCCACCCGCGCTCCGGTTTCCTCGTCCTTTCGAAACGATCGCCCCAAGACAGGTCGAACGCGAAGGGTTTCGAAGAACTCGTGGGACACCGATCTGACCACCAGGCGCTCGGCGGATCCTGAGCCGCTGAAGACCCGGCTGACGCCCCAATCCGACGCCGCCAGGTTCTCAAACGACCCGGCTCGCTCGCGCCAGTCCGCAAAATTCGGAAAAGACACTCCCGTTCGCCCCCAGCCGGCAGTGGAATGCTCGGTGATGTCGACCAGCCGATTCGGGTTGGGAAAGGGCAGGGGTCGCCAGAGGATCGCGTTGGTCACGCTGAAAAGAATAGTCGCCGCCCCGATGCCGAGCGCCAGCGTCACGATGGCGAGCGCGAAAAACCCAGGACTTCTGGCCAGCGTTCGCAAAGCGAAGCGTAGTTCCCTGTATGCCGACACGCTCTGTGCACCAGCAGCCGGCGTGCCATTAAATAGGCTCGTCTTTTGAAAGACTTCGTCGATTGACGCTGTGCGACTTCGAACAGTACTGTTCGATGCTGGTGCGGCGGGCGACCGGCCGATGGATCCGGATCTAGCGAATGATACAATGACGCCTGTTTATGACGGTTAAGACGCTGTTTCCCGGGCTGGCTCTTGGAGTGATTTTCGCGTGCCCGGCGCGTTCTCAGGAAGCCGAGACGCTGCCCCCACCGGGATTTCATCACCTGCATCTCAATTCGACCGATCCCGACGCCGCCATTGACTTCTATGTGAAGAGTTTTCAAAGCACGTCCCGGTCGACATGGGACGGGAAGCCGGCGCTCAAAGCCGGGAAGGTCTATATACTGTTCGACAAAGTGAAGACGCCTCCGGCGCTGACACCGCAGACGGCGATCTGGCACTTCGGATTCCAGGTGCCCGATGAACGGGCCAGCCTGAAGCGTTTTCAGGAAATCGGCACCAAGGTTTTGCCGCTCTATACCGGCGAGGGCGACGCTTTCGTCTATATAAACAGCGATAGTTGGCCCGGTGCGGGCGGCCTCGGCGGAACGCTGGGACGAACCCGATCGCAGATCGCCGACGCTAAAGCGCAGGGCATTCAACCCAAGGGAGGCGCCGGATTTTCATACATCGCTGGTCCGGATGGCGCCATCATCGAATATATCGGGAACAATCCAGTGGAACGGTTCAATCACGTCCACATGTACCAGGACGATCCGTTCTGCGCTCAACTCTGGTACCGGAAGCATTTGAACGCTCCCGCGGGCGGCCGTGGACCGCAACATACGGAAGCCGATTGCAAAGAGGCGCGCGGCGCGGAGCGGAGTTGGCCGGCGCTTGAAAAGGAAGGCATGTATCGCATACCAACCGCCGGCGTAGCCTTCGGCGACGTGGCGCTGAACTGGTACATGAATCCCGGTGACTCGCCTCTGGTACCCACGCGAGGGCACGTATCGGATCACTTCGCCCTGAGCGTGGCGAATCTGGGTGCGTGGATCGCCAAACTGCAAGCGGAAAACGTCAAATTTCTAGAGAACATTTATAAGATCGGCGATACGCGCGCAGTGATGATCCAGGGCCCCAGCCACGAAGCCATCGAGCTGATCGAGGTCAAGTAGCGACGGCCGAAAGACCCGCAAGTCCGCTAAAACATTGCTAAACCTGCAACTAATGTGACATAATGCCGCGGTAGGGAGCTTGGTGAGCAAACTTTGCCGGACGCTCGTGCTTCTGTGGATCTGCGCGGCACCTGCGTTCTCGCAGGCTCAGAATGCGGAAGCGCTCGTCAATGAATGGATCAAGCGCCTGAATGACCTCGCGGCGTCCCCTCCCGGCACTTCCGCCCCGATAGATCGATTCGCCGAATTGTACGACGCGAACGTTCTGCAATTTACCGGCCCCAATGAGAATCAGATCGGTCCGGTAACCTATTCGGGCCTGGAAGGAATCCGCAAATGGGCGGACAACTTCGCCCATGCCTACTCCAAATCCGAGTTTCGAATTCAGGTTCACACCGAGCACGTCAAGACGGCCGGACTGATGCTCACAGCGGCCCCGCCGTGGGGCGGAATCGCCGTCGCGTTTGAGCTGACCGCGTTTTATACCGCGCGCGAAAATCACAAGAGTTTCATGGCGCCCGGCGCCGTGTTCTTCGACTTCACTGAGACCGGCAAGATCCGGCGCGCCCGGATCTACCTTGAAAAAGACGAGACTGTCGAGATTACTCCCTAGGATGCGAATGATGCGACCGATGCGAATCATATTTCCGGCCTTGCTGATCTCCGTTGCGGTTTCCGTAGTGGCGCAAACTCCGCCGGCCCAGACCCCGCCTCCCGATCCGGATCGATTCGAGAAAGCGCACGAGAAAATCCTCAGCAGCCAGCCCGACAAAGGCAAGGAAGCCAACAAGCTGACCGAAGCCGTCGCCGCCCCCGCGCCCGCCGGAGCCAGCCAGCCCGTCGTCAAAAAGAATCTGATCGACCAGCACATCTTCGGGCGCATGGAGCGTGATCGTATCCCGCACGCGCCGCTTTCGAGCGATGAAGAGTTCGTCCGCCGCGTCTATCTTGACGCCACCGGCGCGCTTCCATCGCCCGCCAACGTCCGTGCTTTTCTCGCCGACCGCGATCCCGCCAAGCGCGACAAGCTGATCGATTCTCTGATCGGGACCGATGCGTTCGCCAATGAGTGGGCCTGGTACTGGGGCGATCTGTTTCGCACCAACGACACCGCGGGCACCGGAACGTCGTTTCACCTGTATACCAAAGAATGGCTGAAGGTCGACCGGCCCTACAACGACGTCTTCGCCGATATCGTCACCGCGTTTGCCAAGGATCATTCCGCGATTCCGGCCACCGGGTTCTATTCGGCGTCGAATTACAATGCGACGCGCGCACTCAGTCCCACGGATCCGGACAATTATTATCTTTCAAATCGCCTGGATTTCATCGACGAAGTGTCCGTCGACGTCTCGCGATTTTTCTGGGCGTCAACACCGATTGCATCTCCTGCCACAACGGCGCGGGCCATCTCGATTCGATCAATCTGTATCTTTCGAAGAAAAAGCGCGCCGAGTTCCACCAGCAGGCGGCGTTTTTCGGAAAGATGCGCGTGATCGCCGGGTGGAGCGACCGCGTTCTGAACATCGACGTGTCTAACGCGATTTACGACGAATCCGGTCCGGGATACAGCACGAAGGACGACGCGCCGTTTGCCACCGAAGCGGAGACCCGGTTCCCGCGTGCGCCCAAGTCGGTACGAGCGGCCTTTCTATTGACCGGAGAAACGCCGAAGCCGGGCGAGAATCCGCGGCGGGCGCTGGGGCGCATCGCGCCGTCGCACATCCAATTCGCCCGCGCCGCCGTCAACCTGGTGTGGAGCAGGTTAATGGTGGTCGGATTCGTCGAGCCTTACGATTCGTTCGATCTGGCTGACCTGGACCCGAAGAACCCGCCACCGCGCCGTGGTCGCTCCAGCCCACCAACCCGGAATTGCTGGACGCGCTGGCCAACGATTTTAAAGCGGTCACAATATTCAGCATTCAGAATTTGATCCGGACCATCATGAAGTCGAGTCTGGCGTACCAACTTTCGACGCACTTTGATGGTCCCTGGAAAGACGGCCTACATCCCGTATTACGCGCGGCGGTACGCGCGCGTGCTGACCCGGGCCGGAAGCCGTCGACGCGATCGCCGCGGCCACCAGCCGCCCGTATCAGTTTGCGCTGGCCGGGCAGCCCGTGGGCAAAGTGCTGGAGCTCGCCGGACCTTCGGGAGTGGGCGGCCGTCGCGGCGGCGAAGGATTGCTGGTCAGCGCGCTGCTACAGGCCTTTTTTCAGAGCAACCGGCAGACTCCGGCCACCCTCGGCAATCAGGCGTCCAGCGTTCAAGCCATGATGATGATGGTTTCTCCGGTAGTCGGCAATCGCGTCACCGCGGAAAAGGGTTCGCGGCTGGCGGCGCTGCTCGACTCGGGCAAGCCGGATGCGGATATTCTTGAAGAATTGTTTCTGGCGACCCTGGCGCGCCAACCCACGCCCGCCGAAATCAAGGCGTCCGGGTACTTGCTCGCCAAGGATCGCAAGACCGGATTTGAAGACGTTCAGTGGGCGCTGTTGAACAGCCCGGAGTTTCTGTTAAACCATTAAGGAGCCGTTATGTTGAATCGAAGAGAGCTCCTGAACTGGAGCGGGATCGCCCTCGCGGGCACTATCGTCGAGCAGACCATGCTCCCGCTCAAAGTGAAGGCGGCGGGTAAGGCGAATCCGCGCGGCACCGCGCGCAACTGCATCTACATGGCGCTGAATGGCGCCATCAGCCAGCCGGATTGCTGGGATTTCAAATCCACCCGCTACACGCCCACCGATTTCGACATGCAGCAGCTCTCCCCGGAGCTGAGTCTTTCAAAGACGCTGTTCCCGAATTACGCGTATTGGGGGCCCAGGGCGTCGCTGGTGCGGTCGATGAAGGCGAGTGAGCTGACTCATTTCACCGGGCAATACCATCTGCAAACCGGGCGCGCCCTGAACGCGGCCGTCGGCAAGGAAATTCCCGCGTTCGGCACGGTGATCGCCGCCGAGCTCGATTCGCAGCGGAAAAATTCCGATACCTTCCCGGTTTACATGAGCCTCAGCCTGGCGAAGAATCGTGTAGGCGGAATCGGCTCCGGATTTTTCCCGGCGACTTTCACGGGCGTCGATATCGACAGCTCCACGGTCTTCAACGTGTTCGGCGGCGAGAACAGCGGATCCACCAGCCTGCTGGAGCGCCGCTACGAAGCCATGAAGATTCTGTCCGAAGCGTCGCCCACCGGGCTCGGCGCGAAAAGAGACCGAGTATCGCGCCTACTACAACACCGCCTATCGCGTGCTCGACGACAAGCGCTGGTGGAATCTGTTCCAGGTGGATGAGCCGACCCGCAAGGATTACGGCTCCGAGCTCGGCTTGAACTGCATGCTCGCGAAAAATATTCTGGCCACCAACGCCAGCA
>CAVPKR010000002.1:0-16240 GCA_963705675.1 Terriglobia bacterium
GGCACGGCCCCAAGCATTGGCGCCGGCCTCGTGGTCGCCCTCGTCGTTGCTGAAGATGTACAACGTGTTCTTCGGGGTGATGCCGTCGGCAGCGAGCCGCTTGAAGAACCGCGTGAAGGCGGCGTCGTAATACTGAGCCTGCGCCACATAGCACGGGCTCCCGCTCCCGAGGGCGCTCGGGGCGTTGTCGCAGACCTTCAGGCCCGCGATGTGGCTGTTGCCGTGGATGTCGGAGATGTAGCCGTACGTGACCGGCACGCCGCTCTCCTGCATGTCCGCCATGCAGCGAGGGTCTGAGCGGCGTTGATGTTTTGGTTACATGAGCCCTCAGCATCCGCGAAGTAGGAGCCTGGTGCGATCTGCCGGGAAGGCCGCGATGAAGACGACCACCCTTTTACTCGTGGGACTGATCGCCGGATTGGCGGGATTCTCAGCGTCCTGCGGAAACCGCGGAGCGTTCAGGCAAAGGATCCCTCCGCCTCGGTTGCGGCCGAGGCTTCTGTAGGCGTCATCCAGTAGGAAGAAAAGACTTAGGGCGCACCCTGACGTTGTCATCCGAGTTAGTCCCGTTCCAGGAAATCGACGTCTATGCGAAGGAATCCGGCTATGTGAAGGACCTTCACGGTCGATTACGGCACGCACGTAAAGAAGGACCAGACCATCGCGATCCTTGAGATTCCCGGAATTAGTGTCGCAATTGAAACAGGATGATGCCGCGATCAAAAACGCGGCCGACCAGATCGCCCACGCGAAAAATGAAGTCAGCCGCGTCGAAGCGCAGGATAACGTGCTGGAAGCTTCAGTATGAGCGGTTGAATAGCGTAGCCAAATCGAAACCCGGATTGGTCGCTCAGCAGGAAGTCGACGACTCCCAAGGGCAGCCATCTGGCGGCGGCAGCGCAAGTGGAAGCCGCCCAATCGAATCTCGGGTCGGCGGAGAGCCAGCTTGCCGCCGCCCAGGCCAAGCGTGAGCACGATCAGGTGCTGGCCGACTATGCGAAAATCACCGCTCCGTTTGCGGGAATTATTACCCAACGCTATGCCAATCTGGGCGCCCTGGTGCAGGCTGGGACCAGTTCGAGCACGCAAGCGATGCCCCTGGTGAAGCTTTCCGAGGACGATAAGTTCCGGTTAGTAATACCAGTACCGGAATCCTATGTTCGCTACATCAAGGTCGGCGACCCCGTCAGCGTCAAAGTTCCTTCGCTGGACAAAACGGTTCCGGGAAAAGTGGCTCGCTTCTCGGTCGATGTAAAAGAAGACACCCGGACCATGCACACGGAGGTCGACGTGCCTAATCCGAACGGGCTTCTGCTTCCCGGCCTGTACGCCGAAGCGACCATCACCCTCGAAAATAAAGTCAATTCGATTGCCCTGCCCTTGCAAGCCGTCAATCAGCAGAATGGACAAAACACCGTGGATGTGGTTGGACCGTCCAACAAGATTGAGATCCGGCCGGTTGTCCTCGGGATCCAGACCGCCACCGACGCCGAGGTTTTGTCCGGGCTAAAAGAGGGCGAAATGGTGGTGGTCAGCGACCGCAGCAGCCTGAAGGCCGGTGAGGAAGTCCGGTCCCAGGTGGTCCAACTGGTCCAATACCAGGGCCAGGAAGACAAAAAGTAGAACAGGCTCGTGTCCCGATTCTCCATCCGCAATCCATATTTCATCGTGGTGATCTGCCTGGCGCTGATGGTGATCGGCGTCACCAGCCTGTTGCGGATGCCGGTGGACCTGTTTCCGTCGATCAATCTCCCCGAAGTCGTGGTCGCGACGTTCTACTCGGGCATGCCCCCGCAGGATATCGAGACCGATATCACGAATCCACTGGAGCGCTTTTTTACCCTGGCTTCCGGTATCGATCACATGGAATCTCGCTCCCTGCTAGGCGTAAGTATCATCAAGGTATACTTTCAGCCCGGCACCAACGCGGACGCGGATGTGACCGAGCTTTCGAACCTCGCCCTGGCCGATCTGAAGCGCCTGCCGCCCGGCACTTTGCCTCCCGTAGTGTTGAAATTCGACGCCTCCAGCCTGCCCGTCTGCCTGGTAACACTCAAAGGCGAGGGCCTGAACGAGACGCAGCTCCACGACATCGGCCAGTTCACCATCCGCAACCAGATCGCGGTCGTGAAAGGAGCCGAAATTCCCCCGCCGTTCGGCGGAAAGTACCGGCAAGTGATGGTCTATGTCGATCCTTACAAACTGCTTTCCCGCCAGTTGAGCCTGATGGACGTGGTGGACGCGCTCAATAAAAGTAATCTCATTCTTCCCGCCGGCGATGTGAAAATGGGGCCGTTACGATTACTACGTCTACTCCAACAGCCTGGTGAAAAATGTCGCGGAGCTGAACCAGGTTCCGATCAAAACCAACGGCCAAAGTTGGGTTTCGATCGGCGATATCGGCGAGGCGAAAGACGCCAATCAGATCCAGTACAACATCGTGCGCGTCGACGGCCAGCGGTCGGCCTACCTGCCCATCATGAAGCAGGGCGGCGATACCAACACCATCCAGGTGGTCAACGGCATTCGCGGCATGATCGGGAATCTGTTCGATATTCCCAAGCAGCTGCAGGCCGACAGTGGTGTTCGATCAGTCCGTGTTCGTGAAGGAAGCCATCTGAACACTGCTTGAAGAGGGCCTGATCGGCCTGGCACTGACCAGCCTGATGATTCTGATTTTTCTGGGAAGCCTGCGCGCCACACTGGCTGTGTTTCTCTCGATTCCGCTCTCTGCCGTCGCCACATTCGTGGTTCTGTACATGCTGGGCAGCACCGTCAACACGATGATTCTCGGCGGATTGGCGCTGGCGTTTTCGCGGGTCATCGACAACTCCGTGATCGCGCTCGAAAACATCTACCGGCATCTGGAAATGGGCGCATCGCCCGAAGCCGCCGCGGAGCAGGCGGCTCCGAAGTGAGCATGGCGGTGCTGGCGGCCACCCTGGCCGACGTGGTCGTTTTCTTTCCCGTGACTTTCCTCTACGGCGTCAGCAAGTTTCTGTTTTCGGCGTTGGCGCTGGCAGTGGTGATTTCGCTATTTGCATCGTATTTCGTCGCGATGACCGTGATTCCTCTGTTTTGCGCGCGATTTTTGAAGGGATTCATCACGACTCCGAGGAAGGTCGAACATCGCTGGCCGGACGGTTTCAATACCGGCTGGTTCAACCGGATGTTCATCGGCCTCTCGATTTCTACGAGCGCTGGGTACGGCGAGCCTTGCGCCGTCCGATTTCACATTAGTCTGCTGATTGCGGATCTTCGCCTCCAGCCTTTTGATTTATCCCCTGCTGGGCGTCGCCTTCTTTCCGCAGACCGACGCGGGACAGTTCACCATCAATCTGAAAGTCCCCACCGGCACGCGCATTGAAGCTACCGACGACTATGTCGCCAAGATCGAAGACCTGGTTCGCCACGTGGTCGATCCCGCCGACTTCAAGATGGTGGTTTCAAACATCGGTATCGTGCCGGATTTTTCGGCCCTGTACACGACCAACGCCGGACCTTACACAGCCACCATTCAAGTCGCTCTGAACGAGCCGCATCGTTTCAGCAGCTTCGAGTATATGGGCCGCTTGCGGACCCGGATCGCGAGTCAGTACCCCGACGTCCGCACATTTTTTTCAAGCGGTTCCATGGTCGACGCGATTCTCAACATGGGCGCGCCCGCGCCGATCGACGTCCAGGTCAGCAGCCGGGATCTGGACACCACCTACAACGCCGCGGAGAGCCTGGCTACCCAGATCCGCAAAATCAATGGCGTGGGCGAAGTGTACGTGCCGCAGGACATGAATTATCCGGCTCTTCGCCTGAAAGTGGATCGGATTCACGCTGCCGAGCTTGGCCTTACCCAGAAAGAGATCGTCGATAACGTCATCACCGCTCTAAACTCGAACACGATGATCGCGCCGAACTACTGGGTGGATCACCAGACCGGTAATGATTACTTCCTGACGGTTCAATATTATGAGAACGGCCAAGCGGCGATTCACAATCTTGTGGACCTGACGCAGATTCCACTCCGGCCGCGAGCCATCAAGGCCCGTCCGGAGGTCGCCGGCCGCGAATTTCACCGCGCCGATCAACCCCGGCCCGTCACGACGCTGGGAAGCGTAGCGAGTGTCGATTTCATCCGATCGCCACTGAGATCGATCATTATCAGATTCAGCGCGTCGCCGACGTCTATGTCACACCGTCAGGCGAAGACCTGGGCAAGGTTTCCGCAGCAAATCGACAAGTTGCTGAAAGAGCGAATTAGCCCGCGAATATCCGTGTCTCCCTGCGCGGAATGGTGCAGGCGATGAACCAATCCTTCGCGAGCTTCGCTATCGGTCTTTCGCTATCGGTGGTGCTGCTGTTCCTGATCCTTGTGGCGCAATTTCGTTCTTTCAAGGATCCGTTTCTCATCATGCTCGCTATCCCCATGGGATTTATCGGCGTTCTAATCGCCTTGCCGCTGACGCACACGACCTTGAACGTTATGTCGCTGATGGGGGTACTGATGCTGGTCGGAATCGCGGCGTCCAACAGCATTCTGATCGTCGAATTCGCGCATCGACTGGAAGATCAGGGGAGCACGGTCGAAGACGCCGTGATCACGTCCTGCCGGGTACGCCTGCGGCCTATCTTGATGACATCGCTCGCCACCATCATTGGAATGGTCCCGATGGCTCTCAAGCTTGGTACCGGGAGCGAGCAATACGCTCCTCTGGCGCGCGCCATCATCGGCGGCCTGACTTCCTCAGTCCTGCTGACCGTCTTCATCGTTCCGGCCGCCTATCTTCTGGTCTATCGCGGGAGGTCCGCCCCCGCGGAGTAAATCTTCGATGCCACGATTCTCAATTCGCAATCCCTACTTCATCATCGTGATCTGTTTGGCGTTGACCGTGATCGGGATCACCAGCGTCTTGCGCATGCCGGTCGATTTGTTCCCGACCATCAATATGCCCGAGGTGATTGTCGCGACGTTTTACTCCGGCATGCCGCCCGAAGATATCGAGACTGACATC
The DNA here is from genome assembly GCA_963705675.1 of Terriglobia bacterium. Classification (GTDB taxonomy): domain Bacteria; phylum Acidobacteriota; class Terriglobia; order Bryobacterales; family Bryobacteraceae; genus Palsa-187. The sequence goes on from CAVPKR010000002.1 coordinate 5,007, forward strand.
ACCAATCCGCTGGAACGGTTCTTTACACTGGCGTCCGGCATTGATCACATGGAATCGCGATCCCTGCTCGGGGTCAGCATGATCAAGGTGTTTTTCCAGCCGGGCACGAGCGCGGACGCCGACGTGACGCAGCTTTCGAACCTCGCGCTGGCGGACTTGAAGCGCTTGCCTCCGGGCACGCTTCCACCCGTCGTGTTGAAGTTCGACGCCTCCAGCCTGCCGGTCTGCCTGGTTACCGTCAAGGGCGAAGGGCTCAACGAAACCCAGCTTCACGATCTGGCTCAGTTCCAGATTCGCAACCAGATCGCGGTGGTCAAGGGCGCCGAAATCCCGGGCGTGTTCGGAGGCAAGTACCGGCAGGCGATGATCTACGTCGACCCGTACAAGCTGATGTCCCGGCAGCTCAGCGTAATGGACGTAGTGGACGCGGTGAACGACAGCAACCTGATTCTTCCCGCCGGCGACGTGAAGATCGGCCCTAGCGATTATTACGTTTATTCCAACAGTCTGGTGAAAGACATCCAGGACCTGAATGATCTTCCGATCAAAACGGTGGGCAACTCATGGGTTTCGGTCGGCGATGTCGGCGTCGCCAAGGATGCCAGCCAGCTCCAATCGAACATTGTCCGCATCGACGGGCAGAAATCCGCCTACATCCCGATCATGAAGCAGGGCGGCGATACGAACACGATCCAGGTGGTGAACGATGTTCGCAATCTGACCAGCCATTTGTTCGATCTGCCCCCGCAGTTGAAGACCAGCATCGTGTTCGACCAATCGGTATTCGTCAAACAGGCGCTGAAAACAGTGTTGAGCGAAGGCGTCATGGGCCTGGTTCTCACCAGCCTGATGATTTTGATTTTTCTGGGAAGCATGCGCGCGACTTTCGCGGTGCTGCTGTCGATTCCGATTTCAGCGGTGGCCACGTTCGTGATTCTCTACATGCTGGGGAGCACCGTCAATACGATGATCCTGGGCGGCTTAGCCCTGGCATTTTCACGTGTCATCGATAATTCGGTGATCTCGCTGGAAAATATTTATCGCCACTTAGAGATGGGATCGTCGCCGGCGGTGGCGGCCGAAGAAGGCGGCGCCGAGGTCAATCTTGCGGTTCTCGCGGCCACGCTGGTTGACGTCGTGGATTTCTTCCCGGTCACGCTGCTGGTGGGAGTAAGTAAGTTTCTCTTTTCGGCGCTGGCTCTGGCCTTCTGCTTATCCTTGCTGGCTTCATTTGTGGTCGCGATGACGGTGATCCCGCTGTTTTGCTCTAAATTCCTTAAAGGCGTCCATCATCAGCACGACTCGGACATCGGCGATCCGGCATCGCCGCATGACGCGTTCACGGAAGAACAGTCATGGGGCAGCCGTTTCAATGCCTGGTTCAACCGGATGTTCAATCGCCTGTTGGACTTCTACGAGAAGTGGGTCCGCCGTTCGCTGAAGCGCCCTGCACTTACGCTGGTTCTGCTGATGGGAATCTTTTTCGCCAGCCTGGCAATTTATCCTTTCCTTGGCCGGGCCTTCTTTCCGCAGACCGACGCCGGCCAGTTCACGTTGAACGTAAAGGTTCCCACCGGAACGCGCCTGGAAGTGACCGACCAGTATGTCGCCAAAATTGAGGATCTGATCCGTGAAGTAGTGCCGCCGGCCGACCTGAAGATGATCGTTTCCAACATCGGCGTGGTGAACGATTTTTCGTCGCTCTATACCACCAACTCCGGCCAATATACGGCAACCATCCAGGCCGCGCTGAACGAAAACCATAGCATCAGCAGTCTGATCTACATGGATCGCGTCAAGACTGCGCTGGCGGCAAATTCCCGGATGTTCGCGCCTTTTTCCAGAGCGGCTCCATGGTGGACGCGATCCTGAATTCCGGCATGCCCGCGCCCATCGACATCCAGGTGAACACCCGCGATCTGGGCGATCACTTACAGCGTGGCGCAAGATCTCGCTCGCCGGATCCGCAAGCTGCCGGGCGTGGGGGAAATCTACATTCCGCAGGACATGAATTATCCGGCGATCCGGCTGAATGTCGATCGCATTCACGCGGCGGAACTGGGGCTTACCCAAAAAGACATTGTCGACAATGTCATCACGGCGTTGAATTCGAACACCATGATCGCGCCCAACTACTGGGTGGATTACAAAACCGGAAACGACTACTTCCTGAGTGTCCAGTATTCCGAACACGGCAACGCCGCCATCCATAACCTGGTTGACTTGAAGCAGATCCCGTTGCGCGCGCCCAATCTCAAGGAGCCCACCACGTTAGATTCGGTCGTGAAGCTGGAAAATCTTCAATCTCCGACTGAAATCGATCACTATCAGATTCAGCGCGTAGTCGACATCTACGTCACGCCGTCGGGCGAGGATCTCGGCAGGCTGACTACTGCGATTCAGCAGACCATCGCCGACGCCAAGCTGCCCTCTAACATCCGTGTGAACCTTCGCGGAATGGTGGAGGGGATGAACGCGTCGTTCAAGAGCTTCGCGCTCGGCTTCGGCATCTCGTTTATTCTCCTGTTCCTGATTTTGATCGCGCAGTTCCGCTCCTTCATCGATCCGTTCTTGATCATGCTTGCGATCCCGATGGGATTCGTGGGCGTGCTGATCATTCTGCCGCTGACGCACACGACGCTCAACGTGATGTCGCTGATGGGCATACTGATGTTGATCGGAATCGCCGATTCGAACAGCATTCTGATCGTCGATTTCGCGCACAAGCTCGAAGAACAAGGGCTGTCGGTCGCGGATGCAATTGTAACGGCTTGCCGTGTGCGCCTGCGGCCCATTCTGATGACTTCTCTCGCGACCATCATTGGCATGTTCCCCATGGCGATGAAGCTGGGAGAAGGTGGAGAACAATACACTCCCATGGCGCGAACGATTATCGGCGGGCTGACCTCGTCGGTGATTCTCACGGTGTTCATCGTACCGGCCGCTTACCTTCTTGTGTATGGAAGAAAGAACAAAAATGCCCCGCAGATTCAATAGCCAATCCATTCTATTTGCACTATCGGCTTTGCTGGCCATGGCACAAACTCAGCCAATCACACCGGCACCCGCGTTACCCCCACTGACACTCCAACAGGCGGAGGCTCTCGCCGTCCAGAATCACCCGCAGATTCAGGCTGCGCAGCATGAAATCAATTTCGCGAACCAGCAGATTGTAGTCAATCGCTCGGCTTACTATCCGACGGTGACGGGCGAGCTGACCGGATCGCAAGGCAATGACTTGTCGCGCATCGGAGCCGGTGATTTATCGGCATCGCGTTTGTTCGATCGTGAAGGACAAGGGGTGCTGGCGCGCCAGTTGATTACAGACTCGGGTCGAACGCACAACCTAGTCGCCAGCTCAAAGCTGCAGGCCCAGGCGACGACCCAGAATTCGCAAGCGACGCGATTTGAGGTGCTGCTCCAAGTGACCAGGGCTTACTTCGATGTGCTGCATGCGCAAGGAGTCGTTAAAGTGGCGGAGCAAACCGTCAGCGCGAGGCAGTTGCTTGCCGATCAGGTGACCGAATTGGGCCGGAATAATCTCAGGTCACAACTGGACGTGAACTTCGCAGACATCAACGTGTCCGAGGCAAAGCTCCTGCTGCTGCGCGCTCAGGATTCCGTGCAAGGCGCGTTGGCGGAACTGGGCCGTGCCATTGGCTCTGAGGTTCCGGCGAATTATCAACTCGCTGATGAGCCCATGCCGCCAGGACCGGGAGCCGGTCCGGATGCCCTGGTCGCTCAGGCGCTGGCCAATCGACCGGAGCTTGCCGGCCTGCGATATTCGCGAGACGCGGCCTACAAATTCGCGGAAGCCGAGAAAGATTTATCGCGTCCAACAGTAAGCGCGATTGCGGTGGCCGGGTACATTCCCTACATCAATACTCCGGCCACGGCGCCGATTCCACCCGAATATGAGGCCATCGCCGCCAACGTCAGTATTCCGATCTTCAACGGCCATTTGTTCACGGCGCGGCATGAGGCGGCACGGCAGCGGGCACTTGAATCGGATGAACATCTTCGCGATGAACAGCAGAGAATCTCGCGGGACGTTCGCGTAGCCTGGGCGGGCGCGAATGATGCCTATCAACGAATCGATATCACTGCGCAGTTCTTGCGGCAAGCCGCGATGGCGCTCGATTTGGCCCAGGGCCGCTATAACCTGGGACTTTCGTCCATCATCGAGCTGACTCAGGCCCAACTGAATCTTACGACGGCGTCGATTGAGAATCTCAACTCGAAGTATGATTATCAAACTCAGTATTCGGCGCTTCAATACACCATCGGCCAGCTACGCTAATGGCTGACGGCTCCCGGTTGTTCCAGGAATCACAACGGCTCCCCATGCGCCGGGCTGCGATCGCCATGGCGCTTCCGCCGTGCGGCATGCTCGCTCTGCTGATTTGGCAGGTGGTACTTGGTCATCCCTGGGGAAAACAACCGGTGTCGAATGCGAGCATCGTGGGCTGGACGATATTTCTCTGGTTGATCTATTTCCGCCTCCTCACAGTTCGGTTATTCACGGAGGTGCGGGATGGGCAGCTCCTGGTTGCGATGCGGGGGTTCTGGCGAAAACGTCGCGTCTCGCTTTCGGATATACAATCGGTCGAAGTGATCACTTATGATCCATTGCGCGACTTTGGAGGATACGGCATCCGGTACACTCGCTCAGCGACTGCCTATATCGCTGATGGAAATCGGGGAGTGCGGCTGAAACTGCTTAGCGGTCCAACGCTGGTGATCGGATCGCAGAAGCCAAACGAATTGGCGGACGCCCTTAAGACTTCTGCCAAACAAGCGCCATTCCGGGCGTCTTCAAAATAATTATGCCAATCGTGGCTTCGTAGCCAATATTTGGCGGGTCTAACCTGGGGCGGCAAGGCTGGGAACCGTCGCCTGAAGCATCTTGAAGAAACAGAGGTAAATTATGCGACAGGTAAAGACGAGTTCAGTAGGACCGCAGTCGCGGTTCGCGCTACCCGAAGTTTCCTGGGGAGGATCTCAATGAGGCCGCGCGTATGTTGAACGCGGTTCTGGCGATTTGTATCGCGTCCCCAAAGAAGCTTCGATTCCGGGAGCGTCCCCGATTATCCACAAAGAAAGTCTGGGGGCTTCGCGTTCGGTTCAGATTAGCAGGAACCCTTTCGTAACAACATTAGAAGCGCGACTTCGTTGCGCTCAGCACAACATCGAGCCGAACTTCTGATATTTCAAACCCTTTAGCGATGGCAAACGGTTCCGGTCTTGCCGCGGAGCGTCGAGTGAAATTTCTTGCCTCAGGGTAATGTAGACCGTTTTTTTTGGTTTTTCTTTTCGGCTTTTTCAACCGTGGTATCCTTACTTTGACTGCCTAACCTGCCTTGGCCCAAGTGACAGGTTAAAAAAAGAGCTGTAAGTTACTGACAATCGGGGCGTAGCGCAGCCTGGTAGCGCACCTGCCTTGGGCGCAGGGGGTCGGGCGTTCGAATCGCCCCGCCCCGACCAAATCCATTCAAGACAGCAGTCGCTGGCGATCCTCTACCGCCGGTGTTGTAGACCTGCCGAACTCCGTCAGGTCCAGCCGTCGACCTGGTACGGGGGGCGTTGACGCCCAGGACCGATCCAGCCCTACCTACCGCTGGCGTGAGCTGTCTGCACTGGGATATTGAACGAGCCCTTCGAGTCGTCCAAGGGATCGCTCAACGGATCACTTTGACGTCGTTCGGACGTGCCTCATCCATCTCCCAAAAGAACTTCCCGAAGCGCTTCTCGCGCGGCCATACTTCATCGAGCGTATCCGCGTTATAAAGCCTTCCGCCCTTCATGACGTAACTGATATTTGCGGTCTGGTGGATGTCCTGAAGCGGGTTGCCGTTCAGCACTACCAGATCGGCCACCTTTCCCACTTCGAGCGAGCCGATGTCTTTATCCACGCCGATCATCTTGGCGCCATCGAGCGTTGCGACTCGTAAAGCATCGAGCGGTTTCATGGCGCTCGCAGCCATCCAGACTTCCCAATGATCCCCGATTCCGTGCATCTGGCCGTGCGCGCCGATGGCTCCATACCCGCCTGCCGCGATGATATCGGCCATCCCTTGCGCGAGCATCGGGAAAGTGTAATCCGTGGCTGGACGCTGCTCCGTCCGGCGAGCGTGTACTTCGAATTTCTGCCAGGGCAGAAAATGCTTGAGCTTCGGTGACTGCCAAAGCTCGTTGTCTTGCAGGAAATAACCGTCATTCCAGGGGCCGGGACCAGCCACCACGAGAGTGGCTGAATAGTAGATCCCGGTGCGGCCGAGGAATTCTGTGGCGTCGCGATAGAGCGGCAGGTTCGGGATGGGATGTTCCCATCCTGTCTGTCCGTCCATCACCATGGTGAGAATGTAGAACAGATCCGCGCCTTCCGCCGTCACCATCACTCCGCCTTCTTCGCGCGCGACTTGAGAAACCCACTGGCGCTGGCGACGCTCGGGTTGCAGATATTGCTTGATCGAAACGGCGCCATAGGACTTCAGGCGCCGAATTTCCTGGCGGGTGCGCTCCAGACTCTTCAACTCGTTCTGATGCGATCCGTCGCCGGCATAGAGAGGATCGCCAGTGGTGTAGACGCGAGGCCCGACGATTTCTCCAGCCTCCACCATCTCGGATTGCGGGAAGATATTCTGCGAAAACGAGCCGGGATCGAGCGTCGTTGTAACGCCGTAGGCCAGCACGGCCGCCATCTCGTAATCGTGCCGTGGAAGTATTCCGCTGGCGCTACGATGATTGTGGGTGTGAAGATCGACGAGTCCGGGAATGATCGTCTTTCCCGAAACGTCTACGCGCTTTGCGTTCGCCGGAATCGTGACGGAGCCGGAGCGCCCGAGCGCGGTGATCCGTCCGTCTGTGATCACCATGTCCGCCTTTTCGATCACTTGATCGCCGGATATGGTGATGACTCGCGCGCCGGTGAGCGCCATAACGCCGGCGACACCCGCCCGAGGCACTTGAAGCTGAATTGAATGGCTGCTGGTTTGATGCGTCGTGACGTCGTAGACGAACGCTTTATCGGCGCTGCCGAAAGAGAGCGTGGTTGCGTTCAGCCAATGCGGGAAATCTCCGCCCGTTTCCGAAACTGTGGTAATCGGAAGAGCGGGATTGGTCTCGCGGCGAATCTCGACCGGCTTATCCCCGGCTCCGCCCGGCGGCATGGGCGCGAGGTAGATATTGTCGCCCTCCTCAAACGCGACCCAACGTCCGTCAGGCGAAGCGACGGCTTCATCCGCGAATGGGAACGTCGCGTGGACCCGTTTGTCCCCCGAATCCAGGCGAACGGACCTAAGTTCGGTGTGCGACCCGCGGCCTTCACCGGCGATTTCGGGATAGAACAAACGGCCGTCCGGGCCAAATGACGGAGAAACGATGAAGCGGCGATGCGGAATGCGTCCAGCAGGTGGACCTACAGTGACAATCCTTTTCGCCGCGCCGCCGTTGGACGAAACCAGGCACAGATCGTAAAAGGAGTTTTCCGCGAACATTTCGCCGCGGAGACTGGCGCCCGAGGATCGCACGACCACGATGCCGGAGCCGTCCGGGGTCCAGGCGGGATTCTGATATTCGGCGGCCTCCTTCGTTAGCTGTTGCGGGACGCCGCCCGAAGCCGGGATCTTATAAAGCTGGCCGTGCGCCTCGTCGGTCCAACTGGTGAACGCGATGGTTTGGCCGTCAGGCGACCACACCGGCGCGTATTCGTCGGGTGTAAACGAAGTTGGCGTCAGCCTCCGTGGAGACCCGTTCGGCAGGTCCATGATGTAAATCCGGCCGACGGCTTGAAAAGCCAGATGCTTCTGATCGGGAGACACCGTCTGCCAGCGCGCAAATTTCACTTTGAGCGGTTCGCGGTCGTCAATCCGGAAGGGCGCGTAGACTTGTTCGGAAATCGTCCTCGATACCTTCGCGTGGAACGCGATATCCTCAACCTTGCCGGAGCCCACGTCCACCTTTCGAATTTTGCCGCCTTGCGTGATGAACAGAAATCGACCGGCGGGGTCCCACGAATATCCGGGAAGATAGCCGCCGAAACTGCTCGAATGCTCCACCAGATCGCGATCGAGCGCATCCAGCACCAGCCTCTCGGAGCCGGTTTCAAGGTCGCGAATCCAGAGAGCCGTGCGCGGGCCCAGTTGATGGCCTTTGTAGGAAAGCGTACCCGATGCCAGGCGGCGCGCGAACGCGAGATAGCGCCCGTCCGGCGAGATGCGCGGGCTAAAGCCGCCGCCACTCGAGAGGCGAGCGTCGCCGCCCGGCCCCCGCTCTGAGCCCTCCGTAATTTTGAGGATTCCACCGTCCTTCAAATCCAGGCGGCGCAGTTGGACTTTTCCGCGCGCCGGATCGGTAATGCCGTTTATGTCGACTGAGAAGTACAGATAGCGTCCATCGGCGCTCACCGATGGATCGTTCGCGCCTGGAAACTCGGCACCCTTGGTCAGTTGGATCCCTCGGCCTCCACCGGCGTTATACATCCAGATTTCGCGGGCATTCTGCTCGTCGGTTCCGCTGCGCCGCGCGACGATGAAATTGCTATCCGGAAGCCACGCGGGTGTCGCGAGGCGGACGCGCAGATTCTGTTCCAGGCAACGTGGATTGCTGCCGTCGGCGTCCATCACCCACAAATTGTTTTGGCCGCCGCGATCGGAGACGAAAGCGATATGTTTCCCATCCGGCGAGACGGCCGGCTGAATGTTAAGGGCCACGCCCGTCTTCCCGGTGATGAGGCGCGCTTCGCCCCCGGTCACTGGAATCGAATAAATCTCGCCGAGCAGATCGAAATAAATGGTGCGGCCGTCGGGCGTGACGCTGACCGTCATCCACGTGCCTTCATCGGTTTCGAAATTGACGTTACGCGTCTTGCCGCGCGCCTGGGTTACGTCCCATTCGGCGCGCGTGGGCTGCGCCTCCAGACCAAAACACAGCAGGAAGGCGCCACAAATGATCCTTGGCAACATAACCGAACCTCCTCGGGCGACTGTTTAAGCCGATCGGCGAACACGCAGCGCGTGGAAAAGCATGCAGGATTGCGTGACAGGAACGCGCATGTTTCCGGTGCCGGAGATCATTGTCAGTCCGCTTTCGCTTTGGGATCGAGGTAGGTCTTCAGCCACTCGACCCAGCGCCGGTCGACGTCCTGCTGGTGGACCGGATCTGCCGGGTTGTGCCCGGTAAGAGGATACGCGACGAATTTCGCCGGTACTCCGTTGTCGCGCAAAACATGATAAAGCCGATACGACTGGACGATCGGAACACGATAGTCGCCTGTCAAAGCAAGAATCAGCGTGGGAGTTCGCGCCTTCAGATCGTAAGTGATCGGCGACTGCGCGACGGCCGACCGGTAGATCTTCTCGTTGGTGTACGGCGAGCCGCCAAGCGTTCCCACTCGACGGACATTGGAATCGCCCAGATTGTACATATCGATCCAATCGGTAACCGAAGCGCCGGCCACGGCGGCTTTCCACATATCCGGATAGTTGCCGATCATCCAGCTGGTCATATATCCGCCGTAGGACCAGCCTGAGACGGCCATGCGCGATTCATCGATCGAGGCTTTTTTCTTGAGAGCGTTGATGCCCGCGATCACGTCGCGCCCCGGACCGGCGCCGGCGTCGCCCTCGATGGCGAATTTGTAGGCATTGCCGAGGTTATCGCTGCCGCGATAATTCGGCTCGAACACGATCCAGCCTTGAGCAGCGAGCAGTTGGGAACGCGTGGAAAAGGCTTCCTTCGACGTACCGGTCGGACCACCGTGAATATAAAGCACCAGCGGATATTTCCGGCCGCTTTGATAATCGGGCGGATAGGTCACGGCCCCGTCTTCCTTGAAACCTTCGAAATCCCAGTCGATGGTTTCGGTGCGGCCCAACTCCAGGGCGGCGATCGGCGCGTTGAAATCGGTAAGGCGCTCCGGCTTGGAAGCGAGCGAGTCCATGTAAAACAGCTCGTTCGGACGCTGGGTTTCGCTGGCGACGATGGCGACGTGACCGTCGTGGCTCAGGGATGCGTCAAGTCCATAGGAAGCCGACGCGATCAGCTTTCCGAGGCTCACCCGCTTCGCCGGGCCGTCGAGAGGTTGAATCCAGACGCCCGTGGTGGTCTGGTCATTGGCGGCGATCAGCAGGTTCTTGCTATCCGGCATCCAGATTCCCCGCAGAATATGACGATCCAGCGGACGCGTTATGCTGCGTCCCTCGCCTCCGCCGATCGGCGAGATATCGAGCTCGTTGACGTTGCCGCGTTTTCCGTCGCGCGGATACCAATAGGCGATCTGGGTCCCGTCGGGTGAAATTTCCGGCTGCGATTCGCCGTGCGTGCGGTTGGTGACGGTATGCATCGCGCCGGTGGTCATGTCGACCATCTCCATCGATGCTTTATCGAAGTCACCCGAATAAGCGGACGCCAGCTTCATGATGACGACCGATTTTCCATCCGGCGTCCAGGTGATGGGCGAGGGCGCCGGCCCGGAGGATACGCGATCGGCAGGGTCCACGCGCCGGAGGTGACGCGGCGGGTTTCTCCATCGATCACCGCCAGCCACAGGTGCGACGATTTCGGCGCGGCCTGACGAAGATAGTCGTTATTTTGAATTTCGAAACTGCGGTTAAAGCGCTCCTGGCCTTCCTTCTTCGGATCGTCATCGAGAGCAGCGAAGGCGAACGCTTTTCCGTCCGGCCGCCAGCGGAAGTGCTGGACACCGGTGGGGGAGCTGGTGATCTGTTTCACCGCGCCGCCGCCTATCGGCAGATATGGATCTGAGTTTTCCCGTCGACGTTCGCCAGGAACGCGAGCATCGTGCCGTCGGGTGAGAATCGCGGCGAACTAATACCGTGAAGCCCGGCCGCAACCACTTCCTGGTCTTTCGTCGAAACATCGACGCGCACCAGTTGGGGCTCCCAAAGGTCGGTGGTAAAGCTCGCGCGCGAGACGACGATGTAGATAAATTTCCCGTCCGGCGAGATTTGGGGATCGGCGACTCGGACGATCTTTCCCGGAGTGGTGACATCGAAGCGCGCGGCGAAGAGCGCTGAAACCGTTGCAAGGATCAATAGCAGCTTGCTCATCATGCGCGCTATTATGTCATAAGTTTTACGCCGAACGAACCGGGGTATAGGGAACCGCCGAAAAATGGTTCGCAAGCCGCGATGGCGAAAAAACCGCGATGGCGAAAAGACGTAGTCTCGCCGTATCCGATCCAGCCAGCGCGTCCATGCCAAGGGAAGCGGTGC
>CAVPKR010000003.1:0-43421 GCA_963705675.1 Terriglobia bacterium
GCATGAACGCGATGAATGTCGGCTGAAGCGTAAGACCCGCCGCGCGCGCCAGTTCGACGGCCTGCCACGAAATCTCGCCGCGTGTGATTCTTTTCCAGCTTGGCCAGCACTGTATCGTCCACCGATTCGACTGCCGAGGTGACGAACAGGCAGCCGGTATCGCGCAGCACGCCGAGCAATCCTCGATGTTTCAGCAAATGCTCTACTTTGATGGTCACGTCGTAAGTAACTTCGGGAAATTCGGCATGGATAGCCTCGACGATCTTGATGGCATGCGTGGGACCGTTGAAAAAATCGGGATCACCGAAGGTGACGTGCCGCGCCCCACTCTCCATCTGCTGCCGCACGTCGGCAAGCACCGTGTCTCGCTGGACGATTCGGGATTGCCCGCCGTAAACGGGAACCACCGGGCAGTGCCGGCACAGATGTTTGCAGCCTCGGCTGGCTTCAGTGTAGGCCACGCGCTTCGATTCCGATCCATGCCGCAACATCGCTTGGCCCGTCGCAAGATCCCGGCGGTCGGGCGTAGGGAACTGCAATCGGTCGAGCGAAATCTCAGGAGCCGTGTCCCCACGCGCCAGGCTCACCAGCGCCTGCTCGAACTCGCCGCCCGCTATCGCATCGACGCCCAACGCCCTCAGCATTTCCGCATTGATCGGCGCATAGAGCCCGTAACAGATCACCCGCGCGGCCCCATTCATTCGCTTGACGCGCTCGATCACTGGGATCGCCAGCCGGGTCGCGGTATGCATCGGCAGATAGAACGCAATCATTCCCGCTTCGCGAATCGCCTGCTCCGGAAGGCGTTCCACGGACAGATCCACCATACGCACGATGTGGCCTTCGCGCACCAGCCACGCTTTTGGCGATGCCAGCCCGAAGGGTTGATGCCCCAGATCGTAAGTCGAGATGAGAACGAGGTTCACCTGCTTCGAGTATCCACTACTCTGGATGAATGCGACGAATCGCCGCCGCGCTGGCCCCGACCTTCCGCTACTGGATGCAAACCGAGGTCCACGTGTACGCATTTTCGGTGGCTGCGAACGTGCTGCTGTCGTTCTACCCATTTCTGATCGTCACCATGTCGCTCTCGCGGCTGATGTTCAATGAGCGGACCACCATCGCCACCATCCAACTCGCGTTGTCGGATTATTTTCCGCAGTCGTTTACCAGTTTTCTCTATACCAAAGGCCAGCACGAAAATCTTCCGCCCCACGGCGCGCTCGAAATCGCGTCGATCATCCTGCTGCTGTTTACCGCAAACGGGATCTTTGAGCCGCTGGAAGTCGGTCTCAACCGGGTGTGGGGCATACCCAAAAACCGGAGCTTCTTCCGCAATCAACTAGTCAGCTTGGCGCTGATCTTCGCCTGCGGAGTGCTCGCACTCGGTTCGATGGCACTCACCGGAGCCAGTCAGGGCTCGCCGACGAACGGCTTCATGCCCATCATCGCTTTCAAGTTGGCAGCCGTGCCGATGGCGGTGCTGGTGCTGTTTCTCATCTATTATTTTCTGCCGAACGGGCGCCCTCCCGTGAAGCGGGTGATTGCGGCGGCCATCATGGTCGGCATTCTGCTCGAAATATTGAAGTATTTCAATAAACTGGTTTGGCCGTGGTTTCAAAAGAAGCTGGAGGCCGAATATCGGATCTTCCAATACTCGGTGGCGCTGATTTTCCTGGGATTTCTGGCATCCATGCTGGTCCTGGCAGGAGCCGAATGGGCCGCGCGCGGGCACCAGATCAACGTGAAAGAGAAAGAGGACTACGTGCATGCCTGACCGTCCCCTCGCCGTGATCACCGGAGCGTCGAGCGGCATCGGCGCCACCTTCGCCCGCAAGCTCGCATCTCGTGGCTATGATCTGGTGCTGGTAGCACGACGCGAAGACCGCTTGCGTGGACTGGCAGCGGAACTGGCTGCCGCGCATCGCATTTCCGCTGAGCCGATGGCCGCCAACCTGATCGACAACGCCGGCCTAGAGCGTGTCGCTGACCGGCTAAGTCAAGACCCACGTTTATCTTTGCTGGTGAATAACGCCGGCTTCGGAACCCTGGGATATTTTTTCGACATGGACGTCCGAAGCCAGATCGATATGCATCAGCTCCATGTGATGGCGGCCATGCGGCTGACTCATGCTGCGCTCGCGAACATGGTTCCGCGCAACAAAGGCGGGGTGATAAATGTGGCGTCGGTGGCCGGCTTCATGATCTCGCCCGGCAGCGTCAGCTATTGCGCTACGAAAACCTGGATGAACCGCTTCACAGAGGGCCTCTCGATGGAACTGGCGGTGAAACATTCCGCCGTAAAGATGCAGGCCCTTTGTCCTGGATTCACGTTGTCGGAGTTTCACGACACCGTGGGGATGGATCGCAGCACCATCCCGAAATCCCTGTGGATGACCTCTGATTTCGTCGTCGAGGAGTCCCTCCGAGGCTTGGATGCCGGGAAACTATTCGTGATCCCCGGCTGGCGCTACAAATTGATCGTCGCCGCCACCAAGCTTCTCCCCGACGCCCTACTGCGACGGGCTTACGTCCGCGGCGCACGCCGCCGCAGACCGAAGCAATGAGTTAGCGAGGTCCGCCGCGCCCGAAGCCTCTCGGTCCTGCGGCTCCAAATCCAGGATGTTGATTGTAAGTGGTCTGCTGGGCGGGCGTCAGAATCGCGTAAAACGCCGCCCGAGCCGTCGCATCGCTGACGGTCAATTGCGCCGTCAGAGTGCCGATCTGGTTCGCGATGGTTTGGATCGTATTGCCGCTATTGGGCGTCTGGATCGCGGTTGCCAAGGCGGTTCGCTCGGTTTTCATGCTGGCGTGCGTGGCAGCGTCAGCCGTGAACTGATTCGTGAAAATCGTGGTCGCCTGCGCCGCTTGCTGCGCATTCAGCCCCAGCCGATTGGTCAGCATTTGGACTTCGCGCTGCGCCATGGTTGCCGGATCCGGAGGAGTCCTGGCCGGCGCTTGGGCGCTCACCAGGGTCGCGGTGAATAAAAGAACTGTGGTAAGTCTGTTCATGCCTATCAGGACGAGATTCCCGACGTCGAGTTTACGGGATCTGAGGCCTCCATGTTAACGCCTGTTAATCCCTTCCGTTATGGCATGTTAAACTCGACGTTCGTAAGGACACCACGTGGATCTCAATCTAAACCCGCAAGAACTTCAGTTCCGCGACGAAGTGCGAGCCTGGTTCGCCGGCAACGTTCCAAAGGATTGGGTGAAGCGCCGCAACGAAGAAGAATCGATGGAAGCCCGCTTCGCTTACCTCCGCCAGTGGCAGCGTAAGCTTTACGACGCGGGATGGGCCGGTATTTCCTGGCCTATTGAATACGGAGGACGCGGCGCGTCGCTGATGCAGCAGGTGATTTTCATTGAGGAAATGGCTCGCGCGGAAGCTCCTCCGATGGCGAACGTCCTGGGACTCGGCCTGATTGGTCCCACCATTATCGCGTTCGGCACCCCGGCTCAGAAAGAACGCTATTTGCGAAAAATCCTGAGCGCCGAGGAGATCTGGTGCCAGGGTTTTTCCGAACCCAACGCCGGCAGCGACCTGGCCGCGCTATCGAGTGAGGGCAAGCTCGACGGCGACCATTTCGTCGTCAATGGCCATAAGGTCTGGAACAGCTACGGCTGGGCCGCCGATTGGTGTGAGCTGGTGGTTCGCACCGACCCCTCGGTACCCAAGCATAAAGGCCTGACCGTGATCCTGGTGGACATGAAATCCCCCGGGATCGAAGTCCGCGGCCTTAAGCAGATGAGTGGCGAGAGCGAATTCTGCGAAATTTTCTTCCGCGACGCTCGCATTCCCGTCGAAAACGTCGTCGGCAAAGTAAACGAAGGCTGGGGTGTAGCCATGGGCACCCTGATGCATGAGCGTGGAACCTTCGGAGCGGGCTTACAGGTGAACTATCGCCGCAACTTCAAGCGCCTGGTCGAAATCGCGCATCAGGTCAAACGCAACGGCCACACTGCCGCGCAAGATCCGGTGCTCCGCCAGAAACTCGCGCAATGCTACGCCGAAATCGAAGTCATGCGCTGCAACCAGATGCGAGCCTTCAGCCGCATCAATGAAACCGGCGTGCCCGGACCCGAAGGCTCCATCCAGAAAATCTTTTGGAGCGAGCTGAATCAGCGCTTTCAGCAGGTGGCCATGGAGATCCTGGGCCCCTATGGCCAGTTGGCGCACGGCTCCAGCGAGGCGTATGACGAGGGCCAGTGGGCCTACAATTACCTGCGCAGCCGAGGCAACACTATCGAAGCAGGCACCTCGGAGATCCAGCGCAATATCATCGGGCACTTCGTGCTCGGATTGCCGAAGAGCTACTAACCGGAGATCAACATGCAATTCGGACTCAGCGAATCTCAGCAAATTCTGAAAAACAACGCCCGCAAATTCTTCGCGGCGGAATGTCCTCCGGCTGAAGTGCGCCGCATCATGGAAACCGAGATCGCCCACGATGAAAAATTGTGGAGCAGCATGGCCGAGCAGGGCTTCCTTGGCGTGGTGATTCCGGAAGACGCCGGCGGCATGGGCCTCGGCAACGTCGAGCTGGCCGCACTCGCTGAGGAAATGGGCCGCGCGCTGGTCCCCGGCGCATTCATTTCGAACCTGCTGGCAGCCGCAGTGATCGATTCGGCGGGATCGAAGCAGCATCTGGCGGAGATCGCGAGCGGAAAAGTCAAGGCCACACTGGCGCTACTCGAAGCCAGTGCGAGCTGGGACCCGGATTCCGTTCAGATGCCTGCTCTCAGCGGCGAAAAGATGTTCGTGCCCGACGCCGCAGCCTCAGATTTTCTGATCGTCGCCGCACGCGACAAAGGCGAGCTGGCGCTGTATCTCGTCGCCGCCCATAGCGCGAAAATCACGCCGATGCCTGCCATAGATCTGACGCGGCGAATCTATAAGGTCGCGTTCGATCACGCCGAAGGCGAGCTTCTGGCCCGCGGGGAAAAAGCCCGTCACGCGCTGGACCACGGCCTCGACGTCGCGACGGTCGCGCTCTGCGCTGAGATGACCGGCGTCATGCAGCGCACGCTGGACATCGCGGTCGAATACGCGAAGACCCGCAAGCAGTTCGGTAAGCCGATCGGCCAGTATCAAGCTGTTCAGCATCAATGCGCCGACATGCTGGTCTGGACGGAAAGCTCCCGCTCGGCGGCGTTTTATGCGGCTTGGTCGCTCGACAGCTCGGCACCGGATGCCCACACCGCCGTCAGCGTCGCGAAACTTTATGCCAGCGACGCCTGCCGCGAAGTCGGAAATCGAGGAATCCAGGTGCAAGGCGGCATGGGTTTCACCTGGGAAAACGAAACTCATCTCTACTACCGCCGAGCCAAATCTAGCGAAATCGCTTTCGGCGACGCCACCTTTCATCGCGAGCGCGTCGCGCGCCTGGTGATCGACCAAAGCAATGTCCGCGAGGCCGTTACGGTATCATGAAAATGATTCATTTCGCCCAAGCGGGGCTAACGTTCGGGCACCCCGCGGGGCTGGTTTAAAGGCCCTTTAAGAGGCCTAAGGGAAGGTGCTCCGTGGAAAAACAGGCGCAAAACATACAAGAAGCATTTCTAAACAACGCGCGCAAAGACAAGACGTTTCTCACCATCTATCTGATGAGCGGAGTGAAGCTCTCTGGAAGGATTAAGAGCTTTGACAAGTACTCGGTGATTCTCGAAACCAATAATCAGGAACAACTGATTTTCAAACACGCCATTTCAACCGTCGTGGTTTCGAAGCCTTTCCACACGCCCGCACATTCCAACGCCGCCACCGCCGGAACCCATGGAATTCCCGGCGCGCCCATGGCCGATCCGGAAAACTGACGGATTTAGAAAATTAATTTGCCGGAAGAAATCGCGCTTCTCGTCGGTCTGCATCTTACGGGACGTTCCACCCAACGTACTCCCTCTGGCGCCAACGACGCGTTAATCTCGGTCGATGAATCCATCGCCGAGCTGGCTGCTCTAGCTTCCACCGCCGGCGCCCGCGTTGCCGAAACGTTGATTCAATCGCGCCCCCGCGCGGACGCGGCTACTTTAGTCGGCTCCGGCAAAGTAGAAGAGCTCAAAACTCAGATTCATTTCCACGAAGCCACCACGGTTATCTTCGATCGCGAGCTCTCTCCCACCCAGCAGCGCAATTTGGAAATAGCGCTCGACGTAAAGGTTCTCGACCGCACCCAGCTAATCCTGGATATTTTCGCCCGCCGCGCCCGAACCCGCGAGGGGAAGCTGCAAGTGGAGCTCGCGCAGCTAAACTATCTTCTGCCGCGCCTGACCGGACACGGTGCAGCCATGTCGCGCCTGGGCGGCGGCATCGGCACCCGAGGTCCCGGGGAAACCAAGCTCGAAACCGACCGCCGCCGGATTCATCAGCGCATTCACGCCATTGAAAAGGGTCTGGAGCGAGTCCGCGGCGGCCGAACCACCCAGCGCCGCCAGCGCCAAGCCGTTCCATTGGCGACCATCGCTCTGGTCGGCTACACCAACGCCGGGAAGTCCACCTTATTCAACCGTCTAACGGGCGCCGGAGTCCTGGCCGACGCGAAAATGTTCGCGACTCTCGACCCCACGGTCCGCCACATCACTCTGCCGTCGCATCGCCGCACGCTGGTCAGCGACACTGTGGGGTTCATTCGCAATCTGCCGACGACGCTGGTCCGCGCCTTCCGTGCGACGCTCGAAGAAGTCGTTGAAGCCGAGCTTCTGCTCCACGTGGTCGACGCCAGCTCGCCCGACGCCGCTCATCACACCGCTCACGTTCTGGCGACTCTCGATGAGATCGGCGCGGGCTCGACGCCCCAAATCCTGGTCCTGAACAAAGCCGACCTGATTCCCGGCGATCCCGATGCCGCGGCTCTGGCGCGTCGCATCCTGGGCGATCCCGAACAGCTCCCTGCCGGAGCCATCGCCATCTCCGCCGCCACCGGAGCGGGCTTCGAGACTCTGTTAAAGAAAATCGACGAAGTGCTCTTGCTGGACCCGCTTTCGGCCTGCACCTTTCGTTTTCCGATCGCCGAAGGCGCGCCGCTCCACCTGTTGCATGAACATGCCCAGGTTACGGCCACTCGCTATGACGGAGATTTCTGCGACGTCGACGCCAACGTCCCTGAATCCATCCGCCGGCGTCTTGCGCGGTACTTGATTCCCGCATAGTAAAACTCTGGGATATCATCTAGTTTAGCGGATGAACCTTCCCACGCTGCTCACGCTTCTGCGAATCTTTTTCGTCCCGCTGCTAGTCGCGGCGCTGCTGGCGGACGGGACTATCGTCGAACGCGGGTTCAGCATGATGGGCGTCTCCCGCGAGTTCTTCGCCCTCGCTGTTTTCCTGGCGGCTGCTGTCACCGATCTGCTCGACGGCTATCTGGCGCGCCGCTGGAAGCAGGTCACCACGGTCGGCACCTTGCTGGACCCCATCGCCGACAAACTGCTGGTCTCAGCCGCGCTAATCTCGCTGGTAGACATTCACCGCATCCCCGCCTGGATTGTGATACTAATTATCGGCCGCGAGTTCGCAGTCTCCGGTCTCCGCTCCATCGCCGCTGCTTCAGGCTATGTAATCCGCGCCAGCGAGCTCGGGAAAACCAAAATGGCCGCGCAGGTAGTGGCGATCTCCCTGGTCATCGGCGGAATCCGCTGGCCCGATCTGGATCAGTTCGCCTTGATTTCAATGTGGGCTGTAATGCTCTTTGGCATCGTATCCGCCGCCGACTATTTCCGCAAGTTCTGGCGCGGGGTCGACGACCAGGTAAAACTCCGCCGCCGCCGGGAGCTGCTCCGCATGGAACGCCAAAAACAGCGCGCCGCCGCATTGCACGCCGTTGCCTCCACGGTAGCGTCGCGTAACGTCGGGGGACAGGGCTAACAGGCGTGTGGTCGAATACGACGCGAAAGGCCGATTGCGAAGGCCAAGGCTAAGCCGAACAGTTCAGCCGAAGCTGGCTCAGGCGTTGTCGCCGGACTGAGAATCACGGCCTCCTCTCCTGAGCCGTCGAATGATGCAGCTGCGCCGATCTGACCCAGGTTGTTAATCCCGAAGACGTATGAAAGTGTCCAGCCCGATGGGACCAGGTTGTCCAACAGACGGGTTCCGTCGGGTGAATCCCAAATCCACGGTCCTACGTCGCTATTACCGATTACGACACCGAGATCGTTGAGCCCGATGAAGAAGACTATCCCATTCGGGGTGACACTCGTGGCCCCGGCCGGAAGCGGAATTGCTGTAGCTCCCGTAGTCGTACCGATGAAGGCTTGACTTGTGGTGCTGTTGTTGCCTATCCCTGCAATTTCCGCTGAGTCGTTAATAGCGCCTTGATAGGCGGTCGAGAAACCGGACGGATCTGGAACGGGCGTGGAAACTCCGCCGAGACTGACGAACAGTTGCGCCACTGACAATCCGTTGAGGCCAAACCCAACGATCTCCCCGGAGCCGTTGATCCCGAACGAACTGCTGGCAGAAGCCCAACCCGGGGGAGGAGGTACTAGTGAATTTGCAGAACCGTCAAAAAGAAACGTCGTGTTAAGCACGGGACCGCTTCCCCCGCCCGTAACGACGCCTGAGTTATTCACTCCAAGCCCGATCTCGAAGATATCGTTGGGCGCGAGCGGTATCGGCGAACTTCCGCTTGTCGATCCGATGAAAGCTGTTGGCTCAAGCCCCTGGACATATCCGGTCACTTGTCCTAAATCATTAAGGGCAGTCCCTGTCGCGTGTGTATACCCTGAGGGCAATGGCACGAGTGTGGAGCTAGACGTTCCGCCGGTGAATGCTTGAGCGGCCGTCCCGCCTGTCGAAGCAACTCCTGTAATTTGTCCCGAGTTATTCAAGCCGGAGAAGTTAGATATCTCGGTGCCGGGCGGTGCTAGCACCGGGGCGATTGTATAAATCGGCCCTGCCCAGGTCAAATTTGCGAACAGAAATATAAATAATGCGCATTTTAAATTGAACACCGCCAGATGGTAACACGAAAGGTGCCGCTATTCATCGGGGAAATCAAGGTCGCGTTGCCAAAGTTCCTCGTCGATTCGACGCTGCTCTTCCATGATGCGATCGAACTCTGGATCAGGGTCCCAGTGTCCAGCCAGTTTCTCGAACGACCTATATTTCTTTTTCGGTAATTCTGGAGGCATGAATTATCTCTAGGGTAGCAGCCATCAGAAATACGGATCGGCCTCCGGCACCGCGGCCCCATCCTTCCGCGGCGACGACGCCCCGTAATTCATCCGAGCCTTCGAATCCCGCATCACTGCCTGCCCGCCCCCGACCATTCCGGAGTAATCCCCCAGCACCTCAACCTCGTGCCCGCGCGATCTCAATTCCTCGATCACCACCGCCGGCACGCGGCCCTCTATCCGAACGTCATTCCCGCCCAGCGTCATCTTCGTGAACCGTGGAGCCTCGAGCGCCATCTGAATATTCATCCCGTGATCCACGATATTCGACACGAATTGCGCCTGCGCCTGAGCCTGATTCATGCCGCGCATGATGCCGAACGCGATATGCCGGTCGCCACGCTGCAAGTAGCCCGGGATAATCGTGTGATACGGCCGCTTCCGCGGCTGTAATGCGTTCGGGTGCGCAGGATCCGGCGAAAATGCACTCCCTCGATTGTGTAAATGAAACCCGAACCCGTCGACGATCACGCCCGATCCCCACAAATCCGAAATACTTTGGATCCACGAGACCGTGTTGCCTTCGCGATCCACCACTGCCAAATAAACCGTATGTCCAATCGACGCCGCGTGTTCCTTCGCATGCGCTTTCGACAGCATCCGCTCCACTGGAACTTCGCTAAACCGAGGGTCGCCAATGTACCGCCGCTGATCCGCAAACGCGCGCTTCTGCGCCTCAATCTTCAAATGAATCGTCCCGGCGCTCAACGGGTCCATCTCCGGGAACGGAAAATGCTCCATGATATTGAGCATCTCCAGCGTTCCGATGCCCTGCCCATTGGGCGGGAGTTGATACACGCTCCAACCGCGATAATCGATCGACAGAGGCTCGACCCATTCAGAAGAAAATTCGCCCAAATCGTCCGCCGCTATTGTGCCGCCAAGCCCTACAGAAGTCCTCAACACCGCGTCCGCCAGCTCGCCCTCATAAAACGACCGCGGACCTTGCTCCGCCAAGATCCGATACGCTCGCGCCAACTCCGGATTCCGAAAGATCCCCCCCACCGCTGGTGCTCGCCCACGCCAGAACAGCCCCTCGGTTAACTTGGCGTTCTCATGCTCCCAGTCATATTGAATAATCTCAGTGACTGGAAACCCATGCTCGGCGTAATAAATGGCCGGTTTAAATAGCTCGTTCCATGACAGCCTGCCGAATTTCGCGTGCATCTTCGACCAGCCGTCGACAGCGCCCGGTACCGTCACCGAATGAATCCCCGCCGGCGGCACGACAAAATTCAGCGCTTCCAGCGTCAGCGCCTTCGGAGCATACCCGCTCGCGTTGATTCCGGTCAGCTCGCCGGTTTTTGCGTCGCGATGAATGGCGAAAAGGTCGCCGCCGATCCCGCACATCATCGGCTCCACCACCCCCAAAACCAAGTTGGCCGCGATCGCCGCGTCCACGGCCGATCCGCCTCGCGCCAGCACCTGCGCGCCTGCCTGCGATGCGAGCGTCTGGCTGGTGGCGGCAATTCCGCCCACCGAAATCACCATCGAGCGTGCCTGGCTGCGGTTCAATGCGGCGGAGTCCTTAATCATGCCCCAGGCTTCAGATACTTCGCCAGGAATTGATACACTTCCTGCCGCGACTCGCGCGCCAGTTTCGTATCCAGCCGGTTGAACTGATGCCCGCCGGGCGCGTCCTGATAGATCTTGTACTCGAACTTCTTCCCCTCGGCCTTCAGCGCCGTGATCAGCCGCTCCACTTCGAGGACATTCACGTCCTCATCGTTCGTGTTGGTGTGAATAAGCAGAGGCGTTTGGAGCTTCGAAACGTACGTGATCGGTGAACGTTTTTCGTATTCTTTTATATCTTCGCGAACCGTCTTTCCAATGTGATACGGCGCGGAATATTCCGCGCGATACTCGTCTGTCTGATAGCCCAGGCGCAACACCAGGTCGCTCACCGGAACCCCCGCGTACGCTACGGCAAACGCCTCGGGATGCTGAAAAATATTCATCAGCGTGATCAGTCCGCCGTGGCTCCAGCCTACGATTCCCACACGCTTCGGATCGAAGAAACTGTATCGCTCCAGCATCCACTGCAAACCGGCATAAACGTCGTCCACCTCGCGGCCGCCGTAATCGATCTGCTGAAAGTAGCCACGCCCGTAGCCGGTCGAACCTCGGTAGTCGGTCGACACGATGCTGTATCCCTGCTCCAGCAGCTCTCTCACGATGTGCGCCGATTCGGAAGTGAAGTTCGAATGCACCCCGCCGTGGATCATCACCAGCAGGGGCTGTTTCTTCGAGCGATCCAGCTTTTTCGGAATGAAGGTGTACGCGTAAACGATCAACGGATTCCCCGCGCCAACGCCGGTCGGATTCGGGTTGCGCCGCGGCGGAAGGCTCGTATAAGCCACCTTGTCAAAATCCGCGATATCGCTGATTTTCAACCGCCACTCCAGGTCGTCAATCCCCTTCAGTACTTCATCGTTCGAAGGCGCCGCTGCGGCGAGCAGGCGTAGCAGCAGGCGCCGGAGCTCCCGGGGCCGTTCCTCCGCGCCCACCTGCGGGCGGCGCCTGCGCGGCCAGCAAGCATGCTCCAGCGAGTGTCAAAACGATCGTCTTCATTTGAGTAAGTACTTTGCCAGAAACTTGTAGATCTCCTGCCTCGATTGCCTTGCTAATTCAGTATCCAGCCGGTTGAACATATGCCCACCCGGAGCATTCTCGTAAATCTTGTATTCAAACTGCTTGCCTTCGGCCTTCAGCGCTGTGATCAGCCGTTCCACTTCCAGAACATTCACATCTTCGTCGTTGGTATTCGTGTGGATCAGCAGCGGCGTCGCCAGCCTAGATACCCATGTGATCGGCGACCGCTTTTCGTATTCCTTGATGTCATCGCGAACCGTCTTGCCGATGTGATACGGCGCCGAGTACAGCGCCCGATACTGATCCGTCTGATAGCCCAGCCGCAGCACCAGGTCGCTAACCGGCACGCCTGCATACGCGACCGCAAAAGCGTCCGGATGCTGGAAAATGTTCATCAGCGTGATGAAGCCGCCATGGCTCCATCCGATCATGCCCACGCGCTTGGGATCCAGAAAACTGTACGCATCCAGCATCCATTTGCGAGCCTCAAACACATCGTCCACTTCGCGCCCGCCGTAATCGATGTCCTGATACAAAGCCTGCC
Organism: Terriglobia bacterium; assembly: GCA_963705675.1. Classification (GTDB taxonomy): domain Bacteria; phylum Acidobacteriota; class Terriglobia; order Bryobacterales; family Bryobacteraceae; genus Palsa-187. The sequence continues at coordinate 12,305 of CAVPKR010000003.1, forward strand.
CGTAGCCGCTGCTGCCGCGGTAATCCGGCGCCACCACGCTGTACCCCTGCTCCATCAGTTCGCGCACAATGTGCCCCAGCTCAGACGAGGAAACATTGCCGTGAATCCCCTGATGCGCCAGCACCAACAGCGGCTGTTTTTTCGTACGGTCCAGCTTCTTGGGGATAAAAGTGTACGCGCGAATGATCAGCGGGTTGCCCGCGCCGGGCGCGGTCGGATTGGGATTATGCGCCAGCGGCAGACTGGCGTACGCGACTTTATCGACGTCGGCGATATCCGCCAGCTTCATTCGCCATTCGACGTCGTCCAGCTCCTTCAAAACCTGATCGTTGGGATTAACCTGGAGTGGTTGGGCCAGCACCGGCATGAGCAAAGGCACAAGGGCGGCCAAGCGAGCAAATTTCCGCATCAAAGATAGTCTACTTGAACGGAGCGCTTACGATGGCAGGAACTGCCGCACGGTCGGGTAAATAGTCTGGACAAAACCGACGGCCACGCGTTCCGCCGAATCCGTATCGCGATCCACTACCGGGACGATCACTCGAATGATTGCGGTATCGGTGCGATCGTAGCGGATGGCGTCCGCGACCACCCAGAATTTGGCTTTGAATTCGTCCGCCACGGCTCGGTCGCGCGATTGATACCAGTACAGCACCAACTGCCTCTGGTCTCCATGCGAAATTAGATATCGATTTACAGGAATCGGAGCCGCGGCCCCCACATCCACCCGAATTTCGCTCGAATCCAACCGCAGCCAGCCGCTGCCCGGGAGGCAATTTTTCGGCGAATGCGGAGCCTTCCCGTTGCGCTGGGACCGAAACGCGGCAATATATAGATCCGCTTGGCGTCCGGTGTTCTGGTCGCCATAGAAACGCGTCAAGACGTCATCCGCCTTCAAGACGTCCAGAACTTCCTGCTCGATCACTCCTTGCCGCGTCATGTGCCAGGAACCAATGGCTTGCGGAAATTGTGCCAGCGGCCGCCCCGGCGGAACCGCCTCCGGTCGAATCGAGCTGTACAGCAACGCGCCCTGCACGATCAACAATACCGTTACCACCCGAGCCGGCGTGGAATTCAGGAATTTAAGCAACGGGCTCCGCCTTTCCGAATTTCCAATGGTAGATTTTGTTGATTACCCGATGGAGCAGCAGCAGCATCGCGCCCGCGATGACAAAAATGATAAAGCCTTCCATCTCATGGAAGGTGCCCTGCGCCAGTTCCGGCTTCCACTCCGCTAAGAACGCGGTGATTGTGACGCGGCCGGCGTTCGCCAGAATCGCGATCGGCACTACGCCGGCCAGCAAAGCCCAGCGCATCCATACTTTCCGGTCGAATACATACGCTGTCACCAGCGATAGGAACGACAGAGACAACAAGCTTCGAATCCCGCTGCACGCCTCCGCTACATCCAGTTTCTGGCCGTTTGCCAATTCCAATACATTGCCGTCGCGGAACACCGGATGGTTCATCCAGTCGAGCACCGTCTCCGCGACGCCGCTGGCGAATAGTTGCAGCGGGAACGTGATCTGGTTGTAGATTACCGCCGGAATCGGAATCATGAACGGGAGCAACAGGAGCGGAAACGCCAGCTTCCTGACTACCGGGGTCCCGCCTAGCACCAGCAACATCCCTACCAGCGTGATCAGGAAGGCGGTCCGTTGCAGGAACAGCTCCGCGCCCAGCGATCCTACGTAGCCCTGAAAAATTCCCCACGCCATCACGCCGACGCCCCACCACGCGGGCTTCCAATCCAGATCCATCAGCTCCTGCCCGGCGCTGCCAGGCGATGTACCCGGCCACCAGGGGGACGAAGAACCCATGGCCGACATCCGCATCGTCAGCCCATTGCTCTACTGAGTGTTTGAGGATTGGAAAGAAACCCGCAATTAGGAGGGCCAAAAACCAGCCGATCGCGACCCACGGCACGGGACGAGCGATTTGGGCGGGCGTCTGCTGCACTTGGCCCGTAACCGTTGCCATTATCTCCAGTTAATCACAAATCAAGCCGACCCGCCCAGGTACTGACTCAATTCGTCAGCGGAGGAGCGTCTGTCTTCAGCCGGTTCGTGGCGCGATTGACCAGGCGTCGCGGATCCAGCAGGTGCTGCGGCCGGAAGTGGCGCTGCGACCACCGGGTTCCCGGTTCAAATTCGATCCCCAGGAAGTATCCGATTTCGCGAAACACGCAATACTTTACCGTCCCCATCAGTTCGCCATTCGGATAGCTCATCCGGGACGGAGTGCCGAGCGGGACCGGCCGTTCCACCTGTAGACAGGCACCGGATAACGAAATGTCTTCCAGGTTCGCTACTCCGCGGCGCGTGCGCCCAGTCGGGTCCTTCCAAATCACATCTACCAGGTCTGCGCAGAGCATCCTCGGTTCAATTCGCCTGTCCATCATATCTATTAACTCAATCGGCCCGCTTGTCACGATTGATTAGCATCCCGGCCCTAGACAAATTTGCCCTAAGTTCAAATAAGGGCGATCCTTACCCATCTTACGCCAGTTGGGCTGGTACCATGGCATCGTCCAATGCAGAATTTCCCGTATCGCCTTCGTCAAGAAGGGCTAGAAATGCGCTCCCGATTCGACCTGCGTGTGATGCTAGTCCACATCGTGATCGTGGGAGTTTTCGGCATCCTGTTCCCTTGGTTCCGCGGTATCGATTTTCTTGACCCCGTCACGATCACGGCATATGCATGCCTAGGAGTACTACTCTCCCCTCCAGCAGCGGCGCAGGCTTATCTGAGAAGCCGCCCGAGCTCATTAACCGATGCTCTGGCCCGAATTGTTCTCGCCGTGGCCTATGGAGAGGCAATGGTGGCGGCAATCCTGTTGACGGCATTCATCACCGTTTTCGCGGCCAATCGCTATGCCTTCGCGCCGGAACTGGCAACGCTGGCCGAGGCCTTGGCGCTCGGTCTGATGGCGTCTTTCGCCCTTTCGGCCGTCGCGGCGTGGATCGCGCTGTGTTTCTCGGCCGGGATCGCGCGCAATGCCATGCGGGTGATCTTCCTGCTGCTGCTGTATCTTTTCTTTCAGAAATCCCGCTGGTTGCCGGATGTCGCGATCCAGGGCTGCTTCGTATCCTTCGGCGTCGCTCTGCTGGCGATGTTCGCCATCCAGCGCCAGCTTACGAAACCCCCAAAGCATTCAGGATAAACGCGTAATTGAACGCCGTTTCCTTCAAGTGCTCATACCGGCCGCTGGACCCGAAGTGCCCGCTGCCCATCTCGGTTTTCAGCAGCAGGACATTCTGATCCTGCTTCAAAGCCCGTAGCTTTGCCACCCACTTCGCCGGCTCCCAATACGAAACGCGAGGATCGTTCAGCCCCGCCGTCACCAGCATCTTCGGATAGGCCTGAGCCTCGACATTCTCGTACGGCGCATACGATTTGATGTAGTCGTAGAACTTCTTCTCATTGGGATTGCCCCACTCCTCGTACTCGCCCACCGTTAGCGGAAGCGAGGGATCCAGCATGGTATTGAGCGCATCGACGAATGGCACCAGCGCGACCACCACGGCGAACAAATCCGGACGCAGGTTGGCCACCGCGCCCATCAGCAATCCTCCTGCGCTGCCCCCCATAATCGCCAAACGGGCGGGTGAGGTAAACTTCTGGCTCACCAGGTATTCCGCGCACGCGACGAAGTCCGTGAAGGTATTCATCTTCTTCAAAATGCGCCCATCTTCATGCCACGGCTTACCCAGATCGGCCCCGCCGCGCACATGCGCGATCCCATATACTAACCCGCGGTCGAGCAGACTCAACCGGTCCGATGAGAATCCCGGGTCGATGCTGATCCCGTAAGATCCGTAGCCGTACAGCAGCATTGGCGCGGATCCGTCTTTGACTAGTCCCTTCTTATAAACCAGCGAAATCGGCACTTTCACGCCATCAGGAGCCGTCGCATACACCCGTTCCGACTCGTATTGCAGCGGGTCGTATCCGCCGAGCACTTCCTGCTGCTTCTTCAACTCACGCTCCCGAGTCGCCATGTTGTAGTCGAAAACCGAACTAGGCGTCACCAGCGACGTGTACACGAAGCGCAGTGTCCTGGTAGTGAACTCGGCATTCGCGCCCAGGGCGGCGGTATATACCGGCTCCTTAAAATCCAGAAGAGCCTCACCGTCGTTGAAATCGCGGAGGCGAATTTTCGTCAACCCGCGATCCCGCTCCTCCACTGCCAGGTAATCCTGGAACGCGGTCACACTCTCGATGGTCGCGTCGTCGCGCTTGGGCGATTACTTCCTTCCAGTTCGCTTTCGATGGATCCTTCACCGGCGCTTCGCACCAATCGAAATGTCTTGGCGTCGTCATTGGTCCGGATGAAAAACGAATTTCCGTGATGGGTTATGTCGTACTCGGTCTCCTGCACTCGCGGCAGCACCACTTGAAATTCGCCTTCCGGCTTATCCGCGCTTACATACCAAACTTCAGAGGTCAGCGAGCTTCCAATGTTGATCAAAATATAGGCGCGGCTGGAGGTCTTGGCCAGCTCAACCGTGAATCGCTCGTCGGGTTCGTGATACACCAGTGGATCTTCTTTCCGGCCCAGGGTATGGCGAAAAATCTTGAACGGGCGCTTGGCCGCGTCGAGCACGGTATAGAAAAATGTCGTGTTATCGTTGCCCCATTCGAGCGTGTAGTAGGTATTCGGGATCTCGTCCGCCAGCAGCTTCCCGGTCGTCAAATCCTTGACGTGAATCGTATATTCTTCATCTCCGTCATAATCCACCGAATAAGCCAGTAGATTGTGATTCGGGCTAACCGAGAAGTTGCCGATGCGGAAGTACTTCTTGCCTTCCGCCATCGCGTTCTCGTCCGCCAGAATCTCCTCCGGCGCCTCAAGCGATCCCTTTTTCCGGCAATGGATCGCGTACTGCTTCCCCTCTTCGGTGCGTGCGTAGTAGAAATAGCCGTCGCGCGGGGTGGGGACGCTCAGATCGGTTTGCTTGATCCGGCCCAGCATCTCCGTGTACAACTTGGACTGAAGCTCGATGGTCCCCTTGGTCATGGCTTCGGTATAGCGATTCTCAGCCTCCAGATACGCGATGGTCGCGGGATCCTTCCGGTCTCGCAGCCAAAAATAAGGGTCGATCCTGGTTTCGTTAAAAAAAGTCAATGTCTTGGGGTCGATTCTGCGGCCTGCGGCCCAGTGAGAGTCAAAGTCATGCTGATTCTAGTGTAGTGTGTCGTAAATTATTGAACCGAATATGCCACGCGGAGCGTTTCCATGAAGAGAAACAGGTTCCCGAATGGCTCCCTCTAACCAGTGCGAGGTGAACACAATGCGTGGATTTTCTTTTCTTTTGGTAGCTGCAGTGGCCGGTATCGGCCTGACGGTTACCACTCCCCAGGCGAAAGCTCAGGTAGGCGTAGAGGTTGGCGTTGCGCCGGATTGCCCATACGGCTATTATGACGTCCCTCCTTACAACTGCGCGCCCGCGGGCTATTACGGTCCGGAATGGTTCAATGACGGCGTTTTCATTGGTGTCGGCCCATGGTTTCATGGCCCGGCCGAATTCCGCGGTCACGTCGATACTCATTTTCATCCAGCCCACGGGTATAGGGGCCCATACCCTAATCGTGGAGAACATGCGGTACCTGAGCATCGCGTGGATGCGTCGCACTTCCACGGGACTGAAATGCGGGACGGCAAGGGCCACGTCGTGAAGGAAAAGCGCTAGAAGTATAGAAGTGGGCTGGCCTGACCAGCCGGCCCACTAGCCTTGATTAAAGAATTCCCAAGCGTCCCGAACGATATCCCAAATGCGCTGCGTTTAGGCTCCCAGCCCAGCCTGTGACGCAGCTTCCGGGCATCCGCGACCAATTCAGCCGCATCCCCTTCGCGGCGCGGGGCGACGGAGTAAGGAACGGTCGAACCAGTTACGCCTTCCACAGCCTGTAGCACTTCCATCACGGTATATCCCTGGCCGGTTCCCGCATTAAATTGATCCGACCCGCCGCCTCTTAGCAAATGATCCAGTGCCGCCACATGGGCCTTCGCCAGATCGCCCACATGAATGTAATCGCGCACGCAGGTGCCGTCGGGCGTCGGATAATCGTTGCCGAAGATCTGCACCGGAACGCCGGTTTTCAACGCGCGGAACAGCAGAGGAATCAGATGCGTCTCCGGTTCATGCAACTCGCCTAATCCTGCCGCCGGCTCGGCGCCGCAAGCGTTGAAGTAGCGTAAGGCCACGCTGCGCAATCCGCCGAACAGGTCGAACTGGTTGAGAATCCTCTCCACCGCTGCCTTCGATTCTCCATACGGGCTGACCGGCGCAAACGGGGCATCCTCAGGAATGGGAACAGTTTCGGGATTCCCGTAGACCGCCGCCGTAGATGAAAACACCAGCCTTCCGACGCCGGCCTGGGTCATTGCATCCAGCAGCGACAGAGTTCCGCCGACGTTGTTCGAGAAATACAGCGCCGGATTTCTGGTCGATTCGCCCACCGCGATGTACGCCGCGAAATGGACCACCGCATCCACCCCTTGGAGGATCGCGGCCAACGCCTCCGTATCCTGCAACCGGATAACGTGCAGAATCTCAGCTGGAACGGTCTCGCGATGCCCTCGAGAAAGATCGTCCGCCACTGCAACCTCATATCCACGGGCGCGCAAGTGATGCGTGGTGATGCTGCCGATGTATCCGGCCCCACCAGTCACCAGGATTTTCGGCATCCGGCGCTACTGTTTCAAGGCTTTCTGGATGGCGGCGTCCATTTGCTCGGGAGTCACGGCCGGTTCAAACCGTTCGATCACTTTGCCGTTGCGGTCCACCAGAAACTTAGTGAAATTCCACTTGATTTCGCCGCCCGTAGAGGGATTTGCGCCGGAGTCTGTCAGGAATTGATAAAACGCGGCTTTGTCTTCGCCTTTGACTGAGATCTTCGAAAACATCGGGAAAGTCACGTTGTATTTGTTGGAACAAAAAGTCTTGATCTCGGCATCGGTGCCGGGTTCCTGAGCCATGAAGTTGTTGGCTGGAAATCCGGCGATCACGAACCCGCGATCTTTGTATTTTTCATACAACGCTTCGAGGCCCGTGTATTGGGGCGTAAAACCGCACTTGCTGGCGACATTCACCACCAGAAGAAGCTTGCCTTTGAAATCCGCGAGCGGCACAGCCTTGCCGTCGATCGATTTCATCGTAAAGTCATACACCGAGGCGCCGAACATAGCGGAGGACATAAGGAAAACTCCAAGCAGTTGCTTCATGCTCCCGATTATAGCCGGTCCGCTTGATTTCGGAAGCAACAATGAGCAGGCACCTTCGCCATGAGTCGTTTGTGTCAATGGAGATCAACCTGATACAATCGACTTCCACCTTATGGATATCTTAAAAATGATCGCTGAACTCCATTCGGAGCGGGCCGCGATCGACGACGCCCTCGCGGTTCTGGGAAGGCTCGCGCAAACTCGTGGCAAGCGGCGGGGAAGGCCGCCTTCATGGATGTCGGTCATCCGCGAGGCCGAATCTTCATCGCCGGCGTCGCCGAGAACCCGCGTTCTCAGCGCTGAAACCAAGCGGAAAATGGCGGAAGCCCAGAAGAAACGTTGGGCTGCATACCACAAAGCCAAGAGCTGATTCGCATTTCCAGGAACGAATGCCGCCCGGCTTCGTACTCTAATCCAGTTTGGAAAAGGACTGGCAAGCGCGATTCGCACTGACTGAAACCAAGCCTTCATCCTTGAGGGGGTTGTACCGGCTTTCGGACTTGGATTTCCTACCCGCTTCTCTCGTACTCGGAGTGATTCTAGTTGCGGTGGCGGCTGTATGCCTGATCGCAATCAGCCACAGATTACGCGAGCTATAGTGGGAGCATGTACCGATATCTTCTGTCAGCGCGCGAAGGTTCTCTCGGTGTAATCACTCTCAATCGTCCGGAGCGCCGCAACGCGATGTCGCTCGACCTGATGCTCGAGCTGATTGCCTGTCTTGACGAAGTCTCCAATACCGCCGGGATCCGCGCCGTGATCCTGGCAGCCGCCGGCAAGGTTTTTTCTTCGGGTCACGACCTGAATGAGCTGGTCGGTGGAACCATTGCCGATTACCGGCGCATTTTCGACGTATGCACGCAGTTAATGGCCAAACTGCAAGCGATTCCGCAGCCCGTGATCGCGCAAGTACAAGGCATCGCCACCGCGGCCGGTTGCCAGTTGGTGGCGACATGCGATCTGGCGGTAGCCAGTTCTGAAGCGACCTTCGCCACTCCCGGCGTTAAGAACGGTCTGTTCTGTTCCACTCCGATGGTCGCGTTGACGCGAGCCGTGGGACGGAAGCGCGCCATGGAAATGCTGCTGACCGGCAAGCCCGTGGACGCGGCCAACGCTCAGGATTGGGGCCTGGTGAATCGCGTCGTGCCGCCAGCAGGTCTCGAAGCTGAAGCGCGCAAGCTCGCCTGCCAGATCGCGGAGGCGAGCCCGTTCACGATCTCCGTCGGCAAGCAAGCCTACTATGCCCAAATCGAGCTCGATCAGCCGCGGGCTTACGCGTATGCGAAAGAAGTGATGTCGATGAACGCCGCGGCCTACGATGCGCAGGAAGGCATTACCGCGTTTCTCGAAAAACGACCCGCCTGCTGGCAGGGCCGCTAGCAACCGATTAGCGGTCGATCCGATCGGCTTTTTGCAGCAGCTTCGCAGGATCGAGAATCGGCGGGGAGCAGCTCTTCGTGCCACACACGAAAGCGACGGCGCGATCCAGTTCCGGATAATCGATCTCCGAATTCGGCAGCGCTCCTTCGCGTTTGTCCCACCATTCGACCATCTTGTATCCAGCGGGAAAAGTCAGCGCCATCGCAAAAAGCTGCTTCGCGGCGGGGTCGTCTTTGTGTCCCACGATGGTGAGGTGAATCGGCTGAGCGGCCAACTCGGATACCGCCAGCAGAACCGGAGCGGGTGTATGTTGCCGCGCAATTTGCGGGGTGACGGCATAGCGCAGCGCTTCCTCGGCGACGGCTTGAATCGCGGAATTCGCATCGTAGCGAGCCAGAAGGTTCGCGACGCGGGCCAGGGCCACGTTTTCATCGAACTCAGGGCGATCCATCGCACCGGAGGCCGTTCTGAACCCGGCGCCCCCGGGATCCTTGAAATTCGAAGTGATGAACTGCATGCCTTCTTCCGCGCGCCGGAGCCAGTCGCGATCGCCGGAGCTGGTATACAGTGCAACGAAGGCGCGCGTCATGGCCACCGTGTCATTCAGGTACGGACCGGCCGCGTCTTGGCCATCGTGGCGGAACCCCCCGCCTTTGAGATCGCGGTTCGCGAGAATCCAATTCGCGGCTCGCGTGGCTTGGTCGAGATAACGCTCGTCCGAGGTCGCTTGATAGAGCGCCGCAAGCGCGGCGATCGCCCAGCCATTTTCGCGGCTATAGATGTGCCGGTCAATTCGAGGAGTGCCGATCCGCCGCCGGCCGGCATCGTTCAGCTTGAAATAATGGGCGCTATGCTGGCCGTCGACCACGTCGGCATCCTGGCTGGAATAAAAGGCTCCTTCATGAGACATCAGAAAAGTAGTCAGGAAGCGATGAATGTCCTGCGCCGCCTTCAGAAATGCGGGATCGTGCAATTGCGCGTAGCCTAATGAGTAAAGGCGCAGATTCTCGGCCTGCATTTGCATGATCTTCTCGAAATGCGGGGATTTCCAATTGCCGCCGGTGGAGTATTGATACACGCCACCCCACACGGAATCGACCAGATTCAGCTGGGCAGTCATTGTCTGGCGGGCCATGCTTGCGGCGCCGGCATCGCCCTTGCGCGCGAGATTCAGGGCATACTCGACGCCGTCCCAATCCAGATACTTCTGATCGAAACCCCAGCTTCCGTTCTTGTGATCGTACCCCGCGTGATATTTCGCCTCCAGCTTTTCGCGCAGCGATTCCGGCAGAACTGAATTGGCGGAAAACTCGATCTTCTCTTCCGGAACAATCGAGGGACCCGGCGTCGGATCGTCGATGATCGCCTGCAGCATGGAGGACATTTCGCGCGGTGGAATATAGCCGCGCCGTTTTACGATTTCCCGGCCCTTCGAATCGAAGACCACCATCGCCGGCCAACCGTAGTCCTCGTAACGGCTTGCCAGATCGGGCCGCGAATCCTGGTCGACCCGCACCAGCAGGTATTTCGAGTTCAACAGCGCGACTGTGGCCGGTCTCGATACGTAGTCTGGTCCATGACGTGGCACCAGTGGCACCACACGGCCTCAAGATCCAGCAGGACGAGGCGGTTTTCACGCTGCGCCTGGGCGAAAACTCCGTCGGGCACTCCGTCCGACCATGGAATCCACGTCAAATCGGCGCCGTAAGAGGAAATCACCAGGAATGCGGCAAGAAGAAAACTCGGGGTTTTCATGACTAATGGTGATACGAATGCTCCGCTAGTTCCGGATGAGGTGTAACGTAAGATATGGACAAGCGATTAGCAAAGCGCCACAAACGTCAGGTGGAGCGCGCCAGGCAGCACGTGAAGCTCTCCGAGCCCGACGTCAGGACGCCGGAACAGATTGAAGCGGCACGGGAAGCGAGCCGGGCCGATCATAGCCGGGGAAGCGATCCGAAGCTCGCCGCCGCTAACCAGGGTGTTCGGGGCCGATTCACAGGCAGTACCGGAAGCGCCGCAAAGACCGACGGTTAAGCAGTCGACTACTATTAAAACTTGGGGGAAAGATGAAGAAATTGAGTGTAATTTTTGCGCTAGTTGTAACCGTTACCGTTTGCGCGTTCGCGCAGCGAGGCGAGCAGAAGGGCGGCCAAGCCCCTTCCCGCGGAAGTGGCGCCCGTGATGTGGGCAACGGACATATCCCAGCGCACGGTCCAGCTCCAGCGAAGGCCTCGCATGCTGCGCCGCAACGTTCCGCGCCGGAGGCGAATCGGGCCCCTCAAGAGCGCGCGGCTCCTCAGGAGCGGGCTGCTGCGCCTATTGCGGCGGATAAGCGAGGGCATCCTGAAGCTCCTCACGTCCATACCAACGACAAGTGGGTAGGTCACGATCAGGGTCCCAACGATGCCCACCTGCATATGGATCATCCATGGGAACATGGCCGGTTCAGTGGTGGATTCGGTCCAGGCCACGTGTTCCGTCTTAACGGCGGGGGGCCCAGCCGCTTCTGGTTCAACAATTTCTACTGGAGCGTCGCGCCCTACGAAATCGGTTATACCGACGGATGGCTCTGGGACAGCGATCAAATCGTGATCTACGAAGATCCGGATCACCCCGGGTATTACCTGGCGTATAATCCAAGACTTGGCACCTACGTTCACGTCGAGTACTTGGGCAATCAATAGAAGCATGTGGCGAATCCTGGCTCCGGTCGGATTTGCATGTCTGGCGTTCGGGGCAACGGAGCCCGCGACGCTATACAAAGAGCAGTGCGCGATGTGTCATGACAGTCCGGGGTCCACGCGGGCCCCGGCTATGACCGTCCTGCGCCAGATGTCTCCCGAAGCTATTTCTAATGCACTTGAAACTGGGCTCATGAAGGAGCAGGGCAAGGCGCTTGCGGCATCGGATCGGCGCGCTCTCGCGGAATGGCTAGCGGGGAAGCCGATGGGAAGCGCGGGAGCCGCCACCGGCTTTTGCGAGCATCGCGATGCGTCGTTTGACGTGGACACCAAAGGATGGAACGGATGGGGCAACGGTGTCGACAACCACCGCTTCATCAACGCCGCCATCGATCCATCGAAATTAGAACTGAAGTGGGCTTTCGGATTCCCCGGCGCGGCGGTCTCTTTCGCGCAGCCCTCGATTACCGGCGGCCGCATCTTCATCGGAAGCGCATCGCGCAAAGTTTATTCGCTGGATGCCAAGACAGGCTGCACTTATTGGGTATTCGAGCCCCAGGCGAACGTGCGGGCCGCAATTACAATTACGCCCGACAAGGTGGCTCTGTTCGCGGACCAGCTTTCGAACGTCTACGCCGTGGATGCGCGAAATGGCGAGCTGCGCTGGAAGACCCACGTGGAGGATCACAAGTCCGGTCACGTGACCGGCGCTCCGACGCTGTACAAAGATCGTCTCTACGTTCCGATTTCAGCCGGCGAAGACGGTCCGGCCCTCAATCCGAAGTACGAATGCTGCACCGCCCGCGGCGGAGTCGTCGCTGTCGACGTAAAGACCGGCAAGATCCTTTGGCACACCTATAGCGTCGTCGAAACCCCGCATCCTACCAAGAAAAATGCCGTCGGCACTCAACTGTGGGGACCCTCCGGAGCCAGCATATGGGGGGCGCCGACCATCGACGTTAGGCGCAATCGCCTCTACGTGGGCACCGGCGACAATCATTCGGAGCCTGAGACCGATACCAGCGATTCGATTCTGGCGATAGACCTGGACAGCGGAAAAATCGTCTGGTCCAAGCAATTGACTGAGCACGACAAGTTCAACATCGCGTGCGTGGCCGTGGATCAAACCAATTGCCCGAAACCGGCCGGTCCCGACGTAGATATCGGGGCGTCGCCGATGATCGTAGGGAATCTGCTGATCGTGGGCCAGAAAGCAGCAGTGGTTCACGCGCTTGACCTGGATCACGACGGCGCGATCAAATGGCAGACTAAGATCGGACGCGGCGGGGCGCTCGGCGGAATCCAGTGGGGGATGGCGACCGACGGGGAGAACATCTATGTCGCTCTATCCGATGTAGATTTTAAGCCGGGAACGGGTGTTTTCGGCAGCGGTACTCGCTTCGAAGCCGATCCCAAGGTAGGCGGCGGCCTATTCGCCCTCCGAATTGATACGGGGGCCAAAGTGTGGTCCGCGGCGCCATCGGATTGCGGCGACCGGAAGAATTGCAGTCCCGCGCAATCGGCGGCGATCACCGCGATCCCGGGAGCCGTGTTTTCAGGCTCAGTGGACGGGCATATGCGAGCCTACTCATCGAAAGACGGGCATATTTTGTGGGACTTCGATACCGTACGGGAGTTCAAAACCGTGAACGGAGTTCCCGCCAAGGGCGGTTCCATGGACGGACCGGGGCCCGTGGTGGTGAATGGAATGGTCTACGTACCGTCGGGGTACGGTAACTGGGGCGGCAACGCCGGGAACGTCCTGCTAGCGTTCGGTCAGCAATAAGCCGTTATTTGGTAACGGGTTGCGGCTTCTTTTTGGCTTCGGCTGCTGCGGCCGCTGCGTCTTTCACCTTCTGATACTTCTTCTGGAAACGGTCTACGCGGCCTTCCGTGTCGATCAGCTTCTGCTTGCCCGTAAAGAACGGATGGCAGCTGGAGCAAATTTCCACGCGGATGTCGCCCTTGTGCGTGGTGCGCGTGCGGAACGTGTGGCCGCAGGCGCAAACGACATTCACTTCTTCGTATGCGGGATGGATTCCGGGCTTCATAAGGGAAATTTCAGTTTAACACGGTTGGCAAATCCTACGGCAGGGTGGTGCCGTCCCAAAGGTGTTGGGGATCGGGATAGAACGTCAAGCCGGCTCCTTGGCCATATCCCACCATCACCAGCCAACCTCCCGGAACCTTGGCTCTTAAGCACGCGACATTGCCCTTCAGCGGCGTCCATTTCATCCTAAGGATGATACAACACCTTAGTACAAGCTCAGACAACCCCATAACGTGAAAAATCCCGCGCGGCCTCAGCGGACCGCGCGGGATTCTTTTATTCAGATCAGACTCAGCTCGCGTGAGTAGGCCGGTCCACAGGAACAGCGGCCTCGTCACTGAACGAAACCTGAACGTTAAGAGCAGTCGACTTAAGAGTCGGCCACCTCACGCGTGTATTGAGTGCAGTCTTTACTACCAGGTATCATTTCGACTGGACCACCTCCTTTTTCAGTGATGCCTTCATCATAATCCTGGCCTTGTAATGTGTCAAATGTTTATTGTGTCAGCGTAAAGTTGACGTCGATCTGGGTGATTACTTCCACCGGGTTGCCGTTCAGCAGGGTCGGTCTGTAGACCCATTGCTTGACGGCGTCGGTCGCGGCGGGGACCAGCAGCGGGTGGCCTGAAATCAGTTGCAGGCTTTGAATGGTGCCGTCCTTATTGATGATCGCGGTGAGCTGCACGACGCCCTGGATCCTGGCTTGTTTGGCATCGGACGGATATGGAGGCGTCACCTTGAGAACCAGGTTCGCAGCCTGGACGTTGCCGCCTACCCGAATCCGCTGGGGCGGCGCGGCCGCGGCGGTTGCTTCTACCCCACCACCGATTCCGGTTCCTATGCCTCTGCCGACGCCTTCCTTCACTGGTGCCGCCATACCTGGCCAGCCAAGTTCCAAGGTAATCGTCGCTTCATGTGCGTTGTTGATCGCGACAGTGCCGCGAAAGTGTTCGTCCACTTGTTGGGCGGCGGCTAGAATTCGCTGCAACGAGTCAGACGAAAGAGAATCTCCCTCGTGCACCGGCAGAAGGCCGCGAACCTTTTGCTCCACTTCAGCCGGCACGCCTACGAAGTTGATGGTTTTCACGATCGAAGCCGGCTGCGCCCGCAGTACGTCCTGAGTAACAAGCCTAACGACGCTCGTCGAAGACGACAGTACAGGGCCGAACTGAACCGTCACATGCACCGTAGGCGACGTGCCTTCTGAAGAATAATGCCATTGCAGAACGCTGCGCAGTACCGCGCTCCGCAACTCCTCAGGTCCACTAACCACCCGAGCGTCGGTCACTTCACCTTTTGAATCGATCGAGGCATCCACCACGACGGTTCCTGTCGCGGTGACGCCTGGAGCACGGGAGACCGGGGTACGATGCATTAACGTTCCGCCTGGATCGATGGTGATTGCTGGATCGTCACCCATTAGAGCGCTCGCCGGTTGCGGAGCCCCTTGAGCGGGGGTCTGCAACGGGAAAAACCACATCGCGACGCACGCAGCGGCGACTACCGCCGAGCACGCGCTAGTTAAGCCACCCAACATCCGGGCCTTCGACATACGATTCTCCTTCAACACCGCGGCCACTCGCGAGGCGAGCTGGCGATTCTTCAAAAATAATGGAGCCGGCGCTACGTCCGCTCCCCGGTACCCGATTTTCTGCGCCGCAACCGCAATCAAAGCATCCAGATACCGCTCGCGGTCGCGAGTCAACCCGATCACTTCCAGATCGACGGTTTGTTCTCTCGCCAACTGAACCTGACTGAGCACGAACCAGATCGCTGGATGAAACCAGAGCACGGCTCGCAGCATTTCTTCGCCGATTACGAACAACCAATCGCGGCGCCTCACGTGGACTAGTTCATGACACGCGATTGCCTCGCGTAAGGCGTCAGAAAGTTCGTTGATACGCGACGGCAGTAGGATGGACGGGCGCAGCCATCCGAACGTGACGGGACCGGAAACGGTATCGGAAAGATACCAAAGCACATGCGCACTTTCAAATGGAACCGGGGGATGACCGAGGATCCGCGCCGCCAATCGATGCCGGCGGAGGCGCAGGAATCCGACGGCGATCCACAGCATTCGCAACAGAGCTCCGCCCAGCGCGATCGCAAGGAGGTACTCGCGCCGCCACACGAAAATCGGCCGCGAGAAGGCATGATGAGTGACCAGGATGGGCGCGGACATCAGCGCGACGCCGTTCGCGCTTCCATCGACCATGTGAGTCCATGGTTCGATGGCCGGCAGCAGGATTGCCAACACCAGGATTCCTTGCCAGAACAGCAATCGCGCGCGGGGATTCTTCAACGTCAGCGCTGCCAGGGCGGCGAACGCCACCAATACGGCTACCTGTGCGGACCAGGCCAGAAGATTATCCAGCAGCCAGGAAAGCGTCATTTCTGCCTCCGAGCGGTCTTGATGGTCCGGCGGATTTCCTCCAGATCCGTTTCAGTTAGACGCCGGTCTTCGACTAAATGCGCCAGCAAAGGCTCGGCCGAGCCGTTAAACACGCGGTCCAGGAATTCCCGGACCATGGACCGGATCACGGTTTTCTGGGGCTGGGTGGGCTGATAGACGAAGGCGCGCTCGCCTTGCTCCTTCTTGAGATAGCCCTTGGTTTCAAGGATGTTCATCATGGTCATCACCGTGGTGTAGGCGATGCGGCGATGCTCCAGCATGGATTCGTAAACTTGGCGCACAGTCGCGGTGTCTAATTTCCAGATGACCTTCATGATTTCGAGCTCTTGTTCGGTCAGGGTCGGCTTGGCGGGACGCATACTATGAAATTAGTACGAGAACCCTCGGAAGTCAAATATTCTTTTCTATTGACATGCTAATGTATTCGTACTAATTTACTAGTATGTTCGAGCAAACCTTCCTTGAAAAACCCAATCAGACCCGCAAAGGCGCATCGGTCCTGGCCTCTTTCGCGATTCAAGTCCTGGTGATCGTTGTCTTCGTGCTGATCCCGCTGCTCTACACTGAAGTCCTGCCGAGAGCGGTCCTTACGACGTTCCTGTCGGCGCCTCCGCCGCCTCCCGCGCCCCCACCGCCTCCGCCGCCTGTGACGGCGCGAGTGGTCAAAGTCCCGCCGCGGCAATTCGAAATGGGCCGCCTTCTGGCACCCAAGAATATTCCGAATAACGTAGCAGACATCGTAGACGACAGCATGCCCCCGTCTACGCTCACGGGGGTGGTGGGAAGCGTCCCGGGCGGGCTTGGCTTAGGCAACGACGGACTCAGCGGCATAATCGGGGCGGTCCCTACGGTGGCAGCGCCCCCGCCCGCCGTGACGGCCCCTCCCAAGCCAACAACACCTACGCGCGTCCGCGTGGGCGGGCAAGTCCAGCAAGCAATGTTGATCCGGCAAGTAAAGCCCGCTTATCCTTCACTTGCGAGGCAGGCTCGAATCGCAGGAACGGTCCGCTTCACGGCGATCATCGGGAAAGACGGAACCATTCAGAATCTCCAGTTGGTGAGTGGCCATCCGCTGTTGGTTCCGGCGGCCACCGATGCCGTCAAGCAATGGCTCTATAAGCCGACCATTCTCAATACAGAGCCGGTGGAAGTGATCACGCAGATCGAAGTGAATTTTACGCTAGGCCAGAACTAGATCGCGGTTTCGAAGCGTCCCGCGTTAGGACCAGCCACTCTTTCACTCGGGCGCGAAGCGGCTGGCCGTCCGTCGGAAATAGATCGCCGATGATGGCCACTGAATCCGCCCCGGCTTCGATCACGCGGCGAGCATTCGCCCGCGTGATTCCACCGATCGCGACCAGCGGCAGATCCGTCATCGGACGCAAGCGCCGCAACTCCTCGATCCCGACTACCGGGTCCGGATTTTCCTTCGTCGAGGTCCCAAAGATCGGGCCCAGGGCAATATAGTCGACCGGTTCAAACGACGCAGCCTTCAATTGCAATTGGTTGTGAGTAGAATACCCGATTTTCAATTCACTTCCCAATACGCGCCGTGCATCCGATGGCGCGAGATCGTCCTGTCCCAAGTGCAGTGCCGCTCCGATGATCCGCGCAAGGTCCGCGCGATCGTTCACGACCAGCGAGGAGCCAGCTTGACGGCATAAATCGGCGATCTTTTCAAGATCTTCCATCAGCTTACGGTTAAAAAATCCCTTGTAGCGGAATTGTAGAATTGCGACTTCCGCTTCCAATATTTCCGCAGCCGCTTGAATCGGCGTAACCCCGTAGCGTTGCGCGACTTGTACGTCGAGAATCGGGTAAAAGGCGGGTGGCTGCATCGGGATTCTTCATTTTAAAGTAAAGCGAGAAGCGAACGAGTTGTAAAAAGATCGTAAAAACGTAACCTAAGCTGTCTCGAACGCAACTCAGTCGCGTCATAATAATCGCAAGCAAGTCTACGACAGGGGGTTATTGTGATTCGTAAGTCAGCAGCAGCGTATGCGGGGAGTTCGCTCAATGGTTCGAATCGAGCGCCCGAAAGTCATCCGCATACCGTCGAGTGCCCGTGCATCGAAACCTCAGGCACCGTAGTCGCCATGCGCCATGTTCCAGGTTTCAGAGTGATCGAAAGCCACTATCCCGCGGGATTGGAGCTTTCGCGCCACGTTCATGAACACGCTTATTTGAGTTACGTGCTGGAAGGTCCCTATGGGGAATCGTATGGAGATGCTCCCAACGTGACTTGCGCGCCCAGAGTATTGCGCTATCTGCCGGCCGGCCACCCGCATTCGAATACCTTCGATTCGGGCTCGCATTGCCTGGTGGTCGAAGTGGAGCGCGAGGCATTGAAGCGCGTGAGCGAACACACCACCACGCTCGACCGGCCCGGAGAAATTCAGGGCATCGGATCGACATGGCTGGCGCAGCGCCTTTATCACGAGTTCCGCCAGGGAGACGAACTGGCTCTGGTTTCGCTGGAGGGAATCCTGCTCGAAATGCTGGCGGAAGGGGCTCGGCACGCGGGCGCGAACGGGCCGGTCGCGGTGATTCCGCGCTGGCTTCGAATCGCTCGCGAGTATCTGGAAGCGAACTTTCTGCGTCCGCTGAGTCTCGCCGAAATTGCGGGAGCCGCGGGCGTGCATCGCGTGCATCTATCGCGCGAATTCCGGCGCTACTTCTCGACTACGGTCGGCGAGTTCCTGCGGCGCAAGCGAATCGAGCATGCCTGCCACCTGGTGTCGACCAGCAACACGGCACTGGCCGAGATCGCCATGACGTGCGGATTCTCAGATCAAAGCCATTTTTCCGCGACCTTCCGGCGCCAGGTAGGCTTGACTCCCGCGCGATTCCGGCAGATGGCGCAAGCGAAATAGGAGCTTCCTTCCACGGGCACCGGCAGCACTCAAGCCGGCGCCCTTTTTTATTTCGATTGACTCCAGATTCCGACCCTCGCGCCCTCTTGTGAAGAGAATTCGCGCCAGAAGTAACGCCCTCGCAATTGTGCGTTCACTTGATCGAAGCTCTGCAGTTCGTTCTCGCCTCGAAGCCATACCACGTAGCGGATATGATTCTCCTCCAGCCATTGGGCGCTATCTTCGAGAATGCCGTGGTAGAAACGGTCGACATCGGCATACCGTTGGTCGATGTCGGGGCGATAACCGCGCCAAATATCCTCATGATTCGGCCATCCCAGAAACGCGGTTTGTCCCGAGATAATCGTCAAAGCTGGGGGTGCAACGTAGGATCGATCGGGAATACGCTGTAAAACTACCGAGGGCGGCTGTGCCGCGAGGAATTCGAGCACGGCGCGATCTGCCGGATCGTCGCGTATCCATGCCGCGCCGTCAAGCTCTCCCAGATGCCGCTTCGGCACGTTCACCAACTGCCCCGCCAATTCGCGTGAATAAAGGCAAACCAAGAGCAGCATGGCGATGGTTCCCCACCGGCAGACTCGCGACGGCGATCGCAGATTCACCGCGCCCACCACCAGCAGCGTTCCCGAATAAATCCAGGACCACCATTTCAAGACGGTGTTGAAGCGCTCAAATTTTCCGCCGTAGATGTCATCGACGAAAAGAAATTCCGATGCAAGCAGAAGCGCGATCCAGATAAAACAGAAAGCCAGCGACTGCGCCGTTCGCTCTCCGAAGCAAAGATGCAGCAGCAACAACACAAGGACCGGATAAAACACCAGCAATCCGGGAATCAACGGTGTGTGGATGCCACGCGGAATGAAACGGATCGAA
This sequence comes from Terriglobia bacterium, assembly GCA_963705675.1. Classification (GTDB taxonomy): domain Bacteria; phylum Acidobacteriota; class Terriglobia; order Bryobacterales; family Bryobacteraceae; genus Palsa-187. The sequence continues at coordinate 31,806 of CAVPKR010000003.1, forward strand.
TTGTGCAGCGCTACCGATTGCGGGGCGAAACGAACCAGGAATGGCTCGATCAGCAGCAGCGCCGCCGCCGCGCCGCCGCCCAGCATTTTCCACGAAACTACGCGATATGTCCACGACCGGTAGAGCAACCATCCACCGAGCAAGAATGCCTGAAGCGGGAGATCCCAGGCGTTGGCCGCGATGGTCAAGGGAACGGTCGCACCCAGAACCACATGCGCCGATGCCAGAGATTCCCCGGCCTCGATCAGTGCGATGGCGAGGAGCGCGAGCATTAGAAGAAGATATCCGCTGAGCGGCGGATGAAAGTCGCCCAGGCCGGCGAGGTAGGACAGGAGTTCCACTGGAAGATCCAGCGATTCATTCTCAGAAACGTGCGCCTTCTTTATGAGCCATCGTCCGAGCGGACGCGTCGCGTCGCGCGGAGTGAGAGCGCTGCCCATGAACCGGATGCTTGAATGCAGAGCCGGCGATGGCATGATCGTACGAATGAACGGTGAGACTCCCGTTCCGCCCACCAGCAACGCCATGGTCAGCAACAACGCCGGCATTCGTCGACGGCCCACCAGGAGCCAGCTCGCGCCTGCGCCGGCTGTCACGGCCGACGCGATCAGAATGCAGATCGCCAGATTGTACGCGGTGCCGGCGGGCATCGCCAGCATGCGTCCCATCAGCGCCGCGGCATAGTGCTGAAGCGCGTAGTACATATCGAAGGGATATGGAGGGAGCCATCGATCCGTAGGCGGAAGCTTGACGCCGCTCAGATAATTTGCCACGAACGTGACGTCGGTGATCTTCTCCGATGACGCGTCGATGTCGGGAAATGCGTAGCGCCAAGCCAGCGCATAAGTGAAGACGCCGAGGAACACGCCCTCAGTAGGCCAGTGATCTATCCAAACTCGCCGGTGGCGCGCGATCATCCACAACGATGCCGCGGTCGTGATCGGCCAGGTCCAGTGAAGCGCACCGAGTCCCCAAAAATGCTCGACAAAAAAGGGAATGGCGACCAACAGAGGGGATGCGGTTCGCGCCAGGAGCCACGAACTGAAGAAGCCTCGCGTCAATAAAGCCAACCCGGTAAGATTGATCAGCACGAGCCCGATCAGCGTGAGATTGGCGACGTGGAGCATGGCGGGAGCGAAATTATTATCGCACCCGCCCTTCAGTTCACGAAAATGTTTAATCCGCTTTGGGTCGCCGCCGTCCCCACCGAGACGATGAGGCTCATGGCTCCCGGCGAGACGTAGCCGGACGGCACACGCGCGTTGATTTGGAGCAATCCCGGGTACCCGGTGACCGGCCCGGCATACAATAGCTCCGACGCGTAGCCGCCGATCGAGGCCGCAATTGGCAAACCGGTAACCCCCTCGCCGGTCCCGAAGAACGTGACGATCGATCCCCGTGGCGCGGGGCTGGCGGCGGTATTCGGTGTGCCGTCCTGGTTGATTACGATCAGATTACCTGACGCATCGACGTAGAGCGCGGGATCGGTATCCACTACCGATGTGGGAATCAGCGCGATCAAATTGCTCTGATTCAGAATTTGAATATTGACGCTTTGCAGACCTTCGAGCTGCGGCGGAACGCGGACCAGCAGGCTCGAGGCGTCGGCAGATAAGCGGGTACCGCGATGGTTCCGAACAGGACCTGCGTTTGAGCCACATCGGATGGGCCAAGCCCGGTGCCGAGAAATTCCAGCAGCATTCCCGGCGCCAGCGGCCCCGGCTGAAGGTCGGCCGCATTCACGGCGTTGACGACCAGAATCGGAGAGACTGCGCTTGAAGCTCCCGGCGTCAGGCTGCGGACTCGATTGTTTTCGAGATCGGCGATGTAAAGCAAACCCGCGGGGCCAGAGGCGATGTCCCAGGGGAAATCGAGCGAGGCATAAGGCGCGAAGCCGCCATCTCCCGAGAACGCGGCAACACCATTCCCGGCGATCACGCTGACCGCGCCGTTAGGGCTTACTCGCAGGACTTGCTGCAAGCCGGTGTCGGCAACGTAGACGTTCCCCGCACCATCAAGGGCAACTCCGCGGGGAATATTCCAGGAGCCTTCTCCGATCAGAGTCAGCTCACCGAGTGGAGTCAGTTTCTTCACGTGAGCAGCGCCTGCTTCCGTGAAATACAGATCGCCGCCCGCATCCATCGCCATGCCGCGGGGACTTTTCAGATTAAGGATCACAGGATTTACGACGCCGTCCGGCATTGCCTGAAGAATCGCGCCCAAAGTGCTATCGGCGATGTATACGTTCCCCTTGCCGTCCGGCACGGCATAAACGGGCGATCTCAGCCCTGCGCTGGGGAACGGAAGAATCGTGCCCGATGGTGAAACAATGCGGATCCGCTGGTTGCCCGTATCGGCGATCCATAGGTTACCCTGGACGTCGATCGTGACCGACGAAGGGCCGTTGAGCGTGGCCTTCACGGCCAGTTCCTCATCGCCTGCATTGCCCGCGGCACCGGTGCCCGCGACAGTCGTGATGGTTCCATCCGCGGCCACCCGGCGAATTCGATTGTTGTCGTGATCCGCTACATAGATGTTGCCGAGAGCATCGGTTGACACCCCGGAGGGATGTTGCAGTAACGCGGTAGTAGCAGGCCCGTGATCGCCGAATGCGTAGCTGCCGCCGCCTGCCACTACCAGGCTGGGACCCGTGAACGATACTCTTTCAGCTACGTTCAGGTTGGCCGCATAAATATAGCCGTCGTTCCCGAAGCAAATATCGTGGGCGGCAATCGCGTAAGCGGAGACGGCTCCGCTGGTCTGAACGGTAATGATCTGGCCTGCAGTTTGGTCCGCGACGTAAAGCGTGCCGATACTATCCGCGACCATTCCCGTTGGCAGGGCCGCACGGGCGATTGACGAGATCGTTCCATTCGAAACTTTGCGGACCAGGTGATTCTGCGTATCGCCGATGTAGAGGCTCCCGAACCGGTCAAAGGCGATCGCGGCCGGATAGGAAAGCTGCGCGCCGATGGCGGCCAGTCCATCGCCCGAATATCCCGCGATACCTGTGCCCGCGGCTGTAGTGAGCTCCATCCTGTGCCAGGCGATAAACCCTGCCCGCCAAAGTCGGAAATGTACATCGATCCGCGTCCATCCCACGCGATGTTGCGCGGCGAAATCAACGTGAGCATGGTGCCAGCGCTGCCGTCGTTGGGCCCGCCCGCCGAAAGGGTTCCCAAGGCGACGGTCGTGATGACTCCGCTAAGTCGACTCGCCGCACTCTGCATTCCCGGGTCCGCGATGTAGATATTCCCGGTTCCATCCAGCGCGAGGCCATCAGGCGAATTTAACTGCGCCGCACTCGAGGATCACCGTCACCTGAAAAACCGCGAAGCCCGTACCAGCGAACGTGGTAATCACTCCGCCCTTCGTTACCTTTCGCACTCGATGATTTCCCGCGTCGGCGATGTATAGATTGCCGTTTACATCGGCCGCAATTCCCTCAGCTTGAAACAATATTGCGGAAATCGACGCGCCTCCGTCACCCACCCAGCTACTGCCCGCGACCGTCGCGATGGTGTAAAAAACATCGGCTCCGTAAGCGCAAACGGCAGAAACAACGAACGAAATGGCGAACAGCAGGCGCATGGCGAATAAATCCAGAGCGTTTACCTAAATCAGTGCGCCGCGCCCGGAATTTCTCTCATCGTTGGGCGATGAGATCAGCGTGAGTACTTTTATCCGCTTCTTCTTCGCCCTGGTTCTAAGTTCCGGTTTCGCATTCTCGCAACCCGCGCTTCATTTTCAAAACCCGCACGATCGATACCGCGTCCGGTACGCCGGTGCATACTCTGCGCGCCTCCGGTGGAGGAAGGCCACCTGCTGCTGCAATTTGAGGCTCGGCCAACCGCCGCAGCGATCGCCGAGTTGAAAAGCCGCGGAGTGGCCGTATTGCAGGACGTTCCCGAGAATGGCCTTCTGGTTTATGTCGACCGTCCGATATTTGTCTTCGGCTTGGGAATTCGATTCATGGCGCCGCTCGATCCAGCCGATAAGATCAGCCCTCTGGTCACGGGCGGCGGCTATCGCCTGGTCGAGTTTCATCCGGATGTGGACATGAACGCCGTGGCTTCGATGGTGCTGAATCTCGGAATCGACACCCTCGCCAATCCCGACCTGAATCCCCATCACATATTGATTCACCTGAGCGATTCCAATCAGCTCGCCGCGCTTTCGGAACTGGACCAAGTCGCCTACATTTTCCCGGCCTCGGACGCCTTGGTGAACGCCGTTCCTACTCGCGCGTGCGCCGGAGCGCTGACTACCAACGGAGCCACCTCCCAATCCATCCCCACCTACGGCAACGGATGGGATGGACTCGGCCTCGGCTCCGCGGCACTGACCTACGTGTTCAGCCATATGACCGAAAAGCTGCCTCCCGCCGCCGCGCAAGCCGAGATTCAGCGTGCGATGGCGGAGTGGACCAAAGCCGTGAAAGTTACCTGGCAGCAGGGCACCGACGCGACCGGCCCCCAGACGGTGAATATTCTATGGGCCACCGGCGATCATGGCGATGGCTTTCCTTTCGACGGCCCCGGCGGCGTGCTGGCGCACACGTTTTATCCCGCGCCCCCGAACCCCGAACCAATTGCCGGCGACATGCATTTCGACGACGCGGAAACCTGGCAGATCGGCGCGAATACCGACCTGTTCAGCGTCGCGCTGCATGAGCTTGGACATGCTTTAGGATTGGGCCATTCTGACGACCCGAATGCCGTGATGTACCCGTATTACTCGGCGCACACCGCTCTCTCGCAGCTCGATATCGCGACCGTGCAGACCATGTATGCGGCGCAGGGAGCATCCTTAGCTCCCGACCCCACGCCCACGCCGGTCACTCCTGTCACCCCAGTTGCGCCACTGGTGCTGGCGGTCAGCGCCACGGCATCGCTGACGACATCGGCCACATTAAGTCTCTCGGGAACCGCGTCGAGCGGAAAAGGCTCAGTCGTTGTGTCCTGGTCCGACAGCCAAGCGGCCGCGGGTCTCGCTCAAGGGTCAAGCGTTTGGACCATCACGGGAATCCCGCTGGTCATCGGCTCGAATTCGATTACGATCACAGCGACTGATGTGGGGACTCACGTTTCACAAATATTGATCGTGACGCGCCAGGCAGCGGCTTCGCCGGTCAACCCGACCACGCCCACGATACCCGTAATCCCCACGGTCCCGACTACTGGAACGAAAAGCACCACGCCACCCACTCTCACCATCAATTCGCCTTCGTCGACGACGCTTTCCACCTCGGCCTCCTCCATTGCGTTCAGTGGAACCGCCAGCGATAACGTGGGTGTGACCGCAATCACCTGGTCGACCAACACCGGCACCGCTGGAACCGCGTCTGGCACGGCTCAGTGGACCGCTTCGATTCCGTTGCTGGTGGGTTCAAACGCAGTGACGATTCACGCGACCGATACGGCCGGGAATGTCTCTTGGAGAAGTGTAGTGGTCACGCGCCACTAATTTAAAATCTAGAGCCCGCGCCCGCTTTGCTTCTGCCGCTCTTGACGCTCTTCGCGCTCTTTATGCATCTTGTCGTATTCAATTTGCTGATCCGGCGTCAGCAGGCTGCGGAATTTTTCGTTCTGCTCTTCACGAATCTTCTGGTAGGCAGGATGCATCTTCTGGCGAGTGTCTTCAATGCGGGCTCGCGTCTCATCCAGGATCGAGTTGAGCTTGGTCACTTGGTCGTCGTTGAGCTTCAGCCGCGATTGATACTCCGCCACTACCTTCTTGCGAAATTCCTCGGGCGGCATCTTGTTTCCCTTGGCGCTGGTGGACGAAACCGCATACAAACGGTGTCCGAATGCACCCAGCACTGCGCCGCTGGCAAAGACCAGTCCGATATAAAACGCAATCGCGGCCCGCGAGAACTTCATTTATTTGATATCGCCGGTGAAAATATCCACGTAAGTGTTAGGATGATTCGCCGCCAGCACGTCGACGTAAGTGGTGTTGTAGATGGGCGCCTTTTCGAGGCGCGGAATCAGCACAGCGCCCATGATCACCGTCAGCGCCAGCGCCGCTACCGCGCACGCCTGCGCCAGCCTGCGGAACACTGTCAGATTGGCCGACCGCCGGGCCTCAATGCGCTTCCACAATCCCGGCATGAACGAAGGGCCCGGATCCATATCGGGAAATGCGTTCCGGTACTCCACGAACAGAGCGTTGAGCTTGTCACCGTCTTCTGGCATGCGATTCATTCTATACCTCACTCGCCGTCGGCGTCATACGCCTTCAGCACCCTCTGCCGCGCTCGAAACAACCGTACCTTGAGCGCATTTTCATTAACCCCGTACACCTGCTCAAGTTCCTTCAACGAAAGGCCTTCTACTTCCTTCAAGGTCAACAGGATCCGATCTTCCTCGCTTACCTTGTCGAGCAGCGATTGAACCAGCTCCCTGACCTTCGTCCGCCGCTGATCCTCATCCCGCTGCTTTCCACCCGCCGCGGCGTCCGCCATCATCACCTGCTGCTCGCTCAGATCCGACATCCGGCTTTCCTGCCGGCGCCTCTGGCGGCGCAAATAATCATATGCGGCGTTCACCGTCAGCCGGTAAAGCCACGGCTCAAAAACCTCCGGCGTCCGAAGCTGATCCAGAGAATAATAGAGCCGGAGAAATACCTCTTGCCCTACATCCTCAACATCTTCCGGTCTACCGATCAGCCGCGCGATGGTCCCCAGGATCCGCTTCCGGTACGCCTGCACCACCTGGTTAAACGCGCCATCGTCGCCGCTTCGGGCCCGCTCAATGAGTCCGAATTCAACCAGCATCGCCACCCCTCATTGAACTGACGGAGTGGCCAACCGTTCTCAAAATCCAATCTGTCCAGTTAGAAAGGCGCACCGGCTCATTGTCAGGTTACAACATTAGATAGAGTTGCATCGACTGGATTGTGCCCTAATCCGCGTTTTGAGGGAATTCGAGAAATGCCGGCTGCACATCGGCGCCCCGGCATCTCCCGTTAATTACTCAGGCGAGCCGTCTTAGCCTGCTCTCCGCCCGCTGTTTCTCGGACGGCTGTCGGATTTCCTGGATTTTGTATACAGAATAACGCTCCAGACAGAATATCAAGTCGTCCAGAACCGCTTTCCGACCACGGAGTTGTGTTAACCGTGCCTGGATGACACCAGGAGTCTCGGGGGTGTGCTTCGGAATCATGTCTAGTTCTACAGTAGACCTATCCTCTGATTCAATACCCTCAATATGGGCTTGATTATACCCGCAAATAGGGGTGCCGGGCTACGTGTTAAAATGTTGTTTTCATGGACTTTTTAGAGGGGCTGAACCCGCGTCAGCGCGAAGCGGTTCAGCATACTGAAGGACCTCTACTGGTCCTGGCCGGCGCTGGTAGCGGCAAGACCCGGGTAATCACTCATCGGATCGCCTATCTGATGAGCGTGCATCGAGTTCCCGGTTGGGCGATTCTGGCCGTCACGTTCACCAACAAAGCCGCGGGCGAAATGCGGGAACGCGTACGTGCCCTGGTTCAAGACATCCCGGGCGATGGGCCCACGGTAGCGACATTTCACTCTTTTTGCGTCCGTCTGTTGCGACGCGAGGGCGCTCCGTTGGCCGCTGTCCGGCCCGGCTTTACCACCCGATTCACCATTTACGACGATGACGATCAGATTTCGATCCTTAAGGGCGTCTATCGCCAGCTCGGTCTGGACGAGAAGTTCATGCAGTATCGCGCGGCGTTGTCCCGGATCAGCCATTCGAAATCTCATAAGCTGAGCCCGGACGACTTGGCCCGCTCTGCGACTGACCCGATCACCAGCCGTCTCGCCGTAATTTATGAAAAATACGAAGCCAAGCTCCGCGAATCGAATGCCTTGGACTTCGACGATCTGCTGCTCGAGGCCGTGCGGCTGCTGACGCATGACACCGCTACCCGAGAGCGTCTGAACCGCCGTTATGAATTCGTCATGGTCGACGAATATCAGGACACCAATCGCAGCCAGTATGAGCTGATGCGCCTGCTGACAGCCGAGCGCCAGAACATCTGCGTGGTCGGCGACGAAGACCAGTCGATTTACGGCTGGCGAGGCGCTAACATACGCAATATTCTCGACTTCGAACGTGACTTCCCCGGTGCCACGATCATCCGGCTGGAGCAAAACTACCGTTCCACGAAGAATATCCTGGAAGCGGCCAACGGGGTGGTCGCGAACAACACGGAGCGGATCGGAAAATCGCTGTGGACCGAATCGGCAACTGGCGAGAAAATCACGCTTTACGAGGCCCCCGATTCTGAAAACGAAGCGCTGTTCATCGCCGATACCATTGAAGCCTCGCTCTCGCGCAATCCCAAACATCGCGTCGCGGTGCTGTATCGAACCAACGCTCAGTCCCGCCAGATTGAAGAGGCTCTCCGCCGCTACGGACGCAAGTATGTCGTGGTCGGCGGATTCAGCTTCTACCAGCGTGCGGAAGTCAAAGACATTCTGGCTTACATGAAAGTTCTGGTCAGTCCGCAGGATTCCATCAGTCTCCAGCGGATCATCAATGTTCCCGCGCGCGGAATTGGCCGGACCACGGTGGAGCAGATCGAACAATACGGCACCGCCCACAATCTGCCGCTCTGGCACGCCTTGAAGAGAATGCTGGAAGAGCACGCCTTTCCTCCGCGAGCCGAAACCGCGCTGGCCGCTTTCCATCGCATGATCGAAGAGCTATCGGAGACTTTAGATTCCCGCCCGATAGCCGAAACTCTGGAAGCCCTTCTGGAGCGCACCGGGTATCGTAAAATCCTGGAGCAGGAAGGCACCGAAGAATCCCGCGGCCGCCTCGCCAATTTGGACGAATTACTCAACGCCGCTACCGATGCAGCCGAGCGCGGCGAATCCCTGCGGGATTTCCTGGATCATGCCGCCCTGGTAGCCGATGCCGATTCGGCGGATGAGCGCGCCACCGTGTCGCTTCTGACGATGCATAACGCTAAAGGCCTGGAATTCCCGGTCGTGTTCATCGCCGGACTGGAAGAGGGCTTATTCCCGCACAGCCGGTCGCTCGATTCCGAATCAGGCATGGAAGAAGAACGCCGCTTGTGTTACGTGGGCATGACGCGCGCGGAATCCCGCCTTTACCTGAGCTGGGCTCGCTACCGCCGGCGTTTTGGAGGCGGCCAACCCGAGCAGTCGATTCCTTCGCGATTTCTTAAAGAAGTCCCACCGCCTCTACTGGATCGCGTCCGCGGCGACCAGGGTCACATCGATCTATCCGCCGAGCGTTATCAGGTCCGCGACGCCGCGCGCCGGAACCTCTATACTGGTAAGACTTACAATTCGGTGGACAATATCCGGCAGTTCTTCAACGAACGAGGCATGCCGGCGCCGCAGGGGATTGAGAACCGGCCCGCGGCGGCAGCATCGCAGGCGCCTGTGAACAAGGTGCAGGCTCCGGTAAAGAAGGCAACCAAGAAATTCGGCCCTGGCTCGATGATCGAGCACGCCAAGTACGGCCGTGGCACGGTGCTTCGCCTGGAAGGCTCCGGCGAGGATACCAAGGTCACGGTGAGTTTCCCCGGATACGGGTTGAAGAAACTGATCGCGAAGTACGCAGGAATCAAGATTGAATGAACACTAAAAAAATCGAAGATAAAGCAGAACGCAAGAAGCTGAAGCGCGCCGCGCGAAAGAAAGCCCCGGCAGCGAAGCCCCGGGCCGCCGATGTCGCCCGCGGCTCGCAGAAGCGCAAGGTGAAGAAGATGGTCAAGGGCCAGCGCAAGCGTTAAACTCGCATACGCGTGTCTCTGTTTCAGACCAAGTCGATCGACGAGCTCATCGCCTCTTCTGAGGAACCGTCGCATCGCTTGAAAAAGACGCTGGGGCCTTGGTCCCTGGCGTTTCTGGGCGTCGGAATCGTCATCGGCTCCGGCATATTTCACCGTCACCGGCACTGCAGCGGCCGGCAAGAACGATCAAGACCCCGGCTTGATGCAGGCCACGGTCCTGGACATCCTGATGCACGGCCACAGTGCCGCGGCAACGCTGGGTCGTCCGGGAGCGGGGCCCGCGCTCGTCGTCTCGTTCCTGATGGTGCTGGTAGCGTGCCTGTTCGCCGGCGCTTTGCTTCGCCGAATTAGCGTCGATGATCCCGATCGCAGGCAGCACCTACACTTATGCGTACGCGATCTCTAGGCGAGATTTTCGCCTGGATCATCGGCTGGGATCTGATCCTCGAATACGCGGTCGCGAACATGTCGGTCGCGGTAGGTTTTTCCGCCTATCTGCAGGATCTAGGCGACAAATTTTCGGTATTCATCTCCCGGCCGCGATTGCGTATCCATGTTCGCCGCCTCCGGCACTCCCGCCGGGGTCTATAATGTTCCGGCGCTGCTCATCACGATGGCCGTCACCTGGGTCCTGGTCCGCGGCGTTCGCGAAAGCGCCAAGGCCAACACGATCATGGTGATCATCAAAATCGCCGCTATCGCGATCTTCAGCTTGGGCGCGCTCCGAGCGATCAACACCGCGAATTATCACCCGTTCGCTCCCCACGGCTTGGCCGGAATCGTCAGCGGAGCCAGCATCGTCTTCTTCACCTACATCGGCTTCGACGCGGTCTCGACCGCCGCCGAGGAGTGCCGCCGCCCGCAGCGCGACATCCCCTTCGGCATCATCGCGACCCTGATCATCTGCACGATTCTGTATGGCTCGGTTTCGATCGTCCTGACCGGCATTGCGAATTGGCAAACTCTGGACCCGAATTCGGCGGTCGCGGTGGCGTTGAAAAACATCGGCTATAACCGCCTTCGCCTGATCGTAAGCGCGGGCGCGCTGACGGGCATGATTCGTCGTTATTGGTCGGGCCAATATGGACAGGCGAGCATATGGTTCGCGATGTCTCGCGACCGCCTGCTGCCCGCACTTCTTCGGCAAAGTCCATAAAACATTTCGAACGCCCTATATCGGCACCTGGATCGCGGGGCTATTGGTAGGCATCCCTGCGGGATTATGGGACATTGACACGTTCGCGGAGCTGACAAATCGGCACGCTATTCGCCTTCATCATCGTCGCGACAAGCGTGATTGTCTTGAGAAGGAAGCAGCCGGATCGACCCCGATCGTTCCGGGTTCCCTTGGTTCCGTTGGTGCCGGTTTTGTCGATTATTTGTTGCGTAATCCTGATGATGGGGTTGCCGCTGCTGACGTGGATCCGTTTTTTCGTGTGGCTGGCGATTGGGCTGATAGTGTATTTCGTGTATAGCCGTCATCACACGGGTGACGCCAGAGCTTAGCGCGCTATCCGCTTTTCAGCGCGACTTAATGCCGGGGATGCTACGAGCGCGCATCAACTGTGCGCAGAATAAGTCATGGCACGTCTAGTTCTTTTTCTTTTGCTGAACGGATTGCTGCTCGCGCAGACGCCTCCGGCGGTTTTTGATCCCATGGGCGATCCCTCTCTGGTCGAGAAAGGGCTTCGGTCTACCGTGCCTTTGCAGGTCGCGATCAGCGCCTTCCGCGCGGAGAGCATTACTGACCAACGCCGAGGCGAGTGGCTGCGCGAGGCGCTGCGGAGTAGTCTATCGCTGCAACCGGAGGCAGAGGCGGTGCGCACTCGGCGCGCGATTTTCGATGCATTGATCAGGACGAGAACTCCAGTTCCG
>CAVPKR010000004.1:0-12654 GCA_963705675.1 Terriglobia bacterium
TCGAGATGCCTCCGCCGTCTAGCCGCATGAGCCTCACTCAGCAGCCTCGTTCACGCTACTGCTCCGCTACCTTCTGGCGGCAACCCTAGAAGCTGCAGAAACTCATGAAGTGGGGCACCAGTCTGCACGATCGCTTTATGCTTCGCATTTCGTGGAGCTGGATTTCGACGACGTGCTGAACCATCTGCGCGCAGCGGGCTATCATTTGAGCGGGAATGGTTTGCGGCACACTTCGAATTCCGCTTCCCGGCCATCGGGTCCATCACCAGCCGAGGCGTTCATTTGGAACTGCGGCATGCGCTCGAGCCCTGGAATGTTTTGGGTGAGGAAACATCCGGCAGTGCCGCCGTGCGCAATGTCGACTCGTCAGTGGAACGAGATGCAGGTGAAAGTGTCCGGCTTGATCGACTTCGCAATACGCCGTGCTGTGCAACGGCCGCCGGGTGGCTGGCGGCGCCGACGCGCTGGCGCCGGATCCCGGCCGCCTCGAATTCACCATCGAACTTCGCCGCGTCATCCTGGCTGAAAAACCCGCGATCATTGCCGTGGAATTACCCGGCTTTTTGGCCGATCATTACCGCCGCGCCCTGGACCGCCTCCCCGAAATGTCGGTCCTTCTCTATATCGACGAAGTCGACGAGGATCGCGCCGTGTATGTTCCCGTAGAGCCAGCCGACCCGTTCACCGAAGCTCTCCGCACCGCCCAGGAGATCGGCGCCGAAGTCATTTTCCTCGAACCCGACTTGATCGAGCGGCCGCATCTTCCCGACACCTATCCCGATACCTACGCGATTCGCCGGATCGGACTCGACCGGTACATTGAAGCCTATCGTGTGTGGCCGCAATCGCGCAACGAGGAAGTTTCGGCTCACGCTTCCGCGATGGCCTGGAAGCTTCAGGGCGCCGACCCTTCCGCAAGGTGTTCGTCGTGGTTTCGCTGAACCTGCTGGACCCGCTGCTCGACGCGATGGAGTCTCCCGCCTCCCGCCGCCGAGCTCGAAGCAATTCGATATTCGACTGCTGAATCCGCATCCCGAATGCCTGGCGGAAATCACCGTCGAGTATCCATACCTCCAGGAACGCTACGAATTTTTCCGGCTGGATCTGCACAACGAAGAATCGCTCGACCGGCCGCGGGCGCAAATGGAGCTGCTGCGCGAAGCCGAGGGCAAATACACCGCGTCGACGGGCGACAAGATCGCGCACTGGCAGCGCCGCATGATCGCGCGATACACCCGAAATCTGGCCACCATCAGTAGCGAGCTGGTGGCGAACGTTTACGATCTCGCAGTGGCGGCCGCTCGATCGTCGACGACAACTACGGCTGGGAAACCTGGCAGATGGCCAATCGCTATCTGGCGCAGCAGGAGGTTTCCGAGCTCGAGACGGTGCGGCTGAAACGCCAGCGAAATCTGGATCAACACCAAACGGCTGCGGATCCGGCGAAGGCTTCCCAGGCCGAAGCAACGGCTTCGACCCGGCCGGATTGAAGCCTCGAAAGGAAAGAAAATTCCCGGCGAATGGGCGCGGCAGACCAGTGGCGAAGCGATCTGCTCCTATCCTCCAGAGGATTTCGTGATCGAGGAATATGGACGATTTCTAAAGAAAAAAGCGAAGGCGATTTTGTCTGAAGAACGCGTTCGCGTGGAGCCTTCACCACCTCGATTCTCGACGGGATCGACATCCGCGAGACGATTCGAAACTGGCATCGGCGGCAAAATTTTCGTCCGCAAAGCCGACCGACTGGCGGGCGAAGTCGGGGCCGTGGTGTTGATTTTCGATGAGGATTCAGAGGATCGTTATCAATACCTGACCACGTGGCTGGGCGAGCATCAGAACGAATCGGACATGGCGTTCTATTCGACCTTTCCCTTCGAAAATCTGGTCGGCCCCGGGATCGGCGCGCGCGAATACGGCGGATTTCTGATGACTGCTTCCGCCGCGCCGCATGTACGACGTCTGGTCCGACACCGACTACGATTTCACGGAGATCCAAAGCCGAGCGCCTGTTGATGGCCGGCGCTCGACTACTCGGTCGGAGAATTTCGTCGTGTACGTCGCGGCGCAAACCGCCGCGCTCGATTTTCCGGTCGATCGCGTCGCATTTGAATCGAAAGATATTGTATGTGCCGATCGGCCAGTTATCGCCGACTAAGTTGAAGAAGCTGAGCGTCGTCCACGTGCTGGATAGCTATGCGCGGCGCGCCGGAGGCGAAAAGAGTATCTGTGGTGAACGTAAACCGCGCAAGTCCGAGCCGCGTCAGTTCAGCGCATGTTTCTGGGGCTTTTTTTCTGTTTGGAATTATGTTTACTTCCGCAATTTGCCTTCAGCCAGTCCTTCACGATATCCACCTTCGACGGCGATAACACCAGCGGCAATTTGGGCGACGGAGGAAACGCCTTCGCCGCTCGACTTAATTCCCGCAAAGCGTCGCGATAGACGAAGCCGGCAACATCTATATCGCCGCTACCTACAACAACGTCATCCGCGAACTGACGCCCAACGGCATCATCCAGATCATTGCCGGAAACTACACGCGAGGTTACTATACATCGCCGACACCTTGAACCAGCGCATCCGCCAGGTTTCTCTGAACGGCAATATTCAAACCATCGCCGGTGATGGTCAAGCCGGCTATTCCGGCGACGGCGGCCCCGCCCTGAACGCGCGCTTTTTCTATCCGAAAGGAGTCGCCGTAAACCCCGCTGGCGCCGTGTACGTCGTCGATTGGGAAAACAACGTGGTCCGCCTTCTGACCCCTTCGGCCACCGGTCATGACCGGCACGATCGGCCGCCAACCCAATAAAGCGCACAAACCAGGGAACCTCCCGCGCGTCTTAGCGGTATCAATAATGAGAGGCTTCCCCTTGAAACCATGGCAAATCGCTCTCCGCGCACTCGTCCGGCGGCCCGGATATACAATTACCGCCGTTCTGATGCTGGCCCTCGGCATCGGAGCGACCACAACTCTCTTCTCCGTCGTCGATACGATTCTTCTCAAGCCGCTACCCTATCCCAACCCCGATCGCCTGGTGACTCTACTCGAAGCGAGCCCTTCGAAAAATAAGAAGGATAGCCTGGTCGCCCCGGCGCGACTTGAAGATTGGAATCGCTTGAACCAGACTTTCGAAGCGATCGCCGGAAATTATTCCGAAAATGTGACCGACACCAGCGGACAGGAGCCAGAGCGCCTCGCCGGCCGCCGCGTCTCCCCGCGATTCTTCACCGTGTATGGATCCGCCCCGCTTCTCGGCCGCACCTTCCATCCCGATGAAGAAATGGCCGGCGGACCCACCGTCGCCGTCATCAGCTATGGCCTGTGGACCCGCCGCTACGGCCAGGACCCAGGTATCCTCGGCAGGCGCCTGGTGGTCGCCGGAAAAGGTTATTCCATCGTCGGCGTCATGCCGAAGGAATTCGCCGCGCCTTCCGTCGATCTGTGGCTTCCCGCACAGCTCAATCCCGTCCTCATGGGCATCCGCGAAGCCCGATTCTACGGCGGCATCGGGCGAATGAAGCCCGGAGTCACCATGCAGCAGGCCCAGGCCGACCTGGCGCGAGTCCAGCAGCAACTGGGCGAACAATTTCCGCAAACCGACAAAGGCTGGTCCGCCATCGCCTACGATTTGAAGGAACAGCGCGTCGGCGAATATCGCAGGACCCTCCTCCTGGTTTTCGGCGCCGTCGCACTGTTGCTGCTGATCACGATGGCGAATATTTCCGGCCTGACGCTCGCCCAGCTCCACCAGCGTGAGCGCGAGATGGCGATTCGCAGCTCCGTTGGAGCTTCCCGCTTGCAAGTGATCGCCACGGTGATGCGAGAGATTTTTCTCATCGCCGCCGCCGGAGCCGCCCTCGGCGCAACCCTTTCGGTCTGGTGCGTCGCTCTAGTCTCGAAACTCTTCGCCGATATTCCGCGCATGGTGGAGCTCACCTTCGACTGGCGAGCCCTCGCCTTCACCGCCGCCGCCAGCCTGGTTGCAACCCTCGTCTTCGGAGCGATCCCCGCCCTCCAATCCACCCGCAGCGATCTCGCGCCGATGCTGGCCGAATCCTCGCGCAGCGTATCCGGCCGAAACCGGCGCATGCAGGGCGCGCTGGTGGTCGCGCAGCTTGCCGTAACGGTCCTGCTCCTGTCGAGCGCAGGCCTCCTGCTCCGCAGTTATTACAACCTGAGCCACGTCGATTCCGGATTCCAAACCGACCACACCATTGCCTTTCACGTCGGTGCCGCCTGGGATGAAGACCGCCCGCGCATCGGCCGCCTGCAGCTCCAGCTTCTGGCTGAACTCGAGCGTTATCCGGGAATCGAAGCCGCTGGCATGACCAATTTCCTTCCCGCCACCGGCGCCACTCTGAACTACCAGATCACCCTCGAAGGCCTGTCGCAGACCGAAGACAATGGAACTTACACCGTAGGCGAGCGCACCGTCAGCTCCGGCTATCTGAAGGCCTTGAAATTTCCGCTGGTCGCGGGCGTTTGGTGCCCCGCCGTCGAGCCGCTCGATTTCACCAAACCCGCGCCCGCGAAAGCCATGGTCAATCGCCGCTTCGTCGAGCTTTACGGCAAGGGCCAGAACATCATCGGACGCCATTTCCGTTTCTCCCAAAACCCGCCCTCCTATCCGGCGGACGAGATCGTGGGCGTAGTCGGAGATGTGCGCGAAGATGGCCTGGCAGCGGCGCCCGCTCCCTATATCTATTCCTGCGCACCCGCCGGAGCCTGGCCCGATCCCGAATACGTGGTCCGCACCCAGGGCGATCCGCGCGCCATGCTACAGCAGATCCGCAGCGTCGTGCACGGTGTCGCGCCCACCCGCGCCGTCTTCGGCGTGAAGCTTTTAGACGGCCTGGTCGACGATGCGCTCGAGCAGCCGCGCCTGAACACGCGTTTCCTCGCGATGTTCGCCGCCGCCGCAATGCTCGTCGCCTCCGTGGGCCTCTACAGCCTGATCTCCCTGGTCGTGACCGCCCGAACCCGGGAGCTGGGAGTACGGATCGCCCTCGGCGCCGGTCGCGCCCAAATCATGCGCCTGATTTTCGCCGCCGCGGGGCAACTGCTGATCGTCGGAACCGTTCTAGGCTTGGCGCTCACCTTCGGAGCGGAACGCCTCATCAAGTCCATGCTGTTCGACGTCAACCCTCTGGATGCTCTGTCGCTTGCCGCCGCAATCGCGGTCCTGGTAGCGGTATCCGCGCTCGCCTCGTTCCTCCCGGCTCGACGAGCCGCATCCATCGACCCGCTCGAAGCCATGCGCCTCGATTAAAAATCTTCTTGACAAGCGCGGGCTTTATATATAACATTTTGGTTATATAACTAGTTGGTATGGAAACACTCGACGCCGCGTTTTCAGCGCTTTCCGACCCCACCCGCAGGGCAATCCTAGCTCGTCTAGCCCTCGGCGAAGCCACCGTCACGCAACTGGCCGCGCCCTTCGAGATGACCCAGCCCGCCATTTCCAAGCACCTGAAAGTCCTCGAAACCGCGGGCCTGATCGTCCGCCGAGCCGAAGGAACCAAGCGCCCCTGCCGTCTCGCCAAAGCCGGTATCGACGCGATCGACCAATGGCTCGGGATGCTGCGCGAAGCCTTGACCAGAAATTACGCCAGGCTGGACGACGTTCTGGCAGACATGCTATCCGCAAAAGGAAAGGAATTGAAATGAGCAAACTGACGCTTAAGACCGAAGGTGACAAGCAGATCGTTGTGACCAGGCGGTTCGCCGCCCCGCCCGAAGCGGTCTACCGTGCACATACCGAGCCCGAGATCATTCAGAAATGGCTGCTCGGCCCGGAAGGCTGGACCATGCCGGTTTGTATCAGCGACCCCCGCCCCGGCGGGAAGATTCGTTATGAATGGACCAACGAAAAAGGCCACGGCTTCCACCTCACCGGCGAGTATGTGGAACTGGAGCCCTATACCCGAATCGTTCACGTGGAGCGGATGCATTTGCCCGATACGACTCCGGACAATCGCGTGGAAACCACCTTCGACGCCGACGGCGACGGCACTCTGATGACCCTCCGAATGAATCTTCCCGACGCGGAAACCCGAGCCGCCATGCTTCGGACCGGCATGGAGCATGGTATGGAAGCCAGCTACGTCCGCCTCGAAGGACTGATCTAAATCCTCGCTCTGATCGGCGTTGATCGACGTCCATCGGCGGCTAGACTGCTAAAGACCGCGAACCGGAATATGCAGCGACCCGGCCGCCCCGGTCTCCGGATCGCGCGCTGCAAACCTCACTTCCACGGCCTTTTCATCGATCGTCTCCATCGACGATATTTTCAGCCCGTCGCGCACCGCGTTCCGGTACGTCTCC
Source organism: Terriglobia bacterium (assembly GCA_963705675.1). Taxonomy (GTDB): domain Bacteria; phylum Acidobacteriota; class Terriglobia; order Bryobacterales; family Bryobacteraceae; genus Palsa-187. The sequence continues at coordinate 6,324 of CAVPKR010000004.1, forward strand.
GGCGAAAGACGAAAATCCAGTTTGTGCTGATTAGACCCGACCGCGCGCCCGTCAGCGCCCACCTGCACCCATAACACCTCCAGCGCGCCCGTCCAGCGGCCGTCCTTCTGTTCGAACCGCATGCCCGACGTATCCACGCTCACGTGCGCCTTGAATTGCCGCGGCCCAGCCGGCTCCATTTCAACCGACAGCCCGAGTTCACTGCCCTCGAGCGGCTGCGCGATTACCTGCGCCACGCCCATCGGCCCCGCCGGTGGAGCATCGGCAACCGCGAGATACCCGCTCCGGCTGCGCACCTCCACGCCGGACCGCTGGACCCGCACTTTAATCTCACGAAACTTCCCGTCCCATTTATCGTGATCCGGATAATATCCGACCGTGTACGTCGATCGCGAATCGTCCATCACTTGCCGCATCGCGCCTTCGATGTCGTTGGTATTTTCAAAAACTCGCCCGCCAGTGGCTTCTGCCAGCGTGTGCATCGTGCCGAGATCCCCAACCGGCGCGCGCTCCGGCGGACGGTTGGCAATTATAGGACCAGCGCTCATCCTGTGGGCAGTCACAGCGTTAAAATCTCCAGCCAGCGTCGTAAGCGCGTGCGCATCCACCGGATAGATCGCGACATTGGCGCCGCTGAGTGCACGCGCCGCCGCTTCCACTTCGGCGCTGAAGGCTTCTTTTACAGGCCGGGCGCCCGGTAGCCGCTTTTGAAAATAGCCGACACTGATCGGGAAGCTCCCCGAAACCCAAATCAAGCTCTTGCGCCCCGGCATTCCCGCCAGACGCTTCGCAATGGCTTCGAGCGCTGCGGCGGTCGTCTGCACACGCCCTCCCATGAATAGATCCGAGCTCCGCTGGTTGGTGTCGTTCTCCATCGCATCCACCGTGGGATCTCCAAGATTCGATTCCTTGAACTTGGCCGCCCTCGTCTCGAAGTTTTCGGTCGCCTTGAATGCATTCAGCGCCTGCTCCAGCGCATCGGCGTCGCCCGTGAAATCGTGCAAAACCGATAATTTTGTCGAAAGCCCATACAGCGCGACTCGATCCTGCGGTTGAATCCCATTTACGAATTTCTCAACCCGCGCGCGTGCAAATCCCGTATCGAGGAGGTCGGTATTCAACGAATCGAACAGAATGGAGGTCACGCTCCCTGCCGCGGCCGCGCCTTCCACGACCCGGTTCGAGAAGACCTTCAGGTTGGCCGATGGCGCGGTCTGCTTGCCGGTGTTGGCCTGCACAGAACGCAGCCGGCTGGTCTGCTCCGAGAAGAAAACGATTTCCTGCCGCTTCCCCTGGTCGAACACAGCAAATTGATCTTGGGTCAGCCCGGTCACCGGCTCACCTTTGTGATCGGTGACGATCACGCTCACCTGGATCAACCGGGTGGTCGCATGAAACGTCGGCGACTGCGCCAGCAAAAGTGCGCCCGACGCAGCCAGCAGCGCGGCCCGATACGCCATCGGCATCAGTATCGCAGACGCGGCGTCCTCTGATTAAGTTTCAAAAGCGCGCTACGCGAACACCAGCTCCGTGTGCTGCCTCAGGTCGTCCTCGGAAAGCTTGACCATCTGCCCGCGCTCCTCCACCAGGAACGCGAGCCGCCAGCCTTCTTCCAGGCGCGTGATCACTTCGATCTTCGTACGCGGCGCCAGTACGCGACCGTCTTTTGCCGTGATGGTTCTGGTCGTGGTCCTGGTCATACGGCCGCCAGTACCGCCGTTTTCGACGATTCCACGCCCGCCGGCGAATCGAATTTCACGCTCACCAGTTTCGACACGCCGGGTTCCTGCATGGTCACGCCATACAGCGCCGCGCTGCCTCCATGGTCCGCTTGGCGTGCGTGATGATGATGAACTGCGTCTCTGTCGACATCTCTTTCAGCAGCCGCGTCAGCCGCTGGATATTCGGCTCGTCGAGCGGAGCGTCCACTTCATCCAGAATGCAGAACGGACTCGGCGTATAGCGGAAAATCGCCATCAGCAGCGCCATTGCCGTCAGCGATTTCTCGCCGCCCGATAGCAGCAGGACATTCTGCAAGCGCTTCCCCGGAGGCGACGCGACAATATCGATCCCGCTTTCGGCGAGATTCGTTTCGTCGGTCAGCCGCATCTCGCCCTGCCCGCCGCCGAACAGCGTCTGGAACATTTTGCGGAAATGATCGTTGATCCCGTCGAAGGCTTCCTTGAACCTCCGCCGCGATTCCTGATCCAGCTCCTGAATCGCCTTCTCGGTATCCCGAATCGAGTCGATCAAGTCTTGCCGCTGCGTGTTCAGGAACTCGTAGCGCTGCTGCGCTTCCTGATATTCTTCGAGCGCCTGCGCGATTCACCGGACCCAGCGCCTCGATCTTCGCCCGCACTTCCTGATACCGCTGCTCCGCATCCGCTACGCCCGTCTCATCGAGCTCCGCGGTTTCCTCGCCTGCGATTTCCGCCGCCGCCAGATTCAATTCCTTGCGGCTGGTCTCGTCGAGATACTTCAGCTCGGCCTGCTTCTTCACCAGCTCCAGCTCGATCTCGCTGCGTTTCTCCTGCGCAGTTTTCGCCTCGATACGCAAGCTCTTCAACGATTCGTCGAGCGCGGCCAGCGCAGCGCGGCCCGTCGTTTCTTCCGCGGCCAGCGCCTCCACCACCGCCGCCGCTTCCGCCGTGCTCTGCGCCAACAGAACCGCCCGCTGATCCAGCTCGATGTTGTCGGCCAGCAGACGAGCCCGCTCGATTCCGATCCGCTCCATCTCACGGCCCAGATCCTCGACGCCGCGCCGTCAACTGCCGGATCTCCGCTTCAAGCCGCGCCACCGAGCCTTTCTCGGATCGCGCCCGTTCATCCAATCCCGCCAGTTCCGCGCGCAATGCCGAATGCTCCTCGCCGATGCCGTGGGCGTGAGCCTGCAACTGCCTCGAATTCCCCGCGAGCCTCTTCCAGCGCCTTTTCCTGATCGAATCGCGCCTGCTCTTTTTCCCCTACCAGCGCCAGGCTCTGCTCGCGCTGCGCACGGGATCGCTGATCCTCGCGGCCCTGCCGCTCCAGTTCCAGCCGCGCCACCGACAACCGCGATCCGGCCCGCGCGTTTCTTCCGCCAGCTTGCGCTGTTCATGATCCAAAGCCAGCGCGTCTTTTTCCTGCGTCTGCTGCTGCGCCCGCATCGCTTCGAGATCTTCCCCGAGCAGCGCCGTCTCCCGCTGAAGCTCCTCGAGTCCCGATGCCAGGTCGTCGCTCTCCCGCTGCCGGACTTCCACTTCCCGCTTAGCTCCCGTAGTTCGCGCTTCAGCGCCAGCGGACCGCCAACCGATTTACGCCCGCCGCTCACCGCGTGCCCGTGATAACTCACTCCATCCTGAAGCAGGAAGTAGCAATCTGGATTCGCCGTCGCCAGCGATTGCGCCGTCGCTCGATCCGATACCAGGAAGCATCGCGCGAGCCGCGGCAGCAAGCCCTGCGGCGCTTTCGCGAATCCGTTGGTCAGCCGAAGCGTGTCGCGCAGCCGTCCCAGCACGCCCGAATGCGCCGGAAGATCCGGAGCCGGGCGATGCCGCGCTCGCCTCGGGATGCACCAGGAACGTCGCCCGGCCGTCGGATTCCGCGCGCATCAGCTCCACGCCGCGCTCCGCTTCCGACCATCCGCCCACCACTACGTATTCCAGCTCTTCGTGCAGAAATTCTTCGCAGGCTTTTTCCCAGCTCGAATCGGCCACTTCGACGAAATCCGCCAGCACACCCGACGGCTTGAATCCCTCGATCTGCCCATGCTCCAGGCCCAGGAACAAGCGCTTCACAGATTCGGTCGTGTACGCGCGATGCGACAAAATCTCTTCGAGCGAATCCTTGCGAGCCTTCTGCCGCGACAACGCATTCCGCGTCTCTTCCAGCTTCCGCCGCAGATCCGCCGACCGTGGGCGCTCCGCTCCTTCATCTCTTCTTCGACGCGACGCCGCCGGTCCGCCAGCGATTCGAGCCCCATCTGCTGCGCCGCCAGCTTTTCCGACAACTCCGCCTTCACCTGCTCCAGACGCGCCAGGTCGCCCGAAGCCGTCTCTTCTTCCTTGCGCGACCGCGCCGAATCGCGCTCGATCGCCGCCAGGTACTCATCGATCTGCGCCAGTTGATTCCGCAGCGTCGAAGCTTCGCCTAACAATCGCAGCACCTGTTGACGGGATTGCTCGATCGAACGCTCGCGCCCGCGCAGATCGTTCTGCACCGCATCGCGCTCCTGCGTTTTCTCGTTCAAACGCGCCCGCAGCGATTCGCCTTCAAGCTCGATGCCCGCTACCGCTTGCTGATGCGCCGCCAGTTCCGCCGACTCGCGCTCGCGCCGCGCATCCAGCTCCTGCGTCTCCGCGTCGCCCGACGCCAGCCGGTCGTCGATTGCGCCGATCTGTTTCGCCTGTAGCTCCAGCCGCCCGCGCGTCCGCTCAGATTCGAGATTCAGTTCCGCCACGCGTGACCGCGCCGCAGTTAATTCCGATTCCGTCCGGTAACACGACTCCTGCCGCCGCGTGTATTCCTGCTCCTGTTCCTGCACGCTCGCGGAAAGCGTCTGGCAGAAACTCTGCGCCTGATTCAAATCCAGCGCGAGCTTCGCCGCCTCCCGCTCCAGCATCTGGAAGCGCCCTGAAACCGCACGGCGCAGATGCGCCACCATCTCCGTGCGCAGTTCCTCGTAACGCTTCGCCTTCGACGCCTGCCGCTTCAGCGAATTCACCTGCCGCCCGACTTCTTCTAATATGTCGAACACCCGCGACAAATTCTGCCGCGCGCTTTCGAGCTTCGCCTCCGCCAGGCGCTTCCGCGTTTTATATTTCCCGATGCCCGCCGCCTCTTCGATAATCGCGCGCCGGTCCGCGGGCCGGTTCGAAAGGATCTGCCCAATGCGCCCCTGCTCGATAATCGCGTAGCTTTCCGGACCCAGCCCCGTGCCGCTGAATAAATCCTGAATATCCCGCAGCCGCGCGTGGTGGCCGTCAATCAGATACTCGCTTTCACCCGACCTATATAAGCGCCGCGTAATCGTGACATCGCCGCTCTTGTGATGTCCGTTCGAATGACCGTTGCCGTTGCCATTCTCAGGAACCGCAGCGTGCGCGGCCGGATCCATCATGGTCAACGTCACCTGCGCCATCCCCAGCGGCTTTTTCTCGCGCGTCCCCGCGAAGATCACGTCTTCCATCCGAGCGCCGCGCAGGCTTTTCGCGCTCTGCTCCCCTAAGACCCAGCTGATTGCGTCGCTAAGGTTCGATTTTCCGCACCCGTTCGGCCCCACCACCGCCGCAATTCCCGACCCGTGGAACCGCATTTCGGTTCGATCATAAAAGGATTTGAATCCATGGATGTCGACGCGCTTTAACTTTAGCAAGGCAAGCCCCTTCCTATACAGACGTTCTGCGGGGGAGTGTCACTATCCTAAAACGATCCTTGCGAAAAGTAAAGCGTCAACTCTACCGAATGTGGGGCCTCATTCGACGTACCTTCTATATGTAGAGTGCGGCATCTTGTCGCACTCGGTCGAAATTGAAACGTTTCTTCCCTCGATCATCCTCATCGACCCGGCGAAATCTGTAGTCATCCGGAGGTGCCCTAGTCTATCCTACTGTTTTGATTGCCCAGAACTTAGGTGCCATCACCTAGGGCTAGTACAAAAAGGCTTTTCCTACTACGAGTTTTGTGATAGCTTAGATGATTAGAGTACCAGTAATCGTTACTGGCAACACGAGATTTATTCTGGCTTCAAGTTCGGGGGGAAGTAAATGAAAAGATCCGTTATTCTGGCTGGCTCGTTTCTGTTCACCGCCATCGGAATCTTCGCGGATTCCGTCACGTCCAGCGCGACTCTTACACCATTCACCAGCGTATTTTCCAGTGGTCAACCGAATCCGCAGCCCAATGTTGCGGGTACCCCGTTTTGGAATAATTATTCCCCGGATATCGGAGTAGGGGGTAGCCATAACGAAAATATAGGCTATGCGCTCACCGACACCGGTGGCTTTACGGGTACTTCTTCGCTTCTGTCGGGCGATTCCCCCAGCCAAACCTTGCTCGGCGCCGGCGGACCAACCCGAACTCCTTCATGTTCACTTCGAACGGAGATACCTACACCATACAGGTATTGTTTTCCGATACCGCGCTTCCCGATGCAGTCACCGTCGGCTGGTACGATCAAAGTACCCCCTCGATTCTGAATCCGATCTTCAGCAACATCAACAACACCAGTTCTCCAATTCCGCCGCCGCAGACGTTCACGCATAATGGCTCGTCCCAATACGGCTTCTATGCGACAGTTTGCTACAATCCGCCGGCGTGTACCATCACCGTCACCTACTACACCGATGCCGCG
>CAVPKR010000005.1:0-47308 GCA_963705675.1 Terriglobia bacterium
TGTCTTAAACACGATGGAGGATCCGCGCTACATCGCCTCCCATCCCGACATTCATTCGGAGCTCGCCGTGCCGCTGGTGGTTCAAGATCGAGTCGTGGGCGTGCTTGACGTCGAAAGCGACCGCGTTGCGTCTTCACCGAAGATCATCAAAGAACCCTGTCGCTGCTGGCGCCGCAGATCGCGAGCTCGGTCGAAAATGCGCGGCTTTACGAAGAACTTGCCCAGCGCGAACAACGCATGGAGCAGGATCTGAAGGCGGCGCGCAAGCTGCAACATGTATTACAGCCGCGCGAGGCGCCGGAAATCCGCGGCCTGGAAATCGCCATCCGTGCTCGCCCGGCGCGAGAAATCTCAGGCGACGTTTATGACTTCTTCGATCATGGCGACGACTATGCCGTGATCGCGTTCGGCGATGTCAGCGGCAAAGGAGCCGCCGCGGCCCTATATGGCGCCCTGATCAGCGGGTTATTGCGGATTCTGGCGCCGCGCCGCCGGAGTCCCGCGGTGCTGATGCAATCGCTGAATGAAACCTTGCTCGAACGAAAAGTCGACGCGCAGTACGCGACGCTTCTGGTGGCATTATGGGAGCCGCGCCCTCGCCGGTTGACTCTGTGCAACGCCGGAGCCGAACCGCCCGTGATTTTTCGCAACGGCGAAATTCTAAAACCTAAGGCGGAAGGCGTGCCCATCGGACTGCTGGAGGATCGCCGCTACGAAGAGATCGCGATCGAGACCCAAATTGGCGATACGATTCTGTTTTATTCTGACGGCATTGAAGATCAACTCAACGCAAAAGAGGAAGATTACACGCGCGGACGTGTGCAGCGGCTGCTGAAAAAGTACGGCCTGGAAACGCCCAAAGCCATCGCGGACCGGATCTTCGACGACCTGGATAATTTTCGCGACGGCACGGCGATTACCGACGATCAGTCCGTGGTCGTGATGCGAGTGTGTTGATGGAATATCGCGATCAAGCGCTGTACTGTGAAGAGACCTCGCTGGCAGAAATCGCGGCCCGCGCCGGCACACCTTGCTACGTCTATTCTTCAGCGGCAATTCTCGAGAATTTTCGCGCCTACAACGACTCGTTAGGAGACGTGCCGCATACCGTGTGTTATGCCGTGAAGGCGAATGGCAATCTAGCGCTGCTGAAATTGCTCGGCGATGCCGGCGCTGGCTTCGATATCGTTTCCGGAGGCGAGCTCTATCGAGTGCGGCAGGCATTCGATAAGAAACCGACCATCGTTTTTTCGGGTGTCGGAAAAACGGCCGCCGAAATCGACCAGGCACTCGACGCCGAAATTTTCGTCTTCAATTGTGAATCCGAGCCGGAGCTTGCGCTGCTCGACGCTCTTGCCGGTCGCCGGAGCGTAAAAGCCCGCGTTGCGCTGCGCGTGAATCCGGATGTCGACGCGGTTACCCATGCTTATATTTCGACCGGAAAGCTCGCGCACAAATTCGGCGTCGACATTGATCATGCTGAAGCGATTTACGAGCGCGCCCGCTGCCATAAGAATCTGCTGCTCGAAGGGGTCAGCTGCCACATCGGATCGCAGCTCATGGATTACAAGCCGTCGATGGAGGCGGTGGACAGGGTACTGTCGCTGATCGACCGGCTGCGCGCGAAAAACTTCGACATTCGCCATGTCGATCTAGGCGGTGGCCTGGGAATCGCCTACAAGCCAGAGGACACGACGCCCTCGATCTCGGGATTTGTGGCCGAGCTTCGTTCGCGCGTTGCCGGCCGCGGATTGCATGTTCTGATTGAGCCTGGCCGCTCCATTGTTGGAGACTCAGGCCTGTTGCTGACGCGCGTGTTATATCGGAAAAAGACCGGGGAGAAGGAATTCGTGGTGGTCGATGCGGCCATGAACGATCTGATTCGTCCCGCGTTGTACAGCGCCTATCACCACATCCTGCCGGTACGCCGAAACCATCGTGCGAATATCAAGGTCGACGTGGTGGGCCCGGTTTGCGAAACCGGGGATTTTCTGGCCCGAGATCGCGAAATGCCCGAAGCGCTACCCGGAGACATACTCGCCATAGGCTCGGCGGGTGCGTATGGATTCGCCCAGTCCTCAAATTACAATGCCCGCCCGCGCGCGGCAGAAGTCCTGATAGAAGGCGCCCATTGGCGAGTGATCCGGCGGCGCGAAACCTACGACGATCTGATTCGCGGCGAGTCAGTCTAGTCTCTCGACCAACACGCGTCTCAGGACATTAAGCGTCTCTCAGGGCTCGGACAGGATCAGTCCTGGTCGCGCGCCACGCAGGGAGAAAGCACGCCGCCAGCGACACGATAGCCATTACGGCGAACGCCGACCCGAACGCTGCCGGATCGCGCGGGCTCACCTTGTACAGCAAGTCTCCCATTAGCCGCGTCAATAACAGCGCGGCTAAAGCCCCAAGAAGAATTCCACCCGCGGTCAGCGCCAGGGCGCGACCCATCACCAGCCGCAACAAATCCGATCCACCGGCGCCCAACGCCATCCGCAATCCCAGTTCTCGCGAGCTTTGCGACACCGCATACGACATCACGCCATACAGCCCGACTCCCGCCAGCAGGAGTGCGATTCCACCAAAAATCGCCAGCAGGCTGACCGCTGCATGTTGCGTCCAAGTCATTCGATTCACTTGTTCGCGCATCGTAATCACTTCCGACGGCGCGAGGTTCGCATCCAGCGCCTTCACTTCGCCCGCCAGGGCCTTGGCCATTCTTTCAGGACCCAGCCGTGTGCGGATTTCCAGATTCTGTCCCGCGACATTCTGGCGCATCGGCACATAGAAAAACGGTTTCGGCGTTTCTATCAGGCTTCGATACTTCGAGTCTTTCGCGACTCCCACTACCGTCATCCAGCGTCCCTTTACTTGGAGACGCTTGCCGACCGGATTCTCGCCGCGCCAGTATTGCAACGCCATCTTCTCGCTTACCACCGCGACCAAAGGAGCAGTTTCGTTGTCAGCAGTGCTGAATTCGCGCCCCGATACGACTGGAATTCCCATCGTCGACAAATAGCTGGGCCCAACCTCGTTGTACTCGACCATCGGCTGTTCATCCGGCTCCGTCACGTACCCATCCACCGCGATCTGAGCGGGAAAGTACCCGCGATTACTGAACGGCGTGATCCTCGCCCAGGCGGTCGATTCAACACCTCCCAGAGATTGGAGCCTTTCGATCAACCGGTCCTGAAAATCCCGGATCCGCTGAGCGTCGTAACCGGCCGACACCAAGTCGACCCCGGTAGTCAGTACATTTCCCATCGAAAAACCTGGACTGGTGTTCTGCATTTCGCGAAGACTTTCAAGTAGCAGTCCAGCCCCCACCAATAAAACAAAGCTTAGCGATACCTGGACCAGTACAAGGCTCGATCGGACCCACGCTTTCCCGCGTCCTCCCACCACACCGCCCGCATCGGATTTCATCGCGGCGGCAAGATCGATCTTGCTGGCCTGAATCGCGGGAACCAAACCGAACAGGATCGTCGAGACCAGGCAGACGCACGCACTCAACGTCAGCACTCGCCAATCGATCTCCGCCGGCAGGTTCACGACCACTCCTGGACGCGGCGGGAACAGCAACACAATCAGATTGCGGCACCAGCTTGCGGCTAACAAGCCTCCGCCCGCCGCAAGAGTCGAGAGAATCAAGCCTTCCGTCAAGAGCTGCTTCAGCAGCCGCCATCGGCCCGCCCCAACCGACAACCGTACCGTCATTTCGTGCCGCCTTGCGAAGGCTCGAACCAGCATCAGATTCGCGACATTTGCGCACGCGATCAGCAGCACGAAGCAAGCCACCACGAACGAAATTCTCAATGTCGGAAGCAAGGTTCCGGCGTTGTTGAAAGGAGTCTGCCACAGCGGATACAGCTTGATACCGCGCCCTCGGTTGGTCGCGGGATAGTCCGCCTCCAGCCTCTTCGAGACCGCCGAGATCTCCGCCTGCGCCTGCGCGATGGTTACGCCCGGCTTGAGCATCGCGAATCCCTCGATCCATCTTCCCCCGCGATTCTCCAGCTTGTACCCGCCGGGTTCAAAAACTTCTTCCATCGAAGCCGGAACCCAGAACTGGAACGAATAGCCGACGAAAGTCCCGTAAAACCCCTCCGGCGCGACCCCGATTATGGTGTGCTGCACCCCGTTGAGCATCTGCGTCTTGCCGATGATGTCTGGATCCCCGTGGTAGCGATCCTTCCACGCCTGGTAACTGATCACCGTCACCGGATGAGAATTGCGGCCCACTTCCTCGTTTGGCGCAAACCCGCGGCCCATAATCGGACGAATCCCCAGCGCCTGGAAGTAATTCGCCGATACAACGCTCCCTGTCGCGCGATCCGCCCGGTCGCCGATGCTGAGAGTGGTTCCGAAGATGTGTTCGGCGATCATCGCCTCAATCCCCGAGCAGTTCCGCTGAAAATCCTGAAAGTCTGGCCAGGATACATCGGTCCGTCCGTTTCGGTCGGTCCCCGAAACCGCTATCAGCCGATCCTGGTTGATGACCGCTGGAAACGGCCGCAGCAGGATTCCCTCGATCCAGCTAAATACCGACGTTGTCGCGCCGATCCCTAAGGTGAGGCAGAGAATCGCCAGCAGAGAAAATCCCGGGCTGCGCCGGAGCATTCGGATACCGAAGCGAAAATCATTGAACATTGAAAAAGAGACGGGCCGATTCCGGATTTGTTAGCCTTCGATACACCGCCAGATAATGATCTGACTGAGGCCGATACGATTCCGCCGCCGAGTCCCAGCGATATTCGGTATGTTCATTCGTAAGGATATCCGCCACACCCACCAGCCGGTAGTGGCGAGCACGGTACGCCGACCACCAGTCGAAGATACGGGTTGGCGAATCGGAAGACTGGAGCCAGGATTCGTCGCCCACCACCCGCACCACGTACTCGGGCGCCGCCGCCTCCACTTCATCGATCATCTGGCTCTGCATCCTCAACGCATACGGCTGATCTTCCATCATGGCATACGTATACAGATTGGAAGTAGCCGAATGACGCTCCGAATAAAAGTAAATTTCAGGCTCGGACCCGATCACGGCGACGCGCGCATCTTTCGAAGAATGCTCGCGGATATACGCGGAAACCGGAATCGCTTCGGGGAACGGATTCCGGTCGTAAAGGTGGCGGCAAGCCTCCATGGGAGTCATGCGGAACAGGAAATCTCGCTGCACCGCGAGCGTCCAGATCAGCGCGGCGCCGAACAACCAGTATGGCAATCGGCTGCGAGAAACTTCGATCCCGATTCCGACCGCCGCGCCAGCCGATAATGCCACTGCCGGCAGCAGCAACACAAAATAATGTTGGCGGAAGTACAGGCCCGGCGCGACGGCCAGAAACGAAAAAATCCAAAATGCGGTGATAAAAACTGCGGAACCGCGGTATTCGCGTTTCCACCAGACTAGTGCCAATCCGATCGCGGCGGCCATCCAGATGCCTGGCATTCTGCTCGAGGATCGGCGAAAAATCGCTTCCAAAAGCATCGAGTCCATCCGAAAGTGAGTTTTCTGTGGCATAGAGCCGCGCGTACGTAAAGACTTCAAACCAGAACCGTGGAAACACTCCGGCTCGCCACAGGATCAGGCATGTCAGGCCGAACGGCGCAGCGGCAGCTCCAGTGAAAATCGCGATTTTCTTAATCAGCGAAGCCCACTCTCTGCGATCGCCCTTCCAGTGGACCCCAATCACATAGGCGACGCCAAAAACCACGAATAAAATGCCCGGCTGCTTCATCATGAACGCCAGCCCGAGCAGCAGTCCGCCCGCGCACAGCACGGAAATCCGCCTGGATTCCGAGTAGTGCAGCAGAACCAGCATTCCCGCCAGTGCGAAAAACACCACGAAGTGTGTGGCATGCCCCTGCGTTCCCAGGACGCTCGAGCCCACCGAGAGCAGCGCGTACGCAGCCGCGGCAGCGCACCCCGCCGCGATGGAAAATAGCCGCCTGCCCAACAGGAAGACCAGTACAATCGCGCCCGCGTTCACCAGCAGCAAGCCCACATGAATCGCGGCGATGCTCTGTCCGAAAAGCTTCATGATCACGGCATACGCCGCGTAAGTACCCGGAAGCTTCATGTTCGCCGCCAACCGATACGGGGGAATTCCCTGGAGCATCAACTGGCCGGCATAAGCGTACTCGCCCTCATCGCGCTCTAGCGGCATTTGGAGCAAACGGATACGGATGCACGCCGCCGCCAGGATCACTAGCACGACCACCACCCACTGCTGTTTCACCGGCCGAGCGAGAAGACCCACGCAACTAAGATAGCGTTATAGGATGCCCATCCAAATTCTTTCGATGCTGATCGCGATTGCGGCCGCCGGTTCCGCGGCGGATCTCACCGGGAACTGGCTGGCGGCAACCCCCAACGGCGACGGCACCACACGCAAGGTTTGGCTCAATCTGAAACAACAGGACGGCCGTATCACCGGCACGATTCGAGCCACTCAGTTCTTCTACACGATTGCGAACAGCACCGGCGGGCCCGATCGTTTCACGCTCACCGCAGCCGCCCAGGACGAGGGCCGGGAGCGTCGCGTAGTCTACGAAGTTACCCTCTCAGGCGATGAACTCAGCGTCTCCGCGGTCCGCAATGACGTCCCTGGAACGCCCATCGCCGCGCATCGCGTATCTCCAGCCGACGGGGCCTTGCCTGCGCGCGTGATCCTGCCGGCTCTTCACAAAGTTCCCGATAACGGCCTCGCGCGAACTCCCCCCATGGGCTGGAACAGTTGGAATAAATTCCACAGCGCGGTCAGCGATCCGATCGTTCGAGGCGTTGCGGATGCCATCGCGTCCAACGGGATGCGGGAAGCCGGCTACGTCTACGTCACCATCGACGATACCTGGGAAGGCGACCGCGATGCGCAGGGCGTCCTGCACTCGAACAACAAATTCCCCGACATGAAGGCGCTCGCCGATTACGTCCATAGCAAAGGACTAAAGCTCGGCCTCTATTCCGGCCCCGGCCCCACCACCTGCCAAGGTTATGAAGCCAGCCACGGCCATGAGGACCAGGACGCGCGAACTTGGGCGGCCTGGGGCATCGACTATCTGAAATACGACTGGTGCGGCGCGCGCATGCTCTATTCCGATGCCGATGAACAGCCGCTGTATCAGCGCATGGGCGACGCTCTAGCGAAATCCGGCCGCAAGATTGTCTTCAGCCTATGTCAATACGGCCGCCTCGACGTGTGGAAATGGGGACCCGACGTCGGCGGCAATCTCTGGCGCACCACCGGCGACATCAGCGATCGCTGGGAATCAATGGAACGCATCGGTTTCGACCAGGGCCGTCTGGCGCCTTACGCCCGGCCCGGACACTGGAACGACCCTGACATGCTCGAAATCGGCAATGGCGGAATGAGCGACACCGAGTATCGGACGCACATGTCGCTCTGGTCGATGCTGGCAGCCCCGCTGGTCGCCGGCAACGATGTTCGCGAGATGTCGCCGGCGATTCGTGACATCCTTCTCAATCGGGAAGTGATCGCCATCGATCAGGACAAAGCCGGCAAGCAAGCCACACGAGCATCCCAATCCGGCGGCCAGGAAATTTGGACCCGTGATCTCGCGGGCGGCGATATCGCTGTGGCTTTCTTTAATCGCGGAAACGACCCGGCCTCGATCGCCGTGAAGTGGACCGATGCCGGATTCAAGAAGCAGCCCTTGCGCGCTCGCGATCTTTGGGCTCACAAGGATCTCACCGTGACAGGCCCCGAATACTCGGCCGAAGTCCCGTCACACGGCGTCGTCCTATTGCGGGTCAAACGGTAGTTTGAACATCCAGCGACGGAAAGTAGGATTGCAAAACGCCGTCCCTTCGGATGTCGGCAGTGCAGCAATGAATCCCGCCCCCGAACGCATACACGCGATCGAAGGGGCAGGGAACCACCTCGCACCCGAGCGACCGCATCAGCTCGATCATCGGCGTCTCTGCCTGCTCCACCACCACCGTTCTCTCGTCCAGCATCAGAATGTTCATCGAGATCCAGTTGCTGACGCCACCCGGCCTGGTTCGCCCGGTCCGCACCGACGCTGGCGCCGGAATCACTTGCCAGCCGTTCGCCTCGAACAGGTCCATCGAATTGCCGAGCGCCTGCCGCGCCGGATTAACCAGCACGACACCGGGCCGCACGGGTACTAGCGTCGTATCGATATGCGTAGGAGTCTTCTCGCGAAAGCTCACACGATGAATCCGGTGGCCGGGGCTCAGGTGCCGGCGTAGCCACTCCGCGCCGAACTCGTTGCTCACCAGGTCCGGTTGCCAGAAAATGTCCCGTCCGAAACGTGCGAAACACGCCGCGTCGAAAGCCGGCTCGAATTCGGTCAACAACGGATCGGCGTTGAAGTCGAATGCCTCGCCGCCAGCCTCGCGATAGAGATTCGCAGCCATTAGAGGCTTCGGCGCTGTCGTCCAGCGAGCGCCCTTTCGAAAATATTCCTTGATCAGGCTCCGATAGGCGCGAAATTCGAAATAGCGCGCCCGCTGGGCCATCGGCGCCTCGATGATCTCGTTCCCGATCACCAGCAGCACATCCCGTGGGCAAGCGATCGCTCGTCCGAAACCCACCTCCCAGTCCGGCGTCTTGAGCGGCGCATTTTGGTCCATAGGATCGGGTCGCCGAACCATGATTCCGCGGCGCGTGAGCAATTCCGCCAGCGCGTCGAGCTGCCGTTCGGCATCGTCGGCGACCGCGGGATGCACGCTCTGCCCGGCAAAGTCACGTCCCATCGACGGAAAATACGGTGACAAAGCCGGTTCGAACCCAATATCCGCCGCGCCCCGCGCAGAGCCGACGATCACTTCCCGCAGCGGGTCCCATTCATTCCAGGAGTTCACCGCGTCGATCACAATGCCGGAACCACTCGCAAACCGCCCTCCGTAGTGGGGACAACGAAATAGCGCTTCAACACGCCGTCATGGATCACCGCGACCCCGCCGCTCGTCGCGATTAGCAGGTCGCCGCCGGCCCGAAGGAATTGTCCGCCAAACTCGGGAAGTTCGAACTTGCGGACGCTCTTGGTTTTCATATCGTATTTCAGCACCCCGCCGCTTGGACCGCCATACTCGCCGCGTTGCGAAAGCGCGGTCCAAACCGTGTTCGGCTCTACCAGAATCGCCGACACCGAAAAATCCGCGACTTCCGGCGGAGAGAATATGTGATACTTGCGATCCCCCGGATCGAAATATCCAAAGCCGCCCACACCGCTGTCCCCTTCGCCGTCGTAGAAGGTCTTCCCGAACCACAACTTGCCGCCGTCGACTTGGTGCGGCCCCATCCGCTCCTCGAATTCAGTACCCGCTCGCGAGTAGCCGTTCTTCACTCGATTCGGTCGCGCTGTCGAAAACGCGTCGTACGTCGATTGCGGCAGCTCGTAGCGCGTGTTTCCCGGCCTCGTGATCACCGGACGCGGTCCGAACGAATTTCCCTTTTCCTGTTCCAGCGTGAACGCCCCGAAATGCACCGGTTGAAACGCTTGCGGCTCGACATACAATATCGGTTTTCGATCCAAGCCGACCCACCCCTTCGACGTAGGAACTCGCGCCAGCCATGGCTGCGCCTCGCCCGCATCTAGCACGCGGAACGGCGGATCCCCCGGGCGGAATCGAATCGCAATCAGACGCTGGGAGTCGCTCCCTACCAGCACCGCGTTCCCATGATCGCTAAATGCGCGAATAAAGCTGAACGGAGAATAGCTTCTCTCGGCAATGAGTTTTTTCGTTCCCAAATCGTAGACGAATTGGTGATTCATCGGCGTCGATTGCACATCGTCTGCCGTGCAAGCGATCACACTCTCTGTCGCCGCGATCCGCTCCACCCGGACGGTGCAGGCTTCCGACCCCGCCCGGATCGCGAGCGTGTACAAGCGATCGCGATTCTGTAGAAACAGTCCCATTTTCTGTTTCGTGGTCCACGGGATGAAGCGGCCCATCTCGACCGGCCACTCCTTCGGCGCTCCCATTGCAATGACGACATCCATATCGCCCGCCACCGTCTTGCGTTCCAGGATCTTGACGTAAACGATCGTCGAATCCGCTTTTCTCAGCGCCGCATCCACCGCCATGTCGGCCTGAGGCTCGGCGGCCAGCGCCACGCCCGCCACCGCCAGCAGGAATCGCATCATGCAGTCTATTTTAGTCCCCGCCGAAACGCTTTCCCGAAAAACTGTAGTCTAACCTTGAGGATCGTATGGAGGACCCCGATCGATGCCCCAACGTAAGAAGGAAGAACACAAGACCCAGCGCATCGGCTGGCTGCGCGCCGCGGTTTTGGGCGCGAACGACGGAATTCTTTCCACCTCCAGCCTGGTGCTGGGCGTCGCTTCCGCTCAAGGATCTCACGCCAATGTAATCGTCGCCGGAGTTGCAGGGCTCGTCGCGGGGGCCATGTCTATGGCGGCTGGAGAATTTGTCTCGGTCCATTCGCAGGCCGATACCGAAACAGCCGAGCTTGAACTGGAGCGCCGCGAGCTGCAATCCGACAACGCCGGCGAGCACAAAGAGCTTGCAGAAATCTACATTGCTAGGGGACTGGACGCGGCGCTTGCAAAGAAGGTCGCGGATCAATTGATGGCTCACGATGCGCTCGGAGCCCATGCCCGCGACGAACTCGGCATCACGGAGACAGTAACTGCGCGCCCGATTCAGGCTGCTCTCGCCTCCGCCGCCAGCTTCGCGGTTGGCGCGGGATTGCCTCTACTGGTCACGGCCATCGCCCCAGGGAAAACCATGATTCCTCTCGTCGCCGGAACCTCGCTCGCGTTTCTCGCTCTCTTAGGCGGCTTGGCAGCCCATGCGGGAGGCGCGGGTGTAAAAGCGGGCGCGATTCGCGTCACGTTCTGGGGAGCCCTCGCTATGGCAGTGACCGCCGGCGTCGGAGCTTTGTTCAAAACCGCCGTGTGATTTAACGAAGTACGTTCAGCGAACCCGCCGGCGTCGCGGTCGCCTTCGCCAAGGCTCTCCCCGCCGGAACCTGGAGCTCCGGCATCGGCTTTCCCAGAAATAGTTTGCGGCATGGCACCGCCAGCATCCGCGCCCACGAATTCGCACGACTCTTCCGAGCGCTATCCGTCGAAATCCCGGTGCTCGCATACATCTGACGGTAGAGTTTGGACACGAAAACGAACGCCAGCCTCGCCCTCAGCGATTTCACGCACCCCGACCGTTTCCAGATAGACTTCATGCTGTAGAAACGATCCCAAACGCCTTGTGTCCGTTCGCGCATCTCTTCCGAAGTCATGGTCGGATGCGCCATGAACATCTTCGGCCGCGATGCCTGCGGGATCAGCCAGTAGCGGGTGATCGGCGTCCCGTCCACCATCGGCACATTATCGCCGAATGATTTTTCCCACTTTTCGAAGTCGACGGTGCCCGCAAACGGCGTCAGCATAACAAACTGAGCGAACGTGAGCCCCGACTTTTCAGCCAGTTCCCGGGTCGCCTCGAAAGTATCTTCGCGATCCGTAGGCAGCCCGAATATGAACGATCCCAGCACGTGCACGCCGTGGTCGCGAAATGTCTTCAGCCGCTGGACCAGGGCGTCGCCCGCAAGATTGAAATCCTTGAACACCGCCTTCAGCCCCTCGGCCGTAACCGCCTCGACGCCTACTAGCGCGCCTCGAATCTTCGCCCTCTTCATCGCGTCGAGAAACTCGATGTCCTCGGCCGCTTCCATGGTGATCTGCGTATAGAAGGTCAAATCGCGCGGCAGCTCCGCCAGCCGGTCCATCAGTTCGAACCGTTCGGCTCGAATCGCCTTCAGCGTACTGAGCTTTTCGTAATTGCCCTGGCGTTCTGCGTTTCGCAAATCGGTAAGCGTGACCGGATAAAAATTATCATCCGCCAGCGCGATAAATCGAAACCCACGCCGCCGCAGCTCGACCACTTCTTGAATCACAACGTCAACATGTCGCTGCCGCGGCCGCTGCCCGTCCGTTCGCCAGACCGAGCAGAACGAACAGTGCTTCGCGCACCCCCGCACCGTCTGCACCGAAGCCCACATATAGCGATCCTTCGGCAGCAGATCCCACCGCGCCGCCTGCAGATCCTCAGGCTCCACGCGCCCGCCTTCATAAATCTCTTTTGGAGATTCGCGAAGACAATCTTGTAGCGCCTGTGCCCATACCAGGTCGCCGTCGCCCTTGACGACCGAATGCGCGCGTCCCAGGTCGATCGCTTCCTGCGGATACAGCGTCGCGTGGATTCCTCCAAACACAACGTACGCGCCTCGTTCGCGCGCAATTCTCCCGATGGCGTATCCGCGCAGCGCGTTGCCTGTATGAATCCCGATCCCTACTGTGTCTCCTGGCTGAATCCGGGCTGGATCCAGGCTCTCCAGAGTCTCATCGCAGATTTCTGGATCGCCAAACGCCGAAGGCGTTGCCTGTGCCAGCACGTAAAGCCAGCGTGGGGTGATAACCGCGGTCCCAAACGATGTATCGCTTGGATTGACCAAATGTACTTTCAAGCCGCTCCTTTGGACTTTCGCTCGAAAGGGAGCATCTGCAGATTTTCGAAATGTGCATAGGAACCCGCTCGATCAGCATCAGAGTCACGGCTTAGTCTAGCACCGCCGAAGCTCCAACGGGTTGCCGTCTTTACGTCTTTCCGCGTTGAAACCTCTTCTTTGCAGGATTTTCATCCAAATTCAACCTGGCCGCGATATCGTCTCCTTTACGATCTCGCTACGCAGACGGAGTCTGCCTGCGAATCGTTTGCGGTTTCAACTTAAAGAGGAGAGTCTATGCGCCCATTTGTGGCAGTTCTGACCACCCAGTTTTTGATCTACGGTACGCTCGTCGGTCTCACACCCGCCCGCGTACAAGCCGCGCCGCCCGGCGCCATTACGCCCATTCAGCACGTGGTCGTGATTTTTCAGGAAAATGTCTCGTTCGATCACTATTTCGGAACTTATCCCGTCGCCGCCAATCCGCAAGGCTCGCCGGTGTTTAAAGCCATCGTCGATACGCCCGCCGTCAACGGACTCGATGGAGCAGTCCTGAGCCGCAATCCCAATGCATCGAATACCGCCAATAAAGCCGGCGCCGTAAACCCCTTCCGCCTGGACCGCTCTCAGGCAGCCACCTCCGATCAAAATCACAACTATACGCCTCAGCAAATGGCTGTTCACGGCGGACTGATGGATGCGTTCCCCGCCAACGTCGGAGTCGCCGGACCTCCCCCCGCTCCGGGCCCCGTCGGCAGCGCCTTCACCAATATCGGCCTCACCATGGGCTACTATGATGGCAACACCGTCACTGCGCTTTGGAACTATGCCCAGCGCTTCGCCATGAGCGATAACTCGTACGGAACCACCTTCGGCCCATCCACGCCTGGTGCCCTCAATCTGGTGGCAGGCCAGACCAACGGCGTTACCGGCAACATCAACGGAACCGGCTCAGTAGTCTCTGACGGCAACGGCGGGACCACCGCGATCGGCGACGCGGACCCTCTCGGGGACGTCTGCTCCACCACCACCGGCGAACTCTATAGCGTGACCGGCCAGACCATTGGCGATCTGCTCAACTCCGCCGGCGTCTCCTGGGGATTCTTCACCCAGGGTTTCGATCTCGGCGTGACCAACGCGAATGGCACCACCGGTTGCAGCCGAAGCACCACCTCGCTGGTCACCAACACTAAAAAAGCCGACTACATCCCGCACCACGAACCGTTCCAATACTACAAATCGACCGCGAATCCCACCCATGCCCGTCCGGGATCGGTCACCAGCGTCGGACTCACCGACGCCGCGAATCATCAGTACGACATGCACGACTTCTACGACGCAATCATGGCCGGGAATTACCCCGCCGTGAGTTTTCTAAAAGCTCCCGGTTTTCAGGATGGCCACGCTGGCTACTCCGATCCTCTCGATGAGCAGGCCTTCGTAGTCCACGTGATCAATTTCCTCCAGAACAACGCCGACTGGGCCCACACCGCCGTAGTGATCGCTTATGACGACTCCGACGGCTGGTATGACCATCAGATGGGCCCCATCGTTAACCAGTCCACCAGTGCGTCGGATGCCTTGACCGGAACCGGCGCCTGCGGCAATGGCGCGGCCGCCCTAGCGGGTCCCGGATCCAACGGAGCGGCGGTTCAAGGCCGCTGCGGCTACGGTCCTCGCTTGCCTTTCATGGTGATTTCTCCCTGGTCGAAGCAGAATTTCGTGGACCACACCGTCACCGATCAAAGCTCCATCATCCGTTTCGTCGAAGATAACTGGTTGAACGGCCAGCGCATCGGCAACGGCTCCTTCGACACCATCGCCAACTCGATCACCAACATGCTGGATTTCTCTAAGGCGAACAACAAGAAGTACCTGCTCGATGAGACCAGCGGTGAAGTGACCACCGGCAAGCTAAAATAGAACTTCTTGCTAACACGCCGTACCCTGCTTCAAGCTGCGGTGGCGTTCGCGAAAACCGCGCGCGTCCCGCAGCTTGATCCCAACACTCTTTCGAAGTTCGTCGACCCTCTGCCGATTCCGCCCGTAGCCCGTCCATTCAAAGACACCCAATATCGGGTCGCCATGCAGTCCGTCGCGGTCAAGCTGCATCGCGATCTTCCCGCCACGTCACTCTGGAGCTATGGGCGCTCCGTTCCCGGTCCCACCATTGAAGCGCGCACCGGCCAACCCCTTACCGTCGAATGGGCGAATCGGCTCCCGCGCCGCCATTTCCTCCCGATCGACCATACCCTCCACGGAGCCGAGTCCGACAAGCCGGAAGTGCGCGCCGTAGTTCACGTCCACGGAGCCAAAGCGCCTCCCGAAAGCGATGGCTGGCCTGAGGATTGGTACACGCCCGGCAAATCCCGTACCTATCGATACCCCAACGATCAGGACCCCGCTGCCCTCTGGTATCACGACCACGCCATGGGCATCAATCGTCTGAATATCTATGCCGGCTTGTTCGGGTTATACATCATTCGCGACGCCGTCGAGGATCGCTTGAATCTTCCTGAAGGCCGCTACGAAATTCCGCTGGTGATCTGCGACCGCTTCCTGCGCCGCGACGGCTCCCTCGAATACCCGGTCTCGGATCGTCCCGGCGCGCCCTGGGTCCCAGAAGTCTTCGGCAACGCGATGCTGGTGAACGGAAAGCTTTTCCCGTATCTCGAAGTGGAGCCGCGCAAGTATCGTTTCCGTCTGCTTAACGCCTCGAACGGTCGCTTTTTCCACTTTTCTTTATCTAACGATCAGGACTTCAGTCTCATCGGTACCGACCAAGGATTGCTCGACGCTCCCGCGCGAATCGGTTCCTTTGTCCTGGCCCCCGGTGAGCGTGTCGATCTGATTCTCGACTTCAAAGATCACGCCGGCGAGCAAATCATCCTGCACAGCGACACTCTGGAACTGATGCAGCTCCGCGTAAGCCGCGCGCCGGTCAACGACGAAAGCTCGCTGCCATCGGCCCTCCGCCCCGTACCCAAGATTCCCGAATCAGCGGCCGTGCGAAACCGTATGCTCAGCATTGAGGAATACATGAGCCGCGGCGGCGAGTCGATGCTGATGTTGCTCAACGGGATGCATTGGGATATGCCAATTACCGAAAAGCCCAAGCTAGGCTCGACAGAAATCTGGTCGATCGTGAACCCCACCGACGACTCCCACCCCATTCATCTCCACCTGGTTCGCTTCCGGCTCCTCGACCGCCGGCGTTTTAACGGCGAACTCTACAAAGTCACGCGCGAGATTCGCTATGGCGGCCCGAATGAGCCGCCAGAGCCCTCCGAATCCGGCTGGAAAGATACCGTCCGCGCCCATGCCAACATGGTGACCCGCTTCATCGTCCGTTTCGACGGCTACCCCGGCAAATACGTCTGGCACTGCCATGTCCTTGAACACGAAGACAACGAAATGATGCGCCCCTACGAAGTGGTTCTGTAAGGGCGCCTCTTACTATTCGGGATTCCCGTGCTCCCTCGCGTGCGCCTTGGTGGCCTCTTCGGCGTGATGCGTCGCCTCCAGGTGATGCCCGTGAGCGGCGTGCGCGTGATGCGCCCCTTTCTCGTGATTCCCGGCGGAGTGTTGCTCCGCGGCCGCCCGATGGTGGCGGGCCGCATGCTCATGATGTTCAGCTGCTTTTCCGTGATGATCGGCGATTTCTTTCGACATGGTTGATCCTTTTGGTGTATTTGCCAATTCGGCGAAGCGAGAATATCAGCAGCCAATGAACCCGCCATGACTGGCCCATAAATATCCGGCGTCGGATTTGCAATACAATCGTCGCAAGAACCTTCTATGTTCTTATGGACAATGTATTAGTATACTAGTACACTAGCTATATATGATGCGGCTCGATTCCTTGTGGCAGAATCTTCGACTTGCGTTGCGAGCCCTCCGCAGAGCCCCCGGCTTCTCCGTGGCTGCGATCCTGACCCTTGCAGTCGGCATTGGAGCCAACACCGCGATCTTCAGCGTGGTCGATGCCGTCCTCCTGCGCCCTCTTCCCTACCCAAATTCCAACCGCCTGGTCATGGTCTGGGACAAACTGAGCCGATACGGCCTTCCCCGCCGCTCACCCGAATTCCACACCGCCGATGCCTATCGCCATCTAGACAATATCTTTGACACGACAGGCGGCGTCTTTTGGTATGACACCACCCTAACCGGCAACGCCGGAGCCGAGCGCATCTCATTAATGACCGTCAGCCCCGGGATCTTCCAAATGCTCGCCCCTCGCGCCCTAATCGGTCGAATTTTCACGTCCGAAGAATACCGCGCCTCCGCCGACCCCACCGTCGTTCTCGGAAATTCACTCTTCCAGCGGCTTTTCGGAGGCGATTCGTCCGTTCTCGGAACGTCAATCGAGATCCGGGGCCGCTCTCGCCGCGTCATCGGTGTCATGTCCCCGGATTTCGACTTCAGCATGACCTCCGGAAACGTTGATGTCTGGATTCCCGTTCCGCTCGACACGCGCGCCAGTTGGGGGAATGCCACACGGATGCTGGCGCGCCTGAAACCCGGAGTTTCACTCGCCGCCGCGCAAGCCGCCCTCAGCGCCGCTGCCAAACATGTCGACGAAACCGAGCATCCCTACATGGGTCCGCACGGCGAAGACGCAGGTTATGGAGTGACCGTCGTTTCTCTCCACGATCAGTTCCTGGGCCAATATCGGACCGTGACGCTGCTCCTTCTGGGCGCGGTGGCCCTGGTATTGCTAATCGCTTGCGTTAACGTCGCGAATCTTCTGCTGGTCCGCGCTGTATCCCGAGAAAAAGAAACCACCGTGCGCCGCGCCCTGGGAGCCACTACCGCCCGATTGATGGCGCAATGGATCGGAGAATCGGCCGCACTCGCCCTGATCGGCGGCGCCCTAGGATCGCTCGCTGCGATATGGGGTGTAAAGCTCCTGGTCCGGTTGAGCCCGGCTGCGTTAGGCGGCATGAACGCCAGTGCGCAAAAAATAGGCACCGGGGTCGCCGCAATCAGCGTTGATACGCGCGCCCTTGTTTTCACCCTGGCGGTCTCCTGCATCATCTGCGTGCTGTTCGGACTCGCGCCCGCATTAGCTTCCGCTCGCATGACCTGGGGCGCCCGCGGAGCCACCCGCCATAGCCGCCGCGCCGCGTCAATCTTGGTCACCGCGGAAGTCGCGCTCGCCGTCACGTTGATGATCGGCGCCGGACTCCTGCTCAAGAGCTTCTCGCGCCTGACTCGAGTCAACCCCGGCTTTAATCCCTCCCACCTCCTGACCCTTCGAACCGACTTCGCCCGCCAGACCACGCCGCCTCGGCGCGCCGCATTTTACGAGGCGTTGCGCGAAAAGCTGGCCGCCCTCCCCGGCGTGACCTCCGCCACCGTCGGCCCCATGCCGGTCCGCGGAGGCGGGATCAACGCCCGCTCCGGCGATCCTTTCGGTATCAAAGGCAGGTCCTACGATTCCTCCAGCGGCCCCGGCACCCAGTTCGCCACGCTCACTCCGGTTGGTATCGATTACTTCAAGACCTTGGAGATTCCACTGCACGCCGGGCGCGTCTTTACCCCGGCCGATTCGGCCGTCGTGATCGTCAATGAAACACTAGCGCGCACTTTTTTCCCCGAAGGGGCCGTCGGTCAGCAGATCGGCGTGCCTCCGCCCTGCCGTGATGCCAAATGCGACTTCGTCTGGATGACCATCGTCGGCGTCGCAGGAGATGTGAAAACCAGAACTCTTGGACTGGCCGCCCAACCCCAAATTTACTTTCCGCAGGGCGACGACGCTCTGATCCTGCGCACCGCCGGCGATCCCATGTCAATGGCCGGCACCGTAGCTAAAGTCATCCGCTCCACCGATCCCGGCATGCCCGTATTCGATATAAGAACCATGCAGGATCGCATTTCGGAAACCGTAGGCGAGCCGAGATTCCAGAGCAGGATGGTCGCCTTCTTCGCCTTCGCCGCCCTATTCCTGGCCAGCATCGGAATCTTCGGCGTCGTCGCGCATTCGACCGCGCAGCGCACCCTCGAAATCGGCATCCGCATGGCCCTGGGCGCGGATCGTGCACGCGTAATCCGAACCATAATCTTCGACGGCCTGCGCCCAGTGATCCTAGGGGTAGCCTCAGGCCTTCTCGGAGCCTTCTTTCTGGCGACCCTGATAAAATCCGAGCTATTCCAGGTAACTCAAACCGATCCGCAGTCATTCCTCGGAGCCGCGCTCTTGCTGATCATAGTCGCCGCCGCAGCCTGCCTGGTGCCCGCCAGCCGCGCCACCTGCATCGACCCCATAGGAGCATTGCGCCACGAATGAACCCTTTGCCGCTCCAGTCGACCATCGATCAGTACCGCCAGCAAGCCGCCGCCTTGGATCCCTCCTTCAACCTGCCCGGTTGGTATCACTTCGAAGACTGGCCCGGGCTCGCGAACTTCGCCCAAGCCGCCGCGGATGAAAATTCTCCCGTTTTCCAATTCGAATCCGCCGCCGATGCCATCGTCGCCGGCGACACCGCAGCCCTCACTTCCGCTATCTCTAAGAATCCCGACCTGGTCCACGCCCGATCCACCCGCATCCACCGAGGGACTCTTCTCCACTACATCGCAGCCAATGGAGTGGAGCAGTATCGCCAGAAAACACCCCCGAATGCCGTCGAGATCGCCACAATCCTGCTCAAAAACGGCGCCCCAGTCGACGCCACCGCGAACATGTACGGCGCGCCCTCCACCACCATGGCGATGCTGGTCTCAAGCGTCCATCCCGCCCAAGCCGGGCGTCGAAGTCCCCCTGGTCGAGACACTTCTCGATTTCGGCGCCTCCCCCGATCAGCTCATTACCGCCCTCGCTTTCGGTTACCTCCCCGCGGCCGAAACGCTCGCTCGGCGAGGCGCGAGATTAGACAGCCTCGCGGCTGCGGCCGGACTAGGCCAGCTCGCCCAAACCCGCGATCTTCTTCCGCTTGCTAGCGCTGAAAGCCGCCGCCAAGCCTTAGCTTTATCAGCTCAACACGGACACGCCGATGTCGTCCGTCTCCTCCTCGATGCCGGAGCGGACCCCAACCAGTTCAATCCCCCCGGCATGCACGCGCATTCGACACCCTTTCATCAAGCCGCCGTGGCTGGACACGATGCCGTGGTTCGCCTGCTGATCGAGCGCGGCGCGCGCACCGATGTCGAAGACAAAATCCACCACGCCACGCCCCTCGGTTGGGCCATTTACGGACACCAATCCGAGATCGAAAACTACCTCAACAGCTTGGAATGACGACGATCGCCGCCCCGGCGCCTCATCCTCGCCCCCTCCAGGCATTCTGGCGCGCCCTGACTCAATTCGACCGCAAAAAGATCGACCTGTGGATGGGCCTTCGAAACTCCCTCGGCATCGTCGTGCCCTTAGCTATCGCTGTTCGTCTCGGCTATCCCGCTGCGGGACTCGTGGCCGCCACCGGCGCTCTTAATGTTGCCGCAGCCGACGGCGTCGATTCCTACCGCAGCCGGGCCATTCGCATGCTGGCTTCCAGCCTGATCGGCGGAGCCGCGGTCGTCATCGGCGCTCTGGCCGCCCGCAACGATGTCGCGATGGTTGTGGTTCGCACCCTCTGGGCCTTCGCAGCCGGGCTAGTGGTTTGTCTTGGCACCTCCGCCGCCGATATCGGCATGATCAGCCTGGTCGTAATCGTGATCTACACCGCGCAATCAATGACTCCCGTGCAAGCCGTCTTCTCAGGTCTGATCGCCTTCGGAGCCGGCCTCTTTCAAATGGCGCTCGCCATCGCACCGTGGCCGATTCGCGGGCTTCAACCGGAACGCATCGTCATCGGCGATTTCTATCGCGAACTGGCTCGCGCGGCCATCGCACCTCCCAATCCTTACGGCGCGCCGCTCGCCAGCCAGCAGAGCACCCAAGCCCAGGACGTCCTGTCGCCGCTCTCGAGCGACCACAGCGTCGAGGCTGAGCGCCTGTTCCTGCTGGTCAGCCAAGGCGAGCGCATTCGGCTCGCGCTTTTCGCCCTCAGCCGCAACCTTGCCCGCATCCGTAAGGAAGACGCCGCCGAACCCTCCGCCGCCATTATCGACCAGTTCCTCGATCGCGCCTCTTCCTTGCTCCTCGCGATTGGCCGCTCGCTACAAGGCGAGCCCCTACCCGGCTTGGTCCCGCTCCAGCCTGAAATCCTCCGCGGAGGTCCGACTTCCTCCGACCTTCAGAAAGCCTACCTCACTGAAGCCCAGTCTCAAATGGACGCCCTGGCGGGCCAGCTCCGGGCCGCGCTCGAACTCGCCAGAAGCACTACTCCAGCCGGCGAAGAAGCCTTCGCGGCACGCGAGGTACACACGCTGTGGAAGTTGCGGCTCAGCGGATGGCTCGCAACCGTACGAGCCAACCTGTCTCTCGATTCCTCGGCCTTCCGCCACGCCATTCGCCTCGCGATTTGTATCCGCTCGGCAGCATCATCGCCCGAGCTCTCTTCCTGCCCCGCTCCTATTGGCTCGCGATGACCATCGCCTTGGTGCTCAAACCCGACTTCGGCAACACCTTCAGCAGGGGCGTCCTGCGTTTAGCCGGAACCTACGCCGGCCTAATGCTGGCCACGGTGCTTTTCCATCTGGTCGCGCCCGACGCCTACGTCCACGTGATATGCATCGGAATTCTGGCGCTGGTCCAGCGCTCCCTCGGACGGGCCAACTACGGGATCCTGGTGACCCTGCTCAGCGCTCTGATCGTCTTTCTCGTCTCTCTAAACGGCGTCGCACCCAAGGATGTCATCGTCGCCCGCGCCCTGAACACCACCATCGGCGGAGCCTTAGCGCTGCTGATCTATCTCATCTGGCCCACCCGGGAACAAACTCAAGTTCGGGAAGCCATGGGCCATATGCTCGACACCTATCGATTCTATTTTCATGCCCTTTCACAAGCCTACATCGACGGCCATAGCGCCGGTTCGGGCGAGTTAGACCGGCTTCGCGTAGATGGCCGCCGGGCTCGCTCCAATGTCGAAACCTCAGTCGACCGCCTCAGCGCCGAACCCTACGCCGACGCCGATCGGCTTCGCCTGATCAACGCAATGCTTGCCAGTTCGCATCGTTTCATTCACTCGGCGATGGCGATCGAGGCCGGACTACTAGCGCCGCAGCCGCCCGCCCCGAAAGCCTTTAAGATCTTCTCGCACGATTTGGAAAAAATTCTCGAAGTTCTAGCCGCCCGTTTACGCGGCTCGCTGGGCCCATCGGAACCCCTGCCCGACCTCCGCGCGGATCACAACCGCCTTATCGCGGATGGCGCCAATCCGTGGATTGTCATTGAAACCGACCGCATGACCAACGCGCTGAACACACTTGCCGAACAAGTGACGCGCTGGTCATCGCCTACACCCATTTCTTCTCTTCCCAACTCCTGACGCAGCCTCAATCAGCTTCTTCAAGTCCGCGATCCCGGCTGGGTCTGGAACTTTCTTGAAGTTGAAGCACCCCTTGCCCCGCTTCCGCTTCTGCAATTCTTCGGACAATGTTCTGGTCAGAGGCTCATTCATGTAAATCGGTAGCAAGTGAAGCGTCACGTAGCCTTTACCTAAGACCAACGATCCGAAAAACATAGGCTGCCCCTTATGTTGCGGCATTGGCGACGGCTTTTTAGTTACCAGCGTATATTCGGCTGGCGTGTCGTTCTTGATCGCCAGCCGCTTCACGAATTTCCCGAACACCGGCTTCAAGGCCGCAAAAACATCGCCTAAATCGTCCATCAGAGCAGTCCTTTCGCATACCCCCCATCGATAACGATCGATTGCCCCGTGACATAACTCGCCCGCGTGGAACACAAAAAGATCACTACATCCGCAAATTCATCCGGCCGCGCCAGCCGACCTAGCGGAATTTGAGAGGTCCAGCGCTTTTCCACTTCAGCCTCCGTCACGCCTCCGGATTTCGCCAGCGTAGAGGAAAGCTCCCCCAGCCGGTCCGTCGCCGTATAACCTGGACAAACATTGTTTACCAGGACATTGTGCGCCGCGTATTCGTTCGACAGGCTCTTTACCAGTCCCGCGACGCCCGCGCGCACTCGAGTTCGAGAGGATCAACCCATCCACCGGCTGCTTCACCGTGAGCGATGTGATGGTGATCAGCCGGCCCCATCGCCGTTCCTTCATGCCCGGCAAAACCTCGCGCGCAAAGAAAATCGTGCTCATCAAATTCGACTCGATCGCGCGCCGCCACTCTTCAATCGTGATCGCATCGAACCCCTTTGCCGGAGGTCCCCCCGCATTCGCGATCCAAATATCGATGCCTCCAAACCGAGCCTTCGTCTGACCAACGAACTCGCGAACCTGGCCCTCGTTAGTCACGTCGACCGCCGCAGCCAGAACTTTGACGCCGGTTTCCTTCCGAATCTCCTCCGCCGTAGCTTCGATCGCCGCTCGATCGCGCGAGCATAACGCCAGCTTCGCGCCTTCCCTCGCCAGCCCAAGCGCGACGGCCTTGCCCAATCCCTGGCTCGACGCCGCCACCAGCGCCACCCTATCCTTTAGTCCCAGATCCATGGCGTTTAGGTCTTCTCCCGCTCGCCGCGCCGCAGATACGCGTCGTCTTTGGTCAGCCAATCTGTCCGGATGGGTGCAAAAATATCGACGTCCAAAGTATCTTCGAGCGCCACCGCCCGATGCGGCACAAACGAAGGAATATGCAGCACCTCGCCGGCGCGAACAATCACTTCGCGGCCCTCGATATCGAACTTCAACGCGCCCGATACGATGTAAGTGATCTGCTCGCTCTCATGCGAATGCTCCGGCACCACTGCGTCTTTCTTAAGGAAAACCTGCGCGACCATGGCCTTTTCGCCACTGATCACTTTTCGCGAAATCATGTCGCTCATCTGTTCGAGCGGAACCGTATCCCAAGGTAAGAATCGATGTGTCATGCGGACCTATTGTACAAGGCCCGCGGCCCACTATGATCGATTAGGCCGCTGAGAACAGACACTGCTGTTCGATATGCCGCACTCCGAACTGTTCCAGCTCCAGCGGGAACCTCCGCCGTAATTCTCGCGGCGCCGCCGTTCGCACTCCCGTTGTGATCGACTGTAACTGGAGCGCATTGACCATGCTCTTCGCCGCCGCGTCGTTGTTGAAGATCACGAAGGTTGAATCGGCATACCGCCCGACCCGCTCGATCCGGGCAGCCCATTCCACCAGGTCCGGCTCAGAGTAGAGATAATCATGCTGCCTGCCGCGTGTCGCCGACCGATCGTAAGCGCCCAACGAGTTCTTCGGATTCCGCCCATGCAGCCGCACATAGCCGACACTGGAGGTCAGAAACGCGGTGGGCGGCATCGCCCGCACATACTCCGGCTGATCGATATTGCAGAACCCCACCCGGTAATCGATAAAAGTTCCAATGGCCTCCTCCGCCATCCAACTGTCATGTCGCATTTCGGCGACTAGCGGGAACTCGCTGAAAGCGCGCCGAAGCTTAATGAAAAACTCGCGATTCTCGCCTGTAAACTTAAAGGACCATGGGAATTGCATCAACACGGCGCCCAGTTTCCCAGCGCTGAGCAAAGGCCTCAAGCCTTCCTTGAAGGTATTCACCTCGGCGTCTTCCAAAATCCGGTAATGCGTGAATCGCTGATGGAGTTTGGCTGTAAACCTGAAGTGTGGATTTATTTGAACTTTCTTGATCCATAACTTCACGATCTCGGCTTTAAGGGGTTGATAAAATGAACTGTTGATCTCTATCGCACCAACTTGGCGCGCGAGCGTTTCGAGCGGATGGGGACCAGCAGTCGGATATACCACTCCTCTCCAGTGTGGATACGCCCAACCCGCCGGTCCGATGTATGGGGAGGTGGACATGATGTTCGCTTTCTCTTCACCCATTAGAGAACAAAAAGCGAAACTTGTCAAGACCAATTCTACACGCTGATTATCTGTAGTTCCCGTGCACTGGGTGTCGGATTCATCCGAGCCGACAGGCGCCGCCCCAAGGCCATGCACGGCTTCTCAAGTAACTGATAACTCAACGCTGCAATGGCGACCGCTAGAAGGATGTTCCACGGAAACCGCTGCATCATGTTACGCTTTTCCCAGCCTGATACCAGAAAAAGCTGCTGCCACAGATACAAACTGTACGAAATTCGGCCGAGTGCGCGGGTCCAGTGATGGTCGAGAATTCGGCTAAGAGCCCACTCGGGATGCAGAATCGTTCCCAGCAACGCCACCGGAATCAGGATCGCAAGCCACAGCGAAGTCAACTGCGAGTACATAGCCACGCAGCCCAAGGCCAGCAGCAGGACTCCTCCGAACATCCACGGGCTAAAGCCGCGGCGCAATTTTTCTAACGCTCTGGCGTCCGTAAGTAAGAAAGCGGCCGCGCAGCCCCACAGCAATGCATCTAAACGCAAATCGGTCCGGAAATGGACGGGAACCTGCGGCAGCCAGTGCGTGGAAATCCCGTTCTGCGCGTCCGCGACGCGCCATAATCCGCAGGCGATCGCGATCCAGGCGATCGCCTTTGGCGCTTTCTCGAATCCCAGCCGCCCGACAATTACCGCTACCAGCAGAGGCCAGAACAGGTAGAAATGCTCTTCCACCGCCAACGACCACAAGTGCTTGGTGGCATTGGTCGCCATGGCATCGGGAATGTAGTTGCGGAAGAAAAATGCCGACGAAATCCACTCCAGCGGGGTCCGCACTCCTACCGTCAACACCACTACCCCAAGATAAAGAAAACACGGCGGCAAGATTCGGAACGCTCGCCTTACGTAGAATCCACGAAAATTGAGGCGTCCGGACTGGCGATATTCGTCCAGCAGCAGCTTGGTGATAATCAGGCCGCTGATGCCGAAGAAAACGTCGACACCGAAGCCTCCGAACCGTGACAGGCTATCGCGATAGCACTCGGCTTCGGTCGCGTAGAACCCCGGCGCCAAGTGTCCCCAGACGACGATGAGCACGGCGACGGCGCGCCAGCCATCGAGCGTCGGGACGCGCGGAGCGGATAGACTCACCTCCTTCTATCGTCCCGATAACCGGGAACCTCCAGCCCTACGGCTAAAGCCTTATCCGCCGATGTTAAGATCATATGCGTACCGAAATGCTTTACCGCTCCATACAAACCGCGGCTCTGCTACTCGGCTCGCTCCTGTTCCTCGCGATGTTTAAGGTTCCTGCGAACCCGTATATCGCTTTCGGCCTCACCGGAAGCGTGGCCGGATTCATCTGGACCGGCTGGTCGGTTCGACGAGGCGCGCTGGTTCTGGCCGGTGGTGTTGCTTATGCGGCAATCTACCACCTCTACGGCGGCCCCATCGATCATTATCCGGGTTGGTGGCTGGCCTATCCCGGCGGTCTGCTTGGACTCGCGGCTGTAGTCCTCACCATGATCCGATGGTATTGGACGCCGGGAGACACGGATCGCCTAAAACCCACTCTGGTCATGCTGACTGCCATTCCGATTCTGTGCGCGCTTTCCACTCTGGCCGTCGGCACTGCCATCAAATTTACACCGTACACATACGATTACACCTTGTACGCCTTCGACCGCTCTCTCGGCGGTCCGGCTTTTGTATTAGGACGATTCATGGCCGCGCACCCCGATTTGTTCCGCATCTGCTTGTGTATTTACAACGCTTTGCCACTCTGGGCGGCACTCGCGTGGATGCTGATCATCGCCTATCCGCCGCGCCGGATCTGGCACGCTCAGTCCTGCTTTATCTTGCTCGGGGTGGTCGGATTCGCGCTGTACCAGCTTTGTCCCGCCGCGGGGCCCGTCTATCGATTTGCAGGAACCTTTCCCTGGACCGAGCCGAGCCCCGCGACGCTTCCGATGGGCGCGTCCCTGCTGGCGCCCTGCGCGCGCAATGCGATGCCTTCTCTGCACATCGCTTGGGCGATACTGTTCGTATTCGTATCCGTCGAGCTGAGATGGCCGCTTTTCGTGGCTTCGGTAGCCATCCTAACGGCTACGCTCGCTGCGATCCTGGGCTCCGGCGAACATTATCTGGTCGACGCGATGGTCGCGCTGCCTTTCCTGATGTCATTGATTGCAGGCGTGATGCCGTCGCTATCGCGTTCCGTACGGTGGTGGTATTGCGGCGGAGGCGGATTGGTGACCGTTGCCTGGCTGATCGCGTTTCGATCCGGAGCGGCGCTGGCGCTCTCAGATAACGCGCGCATTGCCGCCAGCGCGATGACGGCCGCGATCGGCATCGCCGGAATGATTGCGCTTCACCGGCTGTCGACGCCGGAGGAAAGTCTTGAAACGGGCGCAGGAGTTACGGGCTTCCCGCCAGCCGAGCCCGAGCCTTCTTGACCTACTGAACGCTTCCCACCCAGTCCGTATTCCAGGCGGACTCGAAGGTCTTTGAAGGCTTTTCCTGATGCGTGCGTTTTTCCTTGTACATTCGCCGATCGGCTTCGGCCAGAAGCTGTTCCGCGTCATTTCCATCCAGTGGAAAGTGCGCCACTCCGATGCTCACGGTAAGCGCGTTGCCGCCGAACATGCCGCGGCCCACGTCCTGCACCACCGATCGCAGTTGGGCGATCTTGGTGTGGACATCCCCCGGACCCGCACCCGGTAGCAGCACCACAAACTCATCTCCGCCCATGCGCGCGATGTAATCGTATTCGCGGCAGACCGATTTTAGTCCAGTTCCCACCGAATGCAAGACTTTGTTGCCCTCCAGGTGTCCGAACCGATCATTCACGCCTTTGAATCCGTCCAGGTCCAGAACGAGAACCGCCATCGGCAGGTCATTGCGATGGCCGCGCGACAGCTCCGCGTCGAGTTGCACAAATAACGAACGGGCATTGGGCAATGTGGTCAAAAAGTCAGTGGTTGCCGAGGATTCCGCTTGCTTGAAACGAAGGGCGTTTTCAATCGAGAGCCCGATCTTGGCGCTGATTGCGAGCAAGATGCGCAAATGATCCTTCGTAAAGGCGTC
This sequence comes from Terriglobia bacterium, assembly GCA_963705675.1. GTDB lineage: Bacteria > Acidobacteriota > Terriglobia > Bryobacterales > Bryobacteraceae > Palsa-187. The sequence goes on from CAVPKR010000005.1 coordinate 27,358, forward strand.
CCGGTCGGCATGATAGAGGGAGAGGACTCCGAGCACACCGTTGACGCCTTCAAGCGGAACCGCAACCGCGGACCGCAGCGTCGAGAATTTCGAGGGATCGTTCAAATATCCGGGTTCGACCGAGGGGTTTCCATTCAGGATCGGCTTGCGGTTCTCGGCTACCCAGCCGGAAAGCCCTTGTCCCATGGGAATTTCCAGCGAGGAAAACAGGCGGAAATCGTCGCCGCTTACGTAGTCCGGTTTCAACACGTCCTCGCGTTTCAACCAGATTGCGAAGGAATGATGGGGAATAATCTTTCGCAAACGCACGGCCAGCACGCTGAGAGTTTCGTCCAGGCTGAGTGAATTTCCCAGGTCCTGCGCGATCTCGAACAGCGCCTGCACTTCCTGCCGGGCGGCTGCGATGGAGGTCAGGAAGTCGATGGACTGCGTCCTGCTGACTTCCACGGGCGCAGACGAGCCTACGAAGCCGGCTGCGGGCGCGTCTCCACGTTCAATCTTGAGGTCCACCGATAGCGTGCCTTGCTCTTCGATACCGCGCTCCTGGGCTTTCTTTTCGAGCTCGACGTAGCGGCGAGTCAAAAGCTCCACCACCTTGGGATCGAATGCCCTGCCGGATTCCGATTGCACGATCTTCATGGCTTCGTCGAGCGGTAATGCGCGGCGATACTGACGATCGGTGGCGAGCGCGTCCAGGCAATCCACCATCGCCAGAATTCGTGCGCCGATGGGAATATCTTCGCCGGCCAAGCCGCTCGGGTAGCCGGTTCCGTCCCACTTCTCGTGATGCGCCCGGACTATGGGAACCACCGGGTAGGGGAACTGGACGCGTTCCAGAATCTCGGCGCCCACCACCGGGTGAATCTTCATCTTTTCGAACTCTTCGGGCGTCAGCCTGCCGGGTTTCGAGATGATATGCTCGGGCACGGCCAGCTTGCCGATGTCGTGCAGGAGCGATGCCGCGCGCAGGGCTTCCTGCTCTTCGCGCTTCAGGCCCAGTTCCTTGCCGAGCTCGGTTGCGTAAATCTGGACCCGCCGCAGATGGCCATGCGTCGTCTGATCCTTAGCTTCAATCGCCAGCGCCAGCGCCTCAATCGTACGCAGATGCAGGCTGGACACTTCTTCCGCGTGAGTCTTTTCATTTTCGACGCGGGCAAGGTACAACCCGTAGGATCGATAAATCAAATACACCACCGGCCCTGTCAGCAACACCGTCTGCCATCCGACGAAATGGTTTAAGAGGCTGGTGACTTGCGCCAGCGCGGCGCCGCCCAGGTAGTAGGGGAGCGACCAAAAAAAGCACGCGCGCCACGTCGCGCCCAGCGATTTATTTTCCGCGAGCGTGATCACCAGCGCGATCGGTCCGGTATTCAGGAAAAACAGAGTGCACGTCGCCGCGGCCAAACGGATGGCTGGGTCGACTTGATGCGCCACCATAGCGGAAGCGTGATACACCGCCTCCGCCGCCGCGATCGCCAGCACCATGGTCGCGACGTTGAATCCTACCTTCGCCAGACGCGGGCGTTGCGGCTGGCTCCAGTAGCATTGCACTACTGTGACCAGTGCTCCGAGAGCGATGGTCTCTGAAGGCGTCAACTCCACAATTCCGAATAAAACGAAAAGAAATGTCAGCGAAAGCGTGCCGGTGATGCCCGGTACGCTGATCCGCATCCCGGAAGAGCACAGCGCCACCATCAGGAAGCTGCCGAATTTCAATAGATCCGGCGATTCCCAATTCGCCAGGTTGACGCCCAGCACGGCAACTCCCACCGCGACGGTCAGAGCGATATAAATTCGCGCCCCTCTGGGCAGCTTATCCACCGGCGCATTCATGTGACTCCACTTGTTGCATGCCCTGGGCCATCTCGTCTTTTGAACGACTTGGGTGCGCCAAATGGGACACATTGGCACTGCGGCCAGGCGGGTCTTGCGACAAACTGTCTCATCTCCCGAGTGCGTTTCCGGGGGGTACTAGGGTGTTCAGCGGAGGGTACATTGTCCCGATAACTGGCCAAATGGATACGTAATGGTTCACGAACGGATGCCAGAGACTTCTGTATTCCTCGGCATGCACGCCATCATCGCGAGCGAGCCGATGCGCAGCCTGATCGGGCTGGTGGAGCGCGTCGCTCGATCGAACGCTACGGTCCTGATCACCGGCGAAAGTGGCGCAGGCAAGGAGGTAATCGCACGCGCCATCCATCATCACTCCATGCGCGCTCACAAGCCTTGGGTCGACTTGAGCTGCGCCGCGCTGCCCGAACATCTTCTGGAAAGCGAACTCTTCGGCTACGACAAAGGAGCCTTCAGCGGCGCCGATTCCGCGAAGCCGGGCTTATTCGAACTGGCGCACCAAGGGACCATCTTCCTGGATGAGATCGGAGAGCTGGACCCTAAAATGCAAGTGAAGCTCCTGAGGGTACTCGACGGCGTGGCATACTACCGGCTCGGGGGAGTTCGCAAAATTTCGGTGGACGTACGCGTCGTTGCCGCTACCAATCAGAATCTCGAAGCCGCCGTGGCGGAGGGGCGGTTTCGAGGCGACTTGTATCATCGGCTCAGCCAGATCACGCTGGTGGTGCCGGCTCTGCGTACCAGGATCGAGGACATTGGTCCGCTGGCGTGCTATTTCCTGGCGCAACAGGACCCGCAGTTACGTTTTTCCGATGCGGCTTTGGAGACTCTGACACGGCATTCCTGGCCCGGCAACATCCGGGAACTGCGGAACGTAGTCACCAAGGCGGCGGTGCTCGCCGATCGTCCGGTGATCCTGCCGGAAGACCTGCCGTTCGGTAATTCGCTGCACGCGCCGGGCGGCCATGTGAATACGACCAGCTTGGACGGCATGGAGCGGCGCATGATCATGGACGCTCTCGAAGCCACGGGCGGCCACCAGCAGGCTGCCGCGGCAAGGCTCGGGATTTCACGGCGGACCTTGAGCCGCAAATTGAAGTTGTACGATTCGGAAGGGGCGCGAGTTTCGGTATGAGCGAGCGGACCAGCGTCTCTGAACAACGCCGGGAACATCGCCGCGAGGCGAGCGGAGAAGTCCGCGTGCGGTTTTCAGACCCGCAGCCTCGGAACCTCGAAGGACGCCTGATGGACGTCAGCGCCAGCGGCTTCCGGATGGCTCACAACTATGCCCGATTGGCTGCCGGCCAGATTGTCGAGTTTGCGCATGTCGAGGCCAAGGGATCCGCGCGTGTGATCTGGAACCGGATCAGCGATGGGAACGTCGAGACCGGGTTCCTGGTAGTTCGCGGCCGATAGCTGCCTGTTAGACTCGTTCTTAGTGAACCGCATTCCGGGACGGCATTTCGCGCGCAATTTAGTCGAGCGCCGTACCCTGATCTGGCAACTGGTGCGCCGGGATTTCAAGCAGCGCTATGTCGGGTCGGCGGCCGGATGGCTTTGGGGCGCGATCCATCCGCTGGTGCTGCTGTTCAGCTATTACTTCATCTTCCAGGTGTGTCTGCATACCACCCTGCCGCCCGGCGAAGACACCACGAATTACTCCGCTGTTCATGTTCTGCGGGTTCCTGCCATGGCTGTTGTTTCAGGACACTGTGACGCGATCGGCCGGCTCGCTGATCGATCAGTCGAACCTGATTACCAAGACCATGTTTCCGGCCGAAGTGGTGCCGGTGTCGATTTTTCTCTCCTCGCTGATCAGCCATCTGATCGCGCTGGCGCTGGTGGTGGGCGCGGTGTCGATTTTCCTGAAGGCCGTAAGCCTGAAAATCCTGTTGTTGCCTGTATATATGTTGTTCATCGGACTGCTCGCGGTGGGCGTCGGCTGGATCGCGGCGAGCCTGCATGTGTACATTCGCGACACCGCGCAAGTGGTCGTCGTCGTGATGACGCTCTGGTTCTGGATGACGCCGATCATGATCACGGAGAAGCAGCTTCCGGCGGCATTGCACAAATGGCTGCTGCTGAATCCGATGCTGTGGGTGGTCCGCGCCTATCGAGCCAGATTGTTATCCACCCGCTGGCCCTCGTGGCATGAGCTGGCCGTCCTGGCGAGCTATTCGGTCGCCATGTTCATCATCGGAGGCCTGTTTTTCCGGCACTTGAAGCGCGGCTTCGCGGACGTGCTTTGAGCCGGCCGCGGATCCACGCAGATAGACGCAGATAACAATTTGTAATATGCTCGGTTGGATATGCGTGCTCGTGTATTTTTTCTCGCGTTGATCGGGTCTTTGTGTTTTGCGCAGGATAAACCGGATCTGAACATCATTCATCGGATTCGCGCCGAGGCGTTCGACAATTCTCAGGTGATGGATACCCTGTTTTATCTCACCGATGTGAATGGGCCTAGGGTGACCAATTCGACGGGATTTCATGACGCTGCCGATTGGGTTGTGAAACGCCTGGAGAGCTACGGCCTGGTCAACGTCAAGCAGGAGCCTTGGGGAGCATTCGGGCGTAGCTGGAACCTAACCCACTACGAAGGCCACATGCTGGAGCCGCAGTATTCGCCTCTGATCGGATTTCCGCTGGCGTGGACCTCCGGTACCAATGGGCCGGTTCGCGGCGATGCCGTGCTGGCCGTCCTCACGACGCAAGCGGATCTCGACAAATATAAGGGACAACTTCGCGGCAAGATGGTTCTGACCATGGCGCCGAAGGAGCTGGAGATGCAAACGGCTCCTCTGGCCCATCGGCTGACCGAGGAAGATCTGGCGAATCGCGAATTGTTCAACTTCGGGGGACGCGGCGGGCGCGGGAATGCAGCTCCTGCCGATCCTGGAGCCGCCCGGCGGTTTCGCGAAAAGATGATTCAATTCCTGATCGATGAGAAACCGGCTGTCATAGTGACCTTCAGCCCGACCCAGGACGGCGGAACGGTTTTCGGGACTAGCTTCGGGTCCTATAAGGCAGGCGATCCCGTGCCTCCTCCGGCGGTGGTAATCGCCTCGGAGCATTACAATCGCATCGCGCGCCTGCTGCAACACAAGATCCCAGTCAAGCTGGAGTTCGATATTCGCGCAAAAATCGGCGACCAGGAGGAACCGTCCTTCAACGTAATCGCTGAAATTCCCGGCGGGCGCAAGAAGGATGAAATCGTGATGGTCGGCGGCCACTTCGATAGCTGGCACGGCGCGACCGGCGCCACCGACAACGCCACCGGGTCCAGCGTGGCCATCGAAGCTATGCGGATTCTCAAGTCGCTGAACGTCCAGATGGACCGCACCGTTCGGCTGGCCCTATGGAGCGGCGAAGAAGAAGGGCTGCTCGGGTCCATCGCGTATGTGAAGAATCATTTCGCGGATCGGGCGGATATGAAGCTGAAGCCCGAGTATGAGAAGCTTTCCGCCTATTACAACGACGACAGCGGTTCGGGCAAATTTCGCGGCATCGGAGTAGGCGGGAACGATCTGGCGCGGCCGATTTTCGAAGCCTGGCTGGCTCCGTTCCACGATTTAGGCGCCACCGTGGTCACCGGCGTCAGCGCGGAGGCGAATCGGGCTCCCGGCGGGACCGATCACACTTCGTTCTCCTACGTAGGCCTGCCCGGATTCGGGTTCAATCAGGACCCGCTCGAATATGGCACCCGCACCCATCATTCGAACATGGACTTTTACGATCGCGTGCAAAAGGGCGATGTGATGGAGGCCGCGGCCATTGAGGCGGCGTTCGTTTATCACACCGCGATGCGAAGCGAGATGATGCCTCGCACGCCGATGCCGAAGCCCCAGCCGTGGGCCAGCCGATAAAGGAAATCTCATGAAATTTAAACAGATCGTGGGTTTGTTGAGTATGTTCTCGGTGGTTGCGCTGGCCGACGAAAAGATTGACCTGGCCACCCTGCATCGCATCAAGGATCAGGCGTTCCAGCATTCGCAAGTCATGGAGACGATGTTCTACCTGACCGATGTCAACGGTCCGCGTCTGACCAATTCCCCGGGGTTCTTCGGCGCCGCCGATTGGGTCGTAAAGCAACTGGGCGAATGGGGAATCGCGGCCCATCAGGAAAAATGGCCCTTCGGAAAAGGCTGGCAGTTCACGCATTTTTCGGCGCACATGACCGCGCCGCAGTATGCGCCGCTGATCGGGTATCCGCAGGCGTGGACCGGTGGGACCAACGGCGTGATTAGCGGCGAGCCAATGATGGTTGAGCTCGCCAACGATGCGGACCTGGAAAAATATAAGGGCAAGCTGAAAGGCAAGATCATCATGGTGGGCGCGCCTCGCGAACTGGCGATGAGCACCTCCACCTTGGGGCATCGATACACTGAGAAGGAGCTGTTCGACCTGACCATCATTCCCGATCCCGGGGCGTGGTCCGGACGCGGCGGGCGCGGACCGGAGTTCCGGCGATTCAATCAGAAATTGCAGGAATTCCTCGCGTCGGAACAGCCCGCGATGGTCTTGCGCGGCGGCGGTGGCAGGAGCGAAGGCGGTACGGTCTTCGGCGGCAGCGCCGGCTCGCGTGATCCCAAAGATCCGATTGCGCCGCCGACGGTAGTGATTACGCCGGAACACTACAATCGCATCGCTCGGCTGATCGAGCACAAGATCCCCGTCAAGCTGGAGTTCGATGTGCAGACGAAATTCCTGGATCGGACAGACTCAGTCGACGTGATCGGCGAGATTCCGGGTGGGTCCAAGAAGGACGAAGTCGTGATGATCGGGGCGCACCTGGATAGCTGGCACGGCGGCACGGGCGCCACCGACAACGGCGCGGGCAGCGGCGTGATGATTGAGGCGATGCGGATCCTGAAGACCCTCGATCTGAAAATGGACCGCACAGTCCGAATGGGCCTGTGGGGCGGGGAAGAAGAGGGATTGCTAGGCTCGAAGGCATACGTGAAAGAGCATTTCGGCGACCCCGAGACCATGAAAATCACCTCTCAGCAAGCCAAGCTTTCCGGATATTTCAATATCGACAACGGGACCGGCAAAATTCGCGGCGTGTATCTGCAAGGCAACGACATGATGCGTCCCATCTTCGAGCAGTGGTTTACTCCGTTGAAGGATCTGACGGACGGCGTGATCTCGATTCGCAATACCGGCGGTACGGATCATCTCTCTTACGATGCCGTGGGCCTGCCGGGCTTCCAGTTCATCCAGGATCCCATCGAGTACGACACTCGTACGCATCATTCGAACATGGACGTGTATGACCGCTTGCAGAAAGGCGACATGGAGCAAATGTCCGCCATCGTCGCGTCGTTTGTGTACAACGCGGCTACACGGCCCGAAATGCTCCCCAGGAAGCCGCTCCCCAAGCCGCAGCCGGCGCAGACCGATGGAGGCCGCGGCGGAGTCCCCACGGCTCCTGCGCGCAATTAGTCCGAAAGTTCCGGAGCGCGATATAGTGATAGCAGATGAGGGGTGGTTGGCCCGCGTTTCTGCTGCTCTCGGCTTCGGCGATGGCGCAATCGGTGTGCACCGGAGCGCGCGCCTGGTTCCCTTGCGACGTCACCTTCGATCTGAACGCCAGTGAAGATCCGTCGCATGTCGAATTGCGAGCCGAGTTCCGCTCGCCCCATCACCACACTTACATGATGCCCGCCTTCCGCGATGGGGACCGCCGCTTCGTCATTCGATTCTCTCCCACCGAAGACGGCTCGTGGATCTACCGCATCACCAGCAATCTACCTCGCCTGGATGGGAAAGAAGTCTCCTTCAGCGTCGCGGAATCCGATTCGCCAGGATTTGTGCGGGTCGCTAATGTTCACCACTTCGCCTACGAAGGAACCAACAAGGCGCATCTGTGGACGGCTACAGCCGTCGATAAATTCGTCGAGATGCCGCGTGCCGAGTTCGACAGCCTCATCGATCAGCGGGCGAAAGAAAAGTTCACCCATTTGCGCGTGACCGTCGACTCAAATGCAGATCTCCGCGAAGCCGCCGAGCGTGTTCGCGCCATCGGCGCCAAGGGCATGACTGCCGATCTGGTGCTGGCATCGATTCCCGCGAATCGCCAGGAGCGCGAACGGTATCTTACCGATATCGTGGCGCGCTTCGGCGGGATGAACGTCACCTGGATGGGCGTCCCTGCCTTCGAAAATGTATCGCATGGAAAAGCCATGCTGAAAGACGCGGGAGCGCTGATCAAGAAACTGGATGCGTATCAGCATCCGTTGACCACTCTGGCCGCCATCACGTCCGCTCCGTTGCTGGATGACAATTGGATGGGCCTGATCGCTTACGGAACCCCCGACGCGAATGTCGGCGCTGTGGAACATCAGCTTTACCAGGCGCCGCAGATCAATACCGGGATCCAGAATGAAAAAGATCTGTGGACCGCCACTATGAACGGGCAGTATCCCGCGTCTGGCTCGGGCGCCTACATGACTGCTTGGTTCGATTTCATGGCCGGAAGTCGATACTGGGAGCTGGAGCCCTATTTCGAAGTCGACGGCGGCCGCGCGGTCGCCCTCGAAGGCGTCGAATATATCGTTTATATTGAAAAGCCCGCGGGTCCGGTGGAAGTGACGGTGGAAAAACACGGCTACGATGTCGCATGGATGGACCCCAAGACCGGCGAAGTGACCAAAGAGAAAAAGGGCTACAACGGCGAGCACTTTACCGGCGAGCCACCCGACAAATCCCATCCCTGGGTACTGCACATCTCGCGCGAGGGGACCAAGGAAGGGATGCTGAAATCCTGGAAATTCGAGTCGCGGCCCGTGCCCGTGCAGGAAGTGGAGCAATCGCCTGCCAAGACTCCCTTCGAGATCGGAACGCCGGGCGACGTGCTGCTTTCCGTGTCGCGCCCGCCCTATTACGCGATTGCGGTGAAGCGCGAGACTAGGGCAACCCGGTCGCTGCTGATCGAGTGGACGGCTGAAGTCGCGCTCGACGGCGAAGGGTACCGCGTGGTCGGCTCCGGGCGCGAAGGCACCATGCAGATCCCCAAGTCGATCGCCAATAATTATCCAGCCGTGGTCAGCGTGCGAGTGGCCGTGGTAAACGCGAATGGCAAAGCTTACGTGATCGACAAAGTGTATCGGCTGGGACCGTGAGCCGCCGGATTCTGGCGGTGGACACGACCGGCGAGCACGGCAGTATCGCGCTGGTAGTCGATGGAATGGTCGTCGAGGAGAGGCGCTTGCACTCGCCCGACGGATTCGCGCATGTCTTGTTCGGCGAGATCGAAGAGATGCTCACGAAGCACCGGACAACGCTGCCCGATATCGACGTATTCGCGTCCGCATCGGGGCCGGGATCATTCACCGGTGTGCGCGTCGGACTAGCGGCAGTGAAAGGGCTGGCCGAGGCTACAGGACGCCGTGTCATCGCGATTTCGAATCTGCGGGCGCTCGCGTCGTTTGGATCGAAGCCGCTACGGGCCGTGGTCTTGGATGCGCGCCGCGGGGACATTTTTGGCGCGGTCTACGATGACGCCCTCGAATTAGTGCGCGATGAGGTGGTAATGAAGCTCGACGCATTCCTGTCGGAGCTGCGGCGGGGGATCTGGAAATCATCACGGTGGGATATCCGCTGCCGGGCGATACACGCGTGATCGAAGCGCCGCGCTGGCTGGCCGGGGCCATCGGGAAAATCGCCGCATCGCGATTCGAGCTGGCGCAGGACCCCGCGGCCATCGACGCGAACTACGTCAGACGGTCGGATGCGGAGATGAAGTGGAAGGATTAGTTTCCAGTTGGCCCAGCGCCCAGGCCGCGGCGCGCCGGGTCATCTCATCGCCGTTCAGCGCAAGATCTTCCAGCCGCTGGCGGCTATTCTGATCGCCCAACCGGGTGAGCGCGAGCAGCGACGTGGTCGCCACGCGATGGTGCGGGTCCTCGGCTCCTTTGCGCAGCAATGGCCCGGCTTCGACGCCGATTTGTCCGGCGATTTCCTCGATTAGATTGGAACGCACGCGCGGATTCGGGTCCTTCAAAATCAAGCTGGCCCAATTCGTACTCCGATGGGCGCGCGCCAGCAGCTTCACCGCCTTGGACCGCAAGTGCGGCTGACTCAGCTTGGCGAACTTCGTGAGCGGGAGCACCAGGCGTTCGCAGCCGGAAATCGCGTCGATGATGATCAGAACCCGCATGATCTCGGCGTTCGGAACCTCCGATGGCCAGGTACGGCTGGGGCGAGCCAGGTGTCTCAGAATTCTGTGGTCCAAGCCGCTATCCACCTCGACAGCCGAGCGCGCGAGTTGAAGTGCATCCTCCAGCCCCAGCACCGCCGGGTTCGCGATCGCCGCAGGGACGACGGTGTTCAGCAGGAGCGAGGAAAGAGGGCACGAAATACCTTCGACCGCGGCCAGCAGGAAAGCCAGCAGAGGCGGGGGATTCACCGGTTCGACGGCTTTTTCGAGCCAGGTTCGCGCCGCCGGAGAAACCTCCGTTCGCACCAGGTTCCAGATTTCGGTATTCGAAAGGATTCGATCCGCCATACAGTCTCTACGGCGAAATCCTGGGGTATATGAGCGATTAATGGATGCTAAGCATGGTGAGGGCGATCAAGGCTCCCGCCGCCGCGCTGACGATCGAGGTATACCAGAGCTCCCTGCGGCGTGTAAGAATCGCCAGCGTACCCAGGACGATCCCGATTTCGAGGAAAACCTCTCCGAAGTGCATCCGCAGCGCTTGCTTTCCCTTCAGCAGGCTCTCCGTAGCCAGTTTTTTCGCTTCCGCCTGCACTTCATCGGCATCCTTTTCATAGCGTTCCAGATTCGCCGCGTATTTTTCGGCGGATTGAGCGGCAGTGGCGCCCGCCATCGCGGCGAACAGATCACGGGCGATATCGGATTCATACCGGCGGATGGATTTGGCCTGGTAGAACGACCACTGATCCGACGACTTCTGCTGCGCGAGCAGCTCTTCGTTCGCCAGCACCTGGCCGAACACCGAGACGACTGCGAGCGCGGCGGCGATGACGGCCATGGAAGCGGCTACTTTCTTGTCGAACGGCTCTCTGGCCTGTTCCGTCGATTCGCTCAGCTCTTCGTTGACAGACATGGTACATACACGAATAGCACGGTTAACAATTTAAGATGGAAGATCACGTGATGGATCGAATCCCGCCTCCGGTGCGCGCGCTATACGGAGGCACCATTTTTCTGAGCGCGTTTCTGCTGTTTCTGATCCAGCCGATCTTCGCGAAATTGATCCTGCCCTGGTTCGGAGGCTCGGCCGCGGTCTGGACCACGTGTCTGGTGTTCTTCCAAGTCGCCTTGCTCGCGGGATACACATACTCCTACGCGATCGTGCGCGGCCTCGGGATCTGGCGTCAGGTTGTATTGCACGCGGTATTGCTGATCGCGGCCCTATGCCTGTTGCCCGTGATTCCCGCGGTCCATTGGAAACCGAATGGCGCAGCCAATCCGGCGGTCAGCATACTGGCACTGCTGGCGGCGGTCCTGGGACTCCCATATTTCTTGCTATCGACCACCGGACCACTTTTGCAGGCCTGGTTCGCGCGGGCTTGGCCGAAGTCGCAGGCCTATCGATTATTTGCTCTATCGAATGCGGGGGCGCTGCTGGCCTTGTGCGCGTATCCCGTATTGATTGAGCCCCGTGTGCCTACGCGAGCGCAGGCGATCTGGTGGTCGGGAGGATTTGCCGCCTTCGCGGTCCTGTGTATCGCATGCGCGTGGGTGGCGGCGAGGGCCTTTCAAACCCCGGCGTCGACGCGAGATTCGGCGCTTCCGCCAACCCGCGCCCAGCGGCTGATCTGGGTCGCTCTGTCTGCCGGCGGATCCATGCTGCTGCTGGCGACCACCAATCAGCTCACTCAGAACGTCGCGGCGGTTCCGTTCCTCTGGATCTTGCCCCTGGCGATTTACCTGCTCACGTTCATCTTGTGTTTCGAAAGCACGCGGTGGTACCGGCGGGAATTGTTTTTGCGATTTCTGGCAATGACCCTCGGCGCGGTGGCGTACGCCATCTACGATATTCAGTTCAGCGACGCGATTCTGGTCGCGATTCCGATCTTTTCCGCCGGATTATTCTTCGCGTGCATGTTCTGTCACGGCGAATTGAGCTTGCGCAAGCCGGAGGGCGAGCATCTGACGACGTTCTACTTGATGATCGCGCTGGGCGGCGCCCTGGGCGCGGTGTTCGTGGGGCTGATCGCGCCGGCGGTTTTTTCGGGAATATACGAGCTCCCCGTGTCGATGTTCTTCGTGGCGGCTCTTGCGCTGCGGCTGAACTGGTCGAGCGGATGGTCGGCGCGATTGTTGTGGTCGGTAGCGACCGTGGCTATGGTGGCCGTGATCGGCGCGCAGATCCAGGCCTATCACACGAATGTGCGCATCGTCACCCGGAACTTCTACGGAGCTTTGAGGCTGATGGAATCGCCGACCGTGCAGACCCTCTATCACGGGACCGTCAAGCACGGGTCCGAATTTCTCGCTCCGGAGCGGCGGATGTGGCCCACCACGTACTACGGCGAGCCCTCGGGAGTCGGACTCGCGCTCCGCTTCTGTTGCGATGGGCCGAAGCATGTCGGGGTGGTCGGACTCGGTGCGGGAACGGTGAGCGCCTACGGCCAGCCTGGCGACCGGTTTCGATTTTATGAAATTAATCCCACCGTGATTTCGCTCGCGCAAAAAGAGTTTGCATTTCTAAGGGAATCGCGCGCCCACGTCGATATCGAATTAGGCGATGCTCGATTGACGCTCGAAGCCGAAGCGCCGCAGGGATTCGATGTCCTGGTGCTCGACGCATTTTCGGGAGACGCGATTCCGGTGCACCTGCTGACCAAAGAAGCGTTCGCTTTGTACCTGCGGCACCTGAAGCCATCCGGGATCATCGCCGTACACGTGTCGAACCAATATCTGGACTTGGCTCCGGTCGTAGCGCAGCTCGCTGCGTTCTATGGCTACTCCGCGATTGCGATCCGAAGCCCTAAAGATGTGGCGAGAGATCTCTCGTCGGCGACCTGGGTCCTGGTAACCCGCAATCGCGATTTTCTCGGCCGCGCGGAGATCGTCAATGCGGCGGAAGCGATTCCTCCAAGTCCCGGCTTGCGCCTGTGGACGGACGATTACAACAATCTGCTGCAAGTGATGCGCTGGATTCCGCTCAACTGATCACGCGCTTTGCTTCGCCATTTGCGCCCAGTCCCGTTTTTCACCCGGGCGGCGGACCGACGGCATATTGATCATCCAACCGGGATATTCCGGCGACAACCGGCTGGCGGCGTCGAGCTGCTTCAGGTCTTCGGCATCCAGTTTCACATCGACCGAACCGAGGTTGTCGGTCAACTGGGCAGATTTTTTCGCGCCGATGATCACGCTGGTGACGAAGGGCTGATGCAGCAGCCACGCGAGCGCGATTTGCGGAACCGTCGCCTGGCGGCGCTTCGCTACCTGCTGCATCATATCCACGATGCCGTAGGCTTTTTCCAGATTGACTGGCGGGAAGTTAAACTTCACGCGGCGGGCTTCGGCGTCGGTAGAGCCGTCGCGCGTGAATTTTCCGGTCAGGAATCCGCCGGCCAGCGGACTCCACGGCAGCAACCCGAGTTTCTGATCTTCGAGCAACGGCACGATTTCCCGCTCGATGTCGCGACCCGCCAGGGAATAATAGGCTTGCAAAGTGACGAATTTCTCCAGGTGCCCGGCCGCCGAAATTCCCAGCGATTTCATGATCTGCCACGCCGCCAGATTCGAGCAGCCGATATACCGCACCTTGCCTTGGTGAACGAGGTCGTCCATGGCGCGAAGGGTTTCTTCGAGCGGCGTCACAGGGTCGAACCCGTGGATCTGATACAGGTCGATGTAATCCGTGTCGAGCCGCTTCAGGCTCTCTTCGGCCTGTCTGATAATGTGCAATCGCGATAAACCGACCTCGTTCGCGCCATCCCCCATCCTTCCGAAGACCTTTGTAGCGATGACGACGTCCTGCCGCTTCTTGCCCAACGCCTTGCCAAGCTGAGTTTCCGACTCGCCAATCGCATACACATTGGCGGTATCGAAGAAATTGATGCCTCCCTCCATCGCCTGCGAGACCAACGCGTCCACGTCATTTTGTTTTAGCGCCCCGATGGCTTCGAAAATGGTTCCGGCACCGCCAAAGGTCATGGTTCCAAAGCAGAGCCGGGAAACGAAAACGCCGGTATTGCCGAGTTGTTGGAATTGCATATGACCGTGATTCTACACCTGTTTTGTATATACCCTATTGTCGATAGACATACGGGTATTAATCCTTGACATCGTGATATACTGATTCGCGAGGAGATTTCCTGATGCGTTTCCTTCTGGCCCTGGCGATCAGTCCCATCCTGATGGCGGAATCGCTGTCCGGTCTTTGGCAAGCCACCGTGAACGTGAGTGGGCTCGACGTGCCGTTTCGGATCGAGCTTCAAAGCGACGGAGCCAAGGCCAAGGGATCGCTGTTCAACGGCGAGGAACGCTTCACGTCGTCAAGCGGCCAGTTTTCGAACGGCGCGCTCGAGTTGAACTGGGAATATCTAGCCTCGAAACTCGAAGCGAAACTCGAGAATGGCGCTCTCGAGGGGAAATTTTATCGGCCCAAGGGAGTGGTGTATACCTTCCATGCGACGCGGGGCAACGGCCCGGTGGCATCGGGAAAAGCTCCTTCGATCAGCGGAGTTTGGCTGCTGACGGGAGTTCAGAGCTCGAAGGGTGAATCGGCATGGCAATTTATCGTCAAACAGAAGGGCGGGGAAGTGTCGGCGGGGATTCTGCGCGTCGACGGCGATACCGGCACGCTGACCGGCGCTTATCGAGACGGCAAGTTCGTCCTGAGCCACTTCTCGGGCATGCGCCCGGCGCTGCTTGAAGTGACTCCCCTGAAAGACGGCTCCCTGAAAGTGCTCCTGAACGGGAAGGAAGAAATGACCGGTGTCAGGGAATCCGAGGCTCGCGCGAAGGATCTGCCACAGCCCACCGATCCCGCCCATCACACCAGTGTCAAGAACGACGCCGAGCCGTTCCACTTCAATTTCCCCGACCTTAACGGCAAGCCCGTAGCGGACAACGATCCGCGCTTTCGAGGCAAAGTAGTTCTGATCAACATTACCGGGAGCTGGTGCCCGAATTGTCACGATGAAGCTCCATTCCTGGCGGACTTGTACAAGAAATATCGCGCCCAAGGTCTGGAAATTGTCGCGCTCTCGTTCGAGGAAGCCGACCAGTTGAAGGATCCGACTCGTCTGCGGGCGTTCATCAAGCGGTATGGAATCGAGTACACGGTCCTGCTCGGCGGCGATACCGAGTCGGCTAAGGACAAGTTGACCCAGGCCCAGAACTGGGATGCCTGGCCGACTACGTTCTTCGTCGGTCGCGATGGGCGCGTTCGCAACGTGCATGCGGGTTTCCCAAGCAAGGCTTCGGGAGAACTCTACACCAAGGCGAAAGAAGAGTTCACGGCGCAAGTGGAACGGCTGCTCGCCGAGAACTCGCTATCCCAGCGCTAACCCGGTTCGCGTATAGTATGAGGACATGATTGAGCCCGATCATGAGCCTTCTCCGCATGTCGACCTGAAGAAAACCTACGACGCCGTCATCGTCGGGTCGGGCGCCGCCGGCGGCATGGCCGCCCATGTACTCACTTCACATGGCATGAAAGTGCTGCTGCTCGAAGCCGGGCAAGCAAGCTGGACATCAGCAAGGAGCTGAATTCGATGCAGTGGCCGTACGATCATCCTCGCCGCGGCGAAATGCCGCCGGACTATCATGCGCTGGCGACGCAACGAATACACCGTCCGCAATCCGCCCTACGCGAGGGCTCGCAAATATCCGCACGTGATGTCTTACGTCCAGGGCTGGAACGGGTCGATTACAGCAAGAACATCGTGGTGGATGAGAAAGAACATCCTTACACCGGCACCAAGTATGCCTGGGTGCGGGCGCGGTGCGTCGGCGGTAAGACGAACATCTGGGGACGGCTCGCGCTGCGCCTGTCCGATTACGATTTCAAAGCCAAATCGCGCGATGGCTATGGCGAAGATTGGCCGATTTCCTACGCCGACATCGAGCCGTATTACGATAAGCGTCGATCTATATCTGGGCGTTTCCGGCCATCAAAGAGAATCTCCCCTACCTGCCGGACAGCACTGTTCCAGCGTCCCGTTAAACTGAACGCGGCGGAAATCCAGTTGCGCGGCAGCGCTCGAAGAAGATGGGCCGTGTGCTGACGCCGTATCGCGCCGGCGTGACCACCGACGGGCTGAAGCACAACAAATACCGGAGCCGATGCTACGGCCGCGGCGCCTGCGACCGGCACGTGCGGCGGATGCGATATCCATGCGGCGTTCGATTCGCCCACCGGCCTGATTCGTCCCGCCATGGACACCGGCAATCTGACTCTGCGGCCCAACTCCACCGTCTACGAAGTCACTGTGGATAAGGACACCGGCAAGGCGAGCGGCGTTATCGTTCATCGATAGCGAGACGCGGCAGAGCTATCAGGTCGAAAAGCGAAAGTGGTGATCCTGGGCGCGTCGACGCTCGAATCCGCGCGGCTGATGTTGCTGTCGAAATCCAGCCAGTATCCCAATGGGATCGGCAATTCGAGCGGGCATGTGGGCCATAATTTCTGCGAGCACATCATGGGGCCCGGCATCACCGGAATCGTGAAAGATCTGGTCGGCAAGCCGCGCACCCTCGACGACGGGCGTCCCGGCAGGTTTCTATCTGCCGCGCTTCCGCAATCTTGACGACCGCAGCCGATTTTATTCGCGGCTACGGATACGAAGGCAGCAGCGGCACCAGGATGATTCCCGGGCAGCCGCTTCGACTCCGGGTTTCGGCGAGCGGTACAAGAAAAGCCGTCCGCGATTATGCGGGCGCATACATCGAGATGGGCGCGTTCGGCGAAGTGCTGCCGCGCTATGAGAATTACGTCGACATGGATCCGGAAGTAAAGGATCGCTGGGGCATTCCCGGTGCTGCGCTTCCATTACGAATTCGGCGAAAACGAGCGAAGATGGCGGCGGACATGGCGGCAAGCGCGAAAGAGATGTTTGAAGAGGCCGGCATCGAAATCATTGGGATGTCTCGCGAATTGCTGCCCGAGGGGTGGTCGATTCACGAACTGGGAACCGCCGCGGATGGGCAAAATCCGAAAACATCGGTGGTGAATCAGTTCCAGCAGTCGCACGATGTGAAGAATCTGTTCGTGGTCGACGGCAGCACCCACGTCAGCGCGTCGAGTCAGAATCCGACCTGGACCATCATGGCGCTGTGCTGGCGATCCTGCGATTATCTGGCCGATCAATTTAAGAAAGGGGCTCTCTGAGATGCATCGCCGCGACCTAATCAAGCTTACGGCGGGCGCCGCGCTGGTCGCGCGAGCCGCCGCGCCCCATCGATTCTTTACTGAGGCTGAATACGCCGTAGTCGACGATCTCACCGAGATGATCATTCCCGCGGATGAGAAATCCGGCGGAGCGAAGGCGGCTAAAGTTGCCGATTATCTCGACTCCAGGCTGGCCGAAGCCTTCGAGCCAAGTGAGCGCGACCTGTGGCGCGCGGGCCTCAAGCCGTTCGTCGACGGGCCCGCGGACCAGCGGGCTGATTTGCTGCGGCTCAGCGCCGCCAATGAAAAGGATCCCCAAAGCTCGCAGGAGCTTTTCTTCGCCGTGCTGAAGGGCGCCACCATCCGCGCGTATTACACCTCGAAAATAGGGATACATGACGACATGGATTACCAGGGCAACGTGTATCAAACCGGAGATTACGCCGGCGAGCTTCCGTGAAACCACGTTCCATATTGGGAAAAACGGGATCGCTTTTCTTCTTTTAAACCATCGGTGTTTGTATTAGGTACTATTCGTACCAAATTATGGGCGCGGTGGAACTTTTAAATTGACAATTGTTTAGATTCCGGTTATTCTAGCGCTCGAATGGCCGTTGAGCCGTTGCGAATTTGCCGTTGTTGCGAATTCGAAAAAGTGACCTGGATCGAGTCAGTTCGACAATAGACCGGCAAGACTTAGATTTATACTGCGTTCTTTTATAAATCGCTCTCGCGTTTCGAGGAGAGTTGCGATCTTGAGAATGGCGAACTGTGCCTGCCCTTCATTTAAAGGAGAGCCTTTGAAAAAACTCAGTTCAGCTTTGCTGTGCCTGACACTGATAGTCCCGTTGCAAGCTGGTCCTAGCGGCCAACTGCCTGTGGTTCTGGGAGCCGCCAGTACGTATTCTGTTTTGGGTGCGTCTACCGTCACCAGCACCGGCCCCACCATCGTGAATGGGGACGTGGGTTTGAGTCCGGGAACCGCGGTGACTGGATTTCCCCCAGGACTGGTGGTAGGAGGAATGATCCACGCGTCAGATATTCCGGCTGGGGCCGCTCAAGCAGCCTTGACCACCGCCTATCTCGACGCCGCAGGACGAACCGGCGCCGTTGGCCTGATTGGGGATCTGGGCGGGCAAACGCTCACGCCAGGTCTGTACCAAGCCACCACAACGCAGGGCTTGACCGGCACCCTCCGGCTTGACGGCCAGGGTAATCCCAATAGCGTTTTCATTTTCCAAATCGGGACCGCACTCACCACCGCCAGCGGAAGTCAGATCATCCTCCAGAATGGAGCGCAGGCAGCGAACATCTTCTGGGAGATTGGTTCTTCGGCCACGCTGGGGACCAATTCGAGCTTCAGCGGGACCATCATGGCGCAAATATCGATCACGCTCACCACCGGCGCGTCGCTGGTCGGCAGAGCTTTAGCGCGCACCGGCGCGGTCACTTTGGATTCGAACACGATCACGAACCCGGGGCCGCCCACTTTGGGAAATCCGCCTGGGACGCTAACCGTGACCTGCCCATCCTCTACCGCAAGCGTAGGTGTCGCGTATAATTCGGTAATCGTCGCCACCGGGGGCACTCCGCCTTACACATTTTCCGTCACTGGAACGCTTCCCGCAGGCTTGACGCTGAATACGTCCACCGGGGCGATCACTGGGACTCCTACCGGAACGGGCAGCAACCCGTTTGTCGCTCGAACCGCGGATTCTTTGTCTGGATCTGCAACCAATAATTGCAGCATCAACACCGCGCTAGCCCCACCCGCCACGCCCGTGCCTTCTTCGCTGATTCTGGTTCTGATCGGGTTGGCCAGTATCGGAGTCTACTTTTTCCGGCGATCGGCCCAGCCGCACGTCACGCGGAGTTGAACGCTCTTAAGGACGTCCCG
This sequence comes from Terriglobia bacterium, assembly GCA_963705675.1. Taxonomy (GTDB): domain Bacteria; phylum Acidobacteriota; class Terriglobia; order Bryobacterales; family Bryobacteraceae; genus Palsa-187. The sequence goes on from CAVPKR010000005.1 coordinate 46,432, forward strand.
CGCCGGGGATGTCGACACGTAGCACTTCGATGCGGCCCGATCGCGAATTGACAGTACGATCGGGTAGATGATTCGTAGCGGTACAAATGTACAGATCCCGCCTGTCTGCGCCGCCAAGCATGCACGCGTAGGATTGACGGCCCGGCAGCGGAATATCATGCGTAATCGCGCCGCCCTCCACTACACGAACAATCTTGTGTCCTTCGGCGCAGGCCGCCCAGACGCCGCCTTCCGCATCGAGGCATGCTCCGTCGGGATATAGATCGGGTAGCTCGGCGAATAGCCGGCGATTGGTCAGTTCGCCGCCAGGGTTAATATCGAACGCCGTGATACGGCCGGCGAAGGTCTCGGCTACCAGCAGAGTCTGATTGTTGGGAGTGATCAGGATGCCGTTAGGAAACCACATATCGCTGGCGGCGACGCGCACGCTGCCATCCGGCTCCACCGCCAGTAATACCGTTGCTTTCGGCGATTCGCCCGCATTCAGATCGAACCCGAAGTTCCCGACGTAGCTACGGCCCTCCTGGTCGATAGCCATATCATTGGTGTAGCCTGGCGCGAGCCCGCTGAGATCCGCGAAGGCGACTGGACCGTCCGGAGTCACCCGCAGCAGACGCCGTTCTTTCATCGAAACCACTTGCATGGTTCCATCCGGCAGCCAGCCGAGTCCCGCCGGGAACGAGGGAAGTTCAAGTACCTTAGTCGCCGCGCCGTCCGGTTGAAGCCGCCACACGATGCCGTCGTGCATGTCGGAAAAGAACAACGCACCGTCGTGCCAGCGTGGGCACTCCGGGAAGGCGAGACCTTCAAGAACGGGTTCAAGCGGCATTGAGACTACGCTATCAGGTACACGAGAGGAATGGTGGGCCCGACAGAA
>CAVPKR010000006.1:0-11600 GCA_963705675.1 Terriglobia bacterium
CGACGTCACCTGGCCCGCGGTATAGCGATTGGTCTCCACCAAGCCTCGATCGGGATGAACCGTCATCTCGGCGGCATCCAGATAGATTACGACGCGATTGTAGACGTGCTGATGCAGCGGCGTTTTTTGATGCGGCTGTTCGAGCACCTTGAGTACTCGAACAGACTGATTATCGATCGCCACGCGATCGTCTGCGGCCGCGATACATGCGCTGAGCGTGAGCGCGGCCAGCAGTCGCGTCATTTTACTGCGTGCCCTTCGGCATGGCGCTGGATAGGAATTCGCCGAAATCGTGCTTCAGCTTGTCGTGAGAATCGCCATCGATGTACAGCATGTGGCCGGACTGGTAGAAATTCCACGTGATGTTCTTGTGCATCTCAGGATGCAGAGACATATGGTTGAATGTGTACTCCACCGCGTAATAGGGCGTCGCCAGATCGAAGTAGCCGGCGGCGATCATCACCTTCATGTATGGATTCTTCATCATCGCGTCGCGGAGCATACTGGTGGTATCGCCGAAGCCGTTCTGCACGCCGTAATCCCAGGGCTGAATGCCGCCGCTCGGATAGTAGTACATGTCGGTCTTGTAGTTGAGCTCGGTTCGCAGGTATTCGCTGAAAACGGCAGTGAAGGGCGGCGTGATCAGGCTGCTGGATGGATCGAACTCGCTGGTTTCGCCTGTGTTCAGCGAGGCCGGTGCGGTGAGGCGTCCATCATAGCGACCGATGGTCAGGTGCTGATCGCGCAGAAGCTGGCGGGCAAAATGGCCGACGTCCCAGCGGAGATTGGTTTCTTCCAGATAACGCGTGTCGATCCCCGTATAGCGGGTCAGCTTATCCATGACGGTTTTGCGCTCCGCCGGTGAAAGATCGTCACCTTTGCTGAGCGCAGCCGCGTATTCGCCCAAAGCGAAGCCTTCGACCTCTTTGAGGAACGATTTTAAGTCCTTGCGTTGCAGATCCGCCGCGACCTTCTTGTGATAATAGGCGTCGGCGGCGTAGGTGGGAAGCTCCAGTTCATAGACCAGATCGTCACTTCGGCTCCAGATGGTTTCGAGATTCAGCGTCGTGCCGACCAGGACGATGCCGTTGAACGCAATTCCGCGTCCGATCAGATAACCGGCGAGGCAGGCGGCGCGAAACGTGCCATAGCTTTCGCCCGCGATGAACAGGGGAGAAAGTTCACGATTGTTGCGGGACAGGTACATGCGGATAAATTCGCCGACGGATTGAATATCACCCTGGACGCCGTTCATGCGGCGGGCGATCTCGATGGTTTTCGCGCGACTGTAGCCGGTACCCACGGGATCGATGAAAACCAGATCGGTCTGGTCGAGCCAGGAATCCTGATTGTCCTTCATCTGGTAAGGCGGAGGCGGCATGCTGCCATTCGCCAGCAGCTTCGGACTGCGCGGCCCCCAGCCACCCATGTGGACCCACATCGAAGCGGAACCGGGACCTCCATTGAAGGAAAACGTCAACGGACGCTTGGCCGCGTCGACGCCATCCATGGTGTAAGCCATGTAGAAGATGTGCGCTTCGGTATCGCCGGAAGCATTCTTGAGAGGCATCTGGGCGACGGTCGCGGTGTAATTGATGGTCTTGCCGTTAAGCTGCATGGTGTGATGCGTTACCACCGGCGTCTCGTCAATATCACCTCCGATTGCAGGACCGGGACCGGGAACTCCGCCGCGTCCTCCACGGCCTTGCGCGGCCGGGGGCGCGGGAGCTGGCGTGGCGGGAGTTGCCGCCGTTGTCGCCTGCTGGGCGGCTGCGCCTTGTCGTCCCTGAGCGTTCGCTTGCGGGGTTTGATAAGCAAAGAAAAGGACTGCGAGCGATGCAATCAGGAGCGTTTCGCGTTTGAAATGAAGTTTGGACATTGAGTAAATCATAGTCCAAAAAGCGATTGCGGTGCGAGCACGCGGCCGTCTCCCGAAGGTCCTCGAAGTGCGATATCGTAGGGCAATCGGACTCTTAATGAGGCTTCTGGTCATAATCCTGCTGACCGTTCCGTTGTTCGCCCAAAGAGGCGGAGGACGCGGGGCCACGGACTCTGCCAAGCCCGAGGAAGGCATTGCGGTCACCGATCCGCTGATCATCGAAAAATGCAGCACCTGCCACACTAAAGATGAAAAGGGAAACCTGTCGCGGATTTCGTGGGAGCGAACCACACCTGAGGGTTGGGAAGAAGCCCTGAAGCGCATGGTGCGGCTGAACGGGGTCCAGTTGAAGCCGGAGGAGGCTCGCGCGATCGTCAAGAGCCTGAGTACGACTCACGGACTGGCGCCCGAAGAAGCCAAGCCGGTCATGTATATTCCCGAGGCGCGGATCATCGATGAGACCTTTCCCGACGATACCGTTCGCAGCGCGTGCGCATCGTGCCATGCGATCGGACGGGCGCGATCCTGGAGACGATCGAAGGAAGATTGGAACTTGCTCGCCTCGATGCACAGCGGATATTTTCCGGTCGCGGATTTCACGTCTTTCTATCGATTCCAGCCGCCGTCGGATGCGCCGCCTCCTCCGGGTCCCGCGCCGGATCGCCGCCAACCCGTGGATGTTGCGGTAGAGTACCTGGCGAGGGAGCTTCCGCTGATCACGCCCGAATGGTCGGCTTGGCGAGCTCGCATGCGCGCGCCGAAGCTCTCGGGCCGCTGGATCGTTTCCGGCTATCCGATCGGGCGCGGTCCAGTGATCGGCGAAATGGTGGTGGAGCCGGGCGCGGCCGAGGATGAGTTCACCACCAGTGTCAAGCTTACCTATATAAAGGATGGATCAACTGTCACGCGAACCAGCAAATCGATTGTTTACACGGGTTATTCCTGGCGCGGCAGATCGCATTCGAATGCGGCGACGGCTCCGGCGCCCGGGAATGCCGGAGGCGTGCCGGCGGATCTGCGCGAAGTAATGTGGATTTCGCCCGATCAGTCGAAGATGGAAGGCCGCTGGTTCTGGGGCGCCTATCAGGAATTCGGCTATGACGTAAAGCTGGAGCGCGCCGGCGAGTCACCTGCGATCTCCGCGGTCGATAAGACCATGCTCAAGACGGGATCGACCAGCCAGCGAGTGCGGATTTTCGGCGAAAATTTCCAGAAAGCCACGGCCGCGGATATCGATTTCGGTACCGGCGTCACCGTGAAACGGATTGTCGATCGGACCGCTCAGCAGATTGCGGTCGAGGTGGACGTCGACGCGAAAGCGATCGTCGGAAAACGCGACGTTTCGGTTCGCCGCGCGGTCGCGTCGAACGCTATCGCGGTCTATGATAAGGTCGACTACATCAAGGTAAAGCCGGAGACATCGCTTGCGCGGCTTGGCGGGACAACGCATCCTAAGGGATTTCAACAATTTGAGGCAATCGCTTACAATCGCGGTCCCGACGATAAACCCAACACGCCCGACGATGTGGAGCTCGGTCCAGTGGACGCTACGTGGTCGGTTGAGGAGTTTTACGCAGTCTACGGCGACGACGACAAGGATTTCATCGGCAGCATGAGCCCTTCGGGATTTTTCACGCCTGCGAGCGAGGGTCCGAATCCCAAACGCAAATTCGGCCGCAACAACTACGGGGACGTCTGGGTGGTGGCCACCGCGAAGAATGAAATGGGAAAAGACGGCAAGCCGTTGACCGGGAAATCCTATCTGGTGGTAGCGATCCCGTTGTACGTGAGATGGGATCAACCGGAGGTCGCGCAATGAACGGGCAGTATCGACTGGGCGAATTTCACGCTTTCGAGGGGAACGGGCGGCAGTTTCTCTACCTGGTCCCGAGTGCGGGAATTTTCGAGCTGGATGAGCCGTCTTTAGCCGTACTTGGCCGCCTGGAGCGGGGCGAAGCAAGCCGCGCTGAACTGGCTGTGATCGCCGGCGAAGACGTGATCGACGAGCTGCATCAGGCACACGCGATTATCACCGAGGGATTCGAGACGCCGCCTCTCCAGAATCCTCCCGCGGATTTTCCACTCCAGACGATGGTGATGAATCTCACCAATCAGTGCAATCTTTCGTGTCAATATTGCTACGAATTCGGTGAAGACAAAGTTGCAACTCCCGAAGGCAAGCCGAAGTTCATGGATTACGACACCGCGCGCGCGTCGGTGGATTATCTTTTCACCAGCTCGGCTGGACGCCGTGGGATCCACATTACGTTCTTCGGCGGTGAGACATTGATGAATTTTCCGCTGCTGAAACAAGTGGTGGATTATGCGTCGGCCAAAGGCGCTGCAGAAGGCAGATCGATCGATTTCAGCCTGACCACGAACGCAACCCTGTTGACACCCGCGATCATCGAGTATCTTTCTGAGAAAAGCATCGGCGTAACGGTGAGCATGGACGGGTCGAAGGAGTCGCACGATAAGTTCCGGGTGTTCGCGAACGGACGTGGGAGTTACGACATCATCGAGCCCCGCGTGCGGGCGCTGCTGAGGGATCATAAAACCCGCCCCATTACGGCGCGAGTGACGATGACTTCGCAGGCGATGGACGTGCTCGGAACCTACAAACATCTGAAGCATGATCTTGGATTCCACGAGGTTGGCTTCGCGCCGGTGACCACGTCGGCGAACCGTCTGTATTCGATCAATGAAACCGGCCTCGACTCGGTTCTGGATCAATTCCGGGCGCTCGCCGGCGAATACCTCGATCACGCGCTGCGCGGCCAGCATCACGGTTTCTCAAACGTCAGCGACACGCTGGCTGAGCTTCATCAGGGCGTCAGCAAGTCGCATCCCTGCGGGGCGGGCTTGGGCTTGGTTGGCGTAGGACCCTCGGGCGATATCGCGCCGTGCCATCGCTTCGTCGATTCTGATACGCATACGCTGGGGCACGTTTCAACCGGACTCGATCGGGCGAAACAGAGCGATTTTCTGACGCGCGGCCATATTCATTCGAAAAGTGATTGCAGCACCTGCTGGGCGCGGCCTGTGTGCGCCGGCGGCTGCCACCATGAAGCCTATGTGCGTTATGGCGACACTGGGCATCCGAATCTTCATTATTGCGACTGGATCCGCGGCTGGACCGATACGTGTTTGCAAATCTACGGCTCCATCGCCGCACAGAATCCGAGTTTTCTTCAACATTTTGCTGAAAGGAAGGCTGCATGAAACATCTTCGCGCTGTCAATCAAAAGGCTCGCCGGATCGAGGATCATCTCGCCGCCGCGACCGACGATGTCGTCGGATTGCAAGCGCCCGCCGGTCAGCGCCCGCACGTTCCAATGGGCTGCTCGCTGGTTTTTTCTCCCGGCTGGGAAGTTGATTCTGCGGGCGGCACCGCGGGTCTGTGCCAGCCCGTGGAACGCGACCTATATGATTGCTACATCACGTGTTTCTGGCCCGCTCAGGTGCCCGATCATTTGAATAATTATCCCGACTGGACCGCGAAATGCGCATCGGCAACCAAGGACTGGCGCAATATCGATTTGGTATTTCCATGAGGCTTGCCTTCCTCGCGCTCGCGACGCTGCCGGTATTTGCGCAAGGCACCCTGTTCGTCGGAACCTGGCCGCACACCATTCACGTGGTGGACGAGGGGAAGCAGAAGGTTGTCGACAAGATCGAGCTTTCAACCGGCACCCCCGACGATATGGTGCTGTCCGAGGACCGCAAGACTCTCTACATCGGCACACTCGAAAAGGCCGGATTCGAAGTCATCGATGTAGCGACGCACAGAATCACGAATTCGTTTACGTTGAATGAAGGGGCGAAACAAATTCGCCTCAGCTCATGGGCGCCAGATCCCGGCGGCAAAATGATTTATGCGCTGTACCGGACAGTGGAGAAGAAAGCCGACCGGTTCGAGGTTGACCGCAGCACGAAATTCGGCGTCATCGATTTGGCCCAGAGGAAGATCGTGCGCACCGGCGACGTTCCCAAGGACGAGGAGCAGGTCGGCTTCGGATTCGGCGGCGGAATGCGCTTTTCGCCCGACGGAAAATATCTCTACGTTTTCCGCAATTCCGTATTCATTTTCGACACTGCCGATTTCAAGATGGTCGACAAGATAGACCTTTCGAAGCCGCAATTTCCGGGGATGGCGACTCTCGGAATAGGCCGTTCGCTCGATTCGATTCAGGAACCGGGCATGCTGATCAGCGTCTTCAATTCGCAAGACCCAATAGTACATCGGAACATTTTCGGCATCGCGCGTTTTGATCTGAATAAGCGGACGTTCGACTTCACTCCCGTGGGACCATCGGCTGCCGCTATGACCGGGCTGCAAGTCACGCCCGATCGCAAACGTGGTTACTCTGTCGCCTTTAACGGGCAGGGCGGCACGCGACGCTGTGAATTCTGGGGAGTTCGATCTTACAACCAACAAATTGATTCGCAAGCAGGAGTTTGACGGCCGCGCACGCTTCACCTTCGGCATTTCCAGCACCGGCAAAGAGTTTTACATTTACGGCGCGGGCTATACGGTGGAAGTTTACGACGCTGGATCCATGCAACTGCGCAACACTATCGACCTGAACGCCGACATTACTTCCGGAATGGTTGTCGTTCCGGCCACGCGGTAAGCATTGCTTGACCTCGGCGGTTACAAGCGCGCACTTCGATTCATCACGCCCTACTGGCCCCGCCTCATCCTGATCCTGCTGGCAGGCGTGGTCGCGACCGCATTCGGCTTGGTGCAACCCTACATCTCCAAGCTGCTGATCGACGATGCGTTGCTCAAGCGCGACATGCATATGCTGCTGATCGTCAGCGGGCTGATGGTGGGTGTCACAGTGATCGGATTCGCGCTGAATATTGTGTCCAGCTATCAATATGTTCGCGTTTCTGCGTTGGTCCTGTTCGATATGCGGCTCGCATTGTACCGACACTTGCAGACGCTCTCGCCCCGCTTTTGGGCTGGAAGAAAGCTGGGCGACGTGGTTTCGCGTATCAACAACGACATCGCGGAAGTCCAGCGGGTTTCTGCGGACGGGCTGCTGAGCGTTCTTTCCAATGTTGTATTTCTGATCGGGAGCGCCGCCATCATGGCGCGCATGAGTTGGAGGGTGTTTCTGTTGAGCGCCGCCGTCATTCCGGTAAGCCTGTGGGCGCTTAAACACTATCAGCGCCGGCTGTCGGATCGGGTTCGCGCGGTTCGGGAGCGCAGCTCCGACATTGGCAGCTTCCTCCTTGAAACATTGCTGGGAATTCGCTTGGTGGTTTCGTCACACGCCGAGGCGCGCGAATCGGACCGGTTCCGGGAACGGAATCGAAGCTTTGTCGACGCACTGTTGCGCATGCAATTGACCGCCTTCCTGAGCGGAGCGGTGCCCGGCACAGTGCTGACGTTATCCACCGCCGCGATTTTTCTATACGGCGGCAAACAGGTGATCGATGGCAAGCTTACAACCGGATCTCTGGTCGCGATCATGGCCTATCACATGCGCCTGCTCGCACCCGTGCAAAATCTGATGAGTCTTTACACGAACCTGGTTTCCGGCGGCGTTTCCCTGACTCGCGTATGGGAATTGTTCGACACCAAGGCGGAAATCGTCGAACGGCCGAATCTCGCGAGTTTAGGCGAGATCCGTGGCGCAGTGGAATTCGACCGAGTCTCGTTCCGGCATGCGAAGGACGACGTCCTGGTCAATCTTTCCTTCCAAATTCCCGCGGGAACCATCTGCGCGATCCTCGGCGCGAGCGGCGCGGGCAAGTCGACCATCGCCGATTTAATGATTCGCTTCTATGACCCGGATGCAGGTTCCATTCGCATCGACGGCCGCGATCTTCGGGATTTGTCGCTTGGCGATCTACGCCGCGTGGTCGCCCTGGTGGACCAATCGCCCTACCTGCTTCACGCCAGCGTGAAGGAGAACATCGCCTACGCGCGGCCCGACGCATCGAACGCCGACATCATCGCAGCCGCCCGCGATGCCGCGATTCACGATCGCATTCTGGCTCTTCCGGAGGGCTATGACACGATACTCGCGGAGCGGGGCCAAACCCTGTCCGTGGGAGAACGCCAGCGCATCTCCTTAGCCCGCGCGCTGCTGGCAAATCCAAGAGTGCTGGTGCTCGATGAGCCGACGTCTGCGCTGGATGAAGCCAATGAGCGAGCCATCGCCGCGACTCTGCTGGACATCGCCAGCGGCCGCACAGTGATTCTGATCACGCATCGCACTTCACTCGCGCAAATCGCGCAGCAGACCATTACGTTATGAAGATCGCGATCATCGACAGCGGCGTGACCCCTGGCCATCCGCACGTCGGCAGCATCGCGGGCGGCGTCGGAATCGTCACTGAAGACTACCTCGATCGATTGGGCCACGGGACCGCGGTCGCGGCGGCGATTCGCGAAAAGGTTCCCGATGCAGAGCTTTACGCGATCAAGGTATTCGATCGCAAGCTCTCTGCGAACATCGACGCCATCGTGCGCGCGCTCAAATGGTGCCGCGAGAATCATATGGATGTCGTCAATCTTAGCCTGGGAACCGCGAATCCCGAACATCGCGGGCGTTTCGAAGACGCGCTTATTTCGAACGGCACGGTGATCAGCGCGGCGAACCTTCTGCCGGGAAACCTCCCTGGAGTGATCGCTGTCTCGCCCGATGAACACTGCCCTCGCGACGCCTATCGTTATCGGGATGAAGTATTTTTGGCATCGCCGTTTCCCCGCCCGATTCCCGGGGTGCCCGTGGAACGGAACCTGAACGGCATCAGCTTCGCGATCGCGAATATGACCGGATTTGTGGGCCGCGCTCTTGAATACACGCCGCGGGGCGAGCTACTCACCCGTCTTATCGGAGGCGCCCTCGCCGGCTAAACTCCGTAGCCGGTCCAGTACCCATTGGCGTTACGATAAAGAAATGTTGAAGGGGCAAGTAGTCGAATCGCCACGAGTGGATCCGACGCGCCATATTCGGGCGCCCAGGGGTTCGCAGATCACATGCAAGAGCTGGCTGACCGAAGCGCCCTATCGTATGATCCAGAACAATCTGGACCCTGAGGTCGCCGAAAACCCCGCAGCTCTGGTGGTCTACGGAGGCATCGGGCGCGCCGCGCGTAACTGGGAATGCTTCGACGAAATTCTCACTCGCCTGAAGGACCTGGAATCCGACGAAACCTTGCTCATCCAATCCGGCAAGCCGGTCGGAGTTTTCAAGACTCACGCCGATGCGCCGCGCGTTCTGATCGCCAATTCAAACCTAGTCCCCGCCTGGGCAACCTGGGAACACTTCCACGAGCTCGACCGCAAGGGCCTGATGATGTACGGCCAGATGACCGCCGGAAGCTGGATCTACATCGGCTCGCAGGGCATCATTCAGGGGACTTACGAAACCTTCGCCGAAGCTGGGCGAAAACACTATGGCGGCGATCTTCGCGGCCGATGGATTTTGACTGCCGGCCTCGGCGGTATGGGAGGCGCGCAGCCGCTAGCCGCGACGTTTGCCGGCGCAACGTCGCTGGTGATCGAATGCCAGCAGTCGAGAATCGATTTTCGCCGACGGACACATTACTTGGACCATCAAGCGGCGAACCTCGATGAAGCGCTGAACCTGATCGAGCGTCACTGCAAGCAGAAGGAAGCCGTCTCTATCGGCTTGCTGGGCAACGCTGCCGAAATTCTTCCGGAGTTAGTCGCGCGCGGAATCGAGCCAGACTTGGTGACCGATCAAACCTCCGCGCACGATTTGATCAACGGATACCTTCCCATCGGCTGGACCGTGGATCGATGGAAAGCCGCCGCCGAAGATCCCGCGCGGCACTCGGAGCTTCGCGACGCGGCCGCGCGATCCTGCGCGGTCCACGTGCAGGCGATGCTCGATTTTCATGCGCGGGGTGTTCCCGTGGTTGACTACGGCAATAACATCCGGCAGGTGGCTAAGGACCAGGGCATCCCCAACGCGTTCGATTTCCCCGGCTTCGTCCCGGCTTATATTCGCCCGTTGTTTTGCGAGGGCAAAGGCCCGTTCCGCTGGGTCGCGCTGTCGGGCGATCCGGAAGATATTTACAAGACTGACGCCAAGGTCGAAGAACTGTTCCCCGATAATCGGCATCTTCATCGCTGGCTCGACATGGCGAGGGAGCGCATCGCATTTCAAGGCCTTCCGGCGCGCATTTGCTGGCTTGGCCTCGGCGAACGTCATCGCGCAGGTCTTGCCTTCAACGAAATGGTGAAATCCGGCGAGTTGAGTGCGCCTATCGTAATCGGACGCGATCATCTGGACACCGGATCGGTCGCGAGCCCGAATCGCGAAACCGAATCGATGCTCGACGGTTCCGATGCGGTCTCCGATTGGCCGCTGCTCGAACGCGCTCTTGAACACAGCGGGCGGCGCGACGTGGGTGAGTTTTCATCATGGCGGCGGAGTCGGCATGGGATTTTCGCAGCACGCCGGCGTGGTCATCGTATGCGACGGAACCGATGCCGCGGCCAAGCGGATCGAACGCGTTTTATTCAACGATCCTGCCACCGGCGTCATGCGCCACGCCGATGCCGGCTACGATTTGGCCAAGGAATCCGCCCGTAAACACAATCTGAAGCTGCCGCTGCTCCCCAATTACTCGTAATGATGCACGTTGACGCTCTGCCGGCCATCCCTTGGAAGAATGGCGGCGGCACTACTCGAAACCTCGCGGTGGAGCCGCGAGACGCCGGCTTCGAAGACTTTACATGGCGGGTCAGTGTGGCCGACGTTTCGCCGGCGAGTTTTCTCAGTTCGCGGGCGTGGACCGCACCATCGTCCTGTTGAGCGGAGCCGGTATGATCCTGCATTCGGCCGATGGTTCCGAACACACGTTGAACACTCCCTTCGTTCCCTATTCATTTGCAGGAGAGACCGCGATTGACGCGAAGCTGCTCGGGGGCGCCACACGCGATTTCAACGTGATGACACGTCGCGATCAGGCCGGCGCCAGAGTTGAGGTTTGGCGCAAGCACGCCGTGATCTCACGCCCTGCCGATCAAGCCGTATGGTTCTGCGCGCGTGGACGATTCCGATTACTGGGGGCTATGCTCGCTGCTGGCTGCGTATTGCGAACCACCCGGCTCACTCCCGGCGTTCGACTGGTCGCCGAGTCTCCCGACGCCGTTCTGATCGGCGCGCTGATCACACTGAAGCGGCGGAATCCCGAGTGAAGATTTGGAGAAACGCTCGCGTTTGCCCGTCGGGTGACCCCGGCCACGTGATCGATCCCGGCGCGATCGCAGTGCGGGAACGTAAAGTCGTTTGGCTCGGCGATGACCGCGCCATCCCCGCTGAGTTTTCCAACGGAATGCAGTGCGATCTCAAGCGAGCCTGGATTACTCCGGGGCTGGTCGATTGTCACACCCATCTGGTCTACGCCGGCTGCCGCGCGAATGAGTTTGCTCGCCGTCTTTCGGGGATTAGCTATGAGCAGATCGCCAGGGAGGGGGGCGGAATCAATTCCACGGTGCGCGCTACCCGCGAAGCGGACGAATCACGTCTCTTTGCCCAATCCGCCCGCCGGCTGGAAGCTTTGCTTGCGGAAGGGGTAACCGCAGTAGAGATTAAGTCGGGTTACGGTCTCGATCTCAGTACCGAGCGCAAAATGCTGACCGTGGCGCGGCGCTTGGGCAAATCCTACCCGGTCAGCGTATACACGACGTTCTTGGGCGCACATGCGCTGCCTCCGGAATTTGCCGGTC
>CAVPKR010000007.1:0-15098 GCA_963705675.1 Terriglobia bacterium
ATCGTCAATCTGGCGCACTCATATTCCGCTCCCGGGTTTTTGACCAGTCCTGGATCAACGCCGGACTTGATTGCGCGTTATGGGTGATCCACTGCCGGTGCGATAATTGTCGCTTACGTGCGGAAACGATTCTCCCGTTACGCGTGGTGGGTGCTGGGATTCAACCTGCTTGTGATCATTTGGGGCGCGCTGGTTCGCGCCTCGCGATCGGGCGAAGGCTGTGGCGACCATTGGCCGTTATGCAACGGGACCATGATCCCCCACGCGGCCGCCATCGCGACCATCATCGAGTTTACGCATCGCGCCAGCACCGGAATAGCTGAGCTTCGCGGTGCTGTTTCTGGCCATCTGGGCGTATCGGGCGTTTCCAAGGGTCGCGTGAGAAATGCCGGTCTGGCGTCTTTGATCCTGATTGTCACCGAAGCTTTGCTGGGCGCGGGCCTCGTTCTGTTCCGATACACGGGGGAAGACGCGTTTTTGGGTCGAGCCGTTTATCTTTCCGCGCATCTGATCAATACTCTTTTGATGCTGACGGGCGATTGCCTCGCGGCATGGTGGGGCGGAGCGCGCCGTCCGGTGAAACTCGCGGGCGCGACTGCGAAGTTGACTGGTATCGCGCTGTTTGCGGCGCTGGCGATCGCGGTCACTGGATCCATCAACGCGCTGAGCGACACGCTGTTCCCGGCAACGTCCTTGCTGGCGGGTTGGGAGGCGGATTTTCTGCTGGGTCGAACTGGCGATCCGTCTGCGAATCTGGCATCCGGTGATCGCGGTGCTGGCCGGCGGCGCGATTGCGATGATCGCGCTGGCGATTCGCGGGATGACGATTCGCCCGAAGGCTCGGCAATTGGGCTCGATTGTGGCGGGATTGGTCGGTCTCCAGTTGGGGGCGGGTTTACTGAATGTCTGGCTGCTCGCGCCGGTGTGGATGCAACTGGTGCACCTGCTGCTCGCTGATTTGGTGTGGATTTCGCTGGTTTTGTTCTCGGCGGCGGCGCTCGAACAAGATTCATAAATTGTAATTGCGCGCCTGAAAAAACACGCGCAACTTCGTCTTTTATCCAAGATTACCGTTACGCTTGCTGTCGTAGAATCGTAACAATTTGATTTTGAGGGGATAAGGGGTATGAACCAGCGAAAGCTTATCCGATTTTTGTTGTGCGCAGCCGGTCTTCTGGTGTTCGGCGCCATTGAGGCGCGGGCCCAGTCGGCTTCCTCGGGAAGCGTGGCCGGTTTGGTCACCGACCAGCAGAACGCGCTGGTGGCGGGCGCTGAGGTGAGGCTGATCGACAGCCATACGAATACGTCGCTTACCACTACGACCAACGACCAGGGACGGTACAGTTTCGCCAGCGTTTTGGCAGTTTACGTCATTATTGCCTCGAAGGCGGGGTTTTCTTCGGCAAGAATCACCGGTAAGGCGGTTGAGGTCGGGCTCGCGCTGAACGTGAACATCGCTGCAAGTGGGCTCGACTACGACGACTGTCGAAGTCCAAGCGGCTGCGGGCGCGGAGCTGCAAACCTTGAATGCGACGGTCGGCTCAACCATTTCCGGAGCATCAATGCTCATGCTGCCGAACTCTTGGCGGGATGCGTCCTCGCTTTCGGTGTTGCAAGTGGGCGTGGCGCCGACCGGCAATGTGGCGGGGCGGCGTCGGATCAAAACGTGTTCCAGCTCGACGGCGGCAGTAATAGCGACGATATGTCCGGCAACCAAAATACTTACGTTCCGGGCAATGGATATGCGGGTACGGCATCGTCGGGCGGTTTGCCGTGGGCGTGATTCCGACGCCGTCGAGAGTATCGAAGAGTTTAAGGTCGGGACCAGCAATCAGACTGCGGATTTCAATGGCGCGGCAGGCAGCCAGGTCCAGATGGTGACCAAGCGGGGGACAACGCGCGGGTCGGGTTACGAATATTATTTCGAAACCAGTGTCGGCGCAGCGAATTTATGGCGCAACAATCACACGCCGGATACGCAGCTTGGCTTGGCATACACTCCCCTGCCAAAGTCTCACCGGAATCGCTACGGCGGGACTCTGGGTGGTCCACTGGCGCGGAAATTGCTCGGCGGAAACTTATTTCTTTCTGAATTACAAAGGCTTCGGTTCCCCAATCCGGCAACATTTGAGAGGACGATCCCCACTCCGCTGCTTAAGCTTGGAGTGATCCAGCTTCCTAACGCCGGGAGTTTATCAGGCCTACAATATCAATCCGTTCCCGGTCACTTACAACGGCACGGTATATCCGTCCGCGCAGTGCGGCGGGGGGCCGTGCGATCCGCGTGGGCTGGGGATCAATCCGATCGTGTCGCAGATCTGGAATAAATACATGCCGCTGCCGAACGATCCTACGGCAGGCGATTTGTATAACACGCAAGGCTACCTGACCAGCCTTCCGCTTCCGCAAAGCTAGACCGGCGTCATCCGGCTGGACCACGATTTCAGCGAGAAATGGCATTTCATCGCCAGCTATCGCTACTACCGCTACTTCCAGAACACTTCTTCGCAGACCGATATCGGCGGCCTCTTGCCGGGGGACACGTTTGGAAACGCAGCGGCCAGCGCTCCGCGGCCGCAGAAACCGTCGTTCCTGGTGGGCGCTCTGACGACGACGATCTCCGCGAACCTGACCAACGATTTTCACTTCAGCTATCTGCGCAATCAATGGCAATGGTCGACGAACGGCGCGCCTCCGCAGCTTCCGGGCTTGGCCGCGCGGTGGAAATGGGCGGCGAGTCGGCGAACGCTCTGGTCCCTTACAACGTGGATTCGCAGAGCACCCGTCAGCGCCAATGGGACGGCCACGATGCGCTGTTCCGAGACGACCTGAGCCTGCTGCACGGGAATCATCTGTTCCAGTACGGCGTGTCGTATCAACGCAACTATGATTTCTTCACGCGGAACGATAACGGAATCGGCATCGACGCGCAGTTGGTTTATCAGATCACGAACGGGACCGGAATCACGTTCCCGTCAACGGTTCAACCGTCCGGGCTGCCGTCGGCGCAGGTTTCGAACTGGAATAACTATTACGCCGAGATTCTGGGGATGGTTTCGCAATCCCAGGTGCTGTATACGCGCAGCGGACAGAACCTGACGCTGAACCCGATCGGGCAGCCGATTCAGATCCACGATGTTTTGCCGAAATACGACTTCTACTTCACCGATAGCTGGCACATGAAACCGACGTTCACGTTGACCTACGGGCTGGCTTACGTCCTGGATCTGCCTCCGTATTCTCCCGACGGAAAACAGGTGATGTTGCTGAACGACGCGGGAACGCCGATCAGTTTCGACCAGTATATCGGCGCCAAGCAGTCCGCGGCGCTGGCGGGGCAGGTCTACGATCCGACCATCGCGTTCGCCACTATCCAGAATGTCGCGGGACATCCGAAGTATCCGACCAATGTGTTCTATGGCGGCTTTAGCCCTCGCGTGGCGCTGGCGTGGAATCCGAATTTCGACAACGGGATTCTGGGAAAGGCGCTGGGGCACGGCAAGACTGTGGTTCGCGGCGGCTATACGCGCATCTTCGGACGGACCCAGGGCATCCGGATGGCCGGCGTTCCCGCGAACGGCGTCGGCATCGGACAAGTGGACCAGTGCATCGGGGCGAGTATCACGGGCCAGTGCCTGGGAACCGGCGGAGTGACTCCGACTACGGCTTTCCGCATCGGAACGGACGGCCTGGCGGCTCCGTTGCAGGCGGTTACGCAGACTCTTCCGCAGCCGTATTTTCCGGGCGTGAACGGCAGCGCCGGAGCGGGCGATGGAGCCTTGCTGGATCCGAATTTCCGGCAGGACCAATCGGACGAGTTTAACGTGACCATCCAGCGGGCGCTTTCGCAGAAAGTGGTGATTGAAGCCGGCTACATCGGACGAATCATCAAGCACGAATATGAGTTGATCAACATCGACGCGGTGCCGTGGATGACGACGCTGAACGGGCAGAGCTTCGCGAACGCGTACGCGAAATTGTATCAGGAAGTGACCGGCAGCGGAAACGTCACGGTGCAGCCTTTCTTTGAGGCGGCGCTGGGCGGACCGACGTCGGCGTACTGCGCGAAGTTCAGCAGTTGCACGGCCGCGGTGGCATCGAATCAGGCGACGAATCTGAAGACCACGCAGGTCTATAGTCTGTGGAGCGCTCTGAACGCGGCGCCGGGCTGGACGCTGGGCCGGACGCTGCTCAGCTCGCCTGCCATCAATGGTGGAAGCGTGGGACAGCAGATCACGGCGCTGGAGCTTTCAACCAGCGATGGCTACGGGAACTACAACGCGGCGTTCCTCAAGTTCACGACCAAGGACTGGCACGGGGTGACGACGAGTTCCAATTTCACGTGGAGCCGCGCGATGGGGACCGGGACCGTGAATCAAAGCGGCAGCTCCATGACGGTGATCAATCCCTGGAACCTGCAATATTCGTACGGGCCGCAGCCGTACGACATTCGATTCGTCTATGCGTTGAGCATGTTGTATGGATAAAGAGCAGTTCTACCGGACGCAGAAGGGCGTGGTCGGACGTGTGCTGGGAGGCTGGACCATCGCTCCTCTGTTCACGGCGCAGAGTGGAGCACCGCTTGAAGTGAGCGTCGGCACGGGCGCGAACACCAACGCGCAGGCTTTAGGCGAAGTTTACGGGAACAACAACAGCGCCTATGAAAACGCGGTGTTGACGGCTCCGTTCAATGGCGGAAATTCGGCGAACTACAACGTGGTGGTGGCGAGCGGAGCGGGGTTGAACGGTAATGCGTCGAAAGGCGGGTCCGGGATCAACATGTTTGCGAATCCGGTTGCCGTGTACGCAGAATTTCGGCGGCCCATCCTGGGGCTGGATACGTCCGACGGAGGCGCGGGTGTGATTCGCGGCTTCCCAACCTTCAATCTGGACGCCACAGTGTCGAAGGACATCCGCGCAACGGAGCGGATCGGCGCGACGCTGATTTTCCAGTTCACCAACATCCTGAACCATTTCCAGCCGGCCAATCCGGTCATGAACATCGACAATCCGCAGACGTTCGGGGTGGTGACGAATCAGGCTACCAGCACGAACGGAACGCAGGCTCGCCAGATGGAATTCGGACTACGAGTAAGATTCTAGGATCTTAGCGATTCGCGCCAGAGGAGCTGGAAGCCACGGGGTGCAGCGTCAGCTTTTGGACGCGCCAGTTCAATAGCTCAGCCACGAACAGAGTGTTTTCGGAGGGGCACGCCATTTCGTGAATCCAACCGAACTCCTTCAGCCGGGCGGCCGGTGGTCCCGAGGACTCCCAGGACTTTACCGTCCAGGGAAAGCTTATAGATTCGCCCCGGATAGGCATCTGAGCTGTATAATACTGCGTCGGACCGGGGGTGATACAGATCGCCCACGGCTGGCCGCTCTGCCGGACGGCGGCTTCAGGCGACGGCTGGGGTCCCATCCACGGCATGACATCCGGCGGCACGGGAACGTCGATGGTGATCTCGCGCTCGAAAGTTCCCTCGGGATCGAACACCTGAATACGCCGGTTATTGCGATCGGCGACGTAGATATTGCCCTTGGCATCCGAAGCGATCGAGTGCGGCGTGTTGAATTGCCCAGGCTTGGGATTGCCGCGATCCTCGGGGGGCACCGGGCCACCCCACTGTTTCACCCAGCGGCCGTCTTTGTCGAACTTGGCCACACGCGAGTTGATATAGCCGTCGCTGATGAAGATATTACCCGCGGGGTCCCAGGTGACGTCGGTGGGCTGGCGGAACTGGCCGTCGACGGCCGGACGCGGAGGATTCACGCGGGTCCAGGGAGCAGCTTCATCCGAGGCTTCTTTCTTGCGGCCGAACACCATGGTCACGTGGCCTTCGGGATTGAACCGGACGATCATATCTGAGCCTTTATCGATGGCCCAAAGGTTGTCGTACTTATCGACGCGGAGAGTATGCGCGAAAGACCATGCGTAGAGATTCTTGCCGATCTCTCGCACGAATTTCCCGTCGGAGTGAGCTTTCAGGATCTGCGCAGATCCTGGAGTTCACTCCCGACGGGAAATTCGTACGAGAGAGATCGGCAAGAATCTCTACGCATGGTCTTTCGCGCATACTCTCCGCGTGGATAAGTACGACAACCTTGGGCCATCGATAAAGGCTCAGATATGATCGTCCGGTTCAATCCCGAAGGCCACGTGACCATGGTGTTCGGCCGCAAGAAAGAAGCCTCGGATGAAGCTGCTCCCTGGACCCGCGTGAATCCTCCGCGTCCGGCCGTCGACGGCCAGTTCCGCCAGCCCACCGACGTCACCTGGGACCCCGCGGGTAATATCTTCATCAGCGACGGCTATATCAACTCGCGTGTGGCCAAGTTCGACAAAGACGGCCGCTGGGTGAAACAGTGGGGTGGCCCGGTGCCCCCCGAGGATCGCGGCAATCCCAAGCCTGGGCAATTCAACACGCCGCACTCGATCGCTTCGGATGCCAAGGGCAATATCTACGTCGCCGATCGCAATAACCGGCGTATTCAGGTGTTCGATCCCGAGGGAACTTTCGAGCGCGAGATCACCATCGACGTTCCCGTGCCGCCGGATGTCATGCCGTGGATGGGACCCAAGCCGTCGCCTGAAGCCGCCGTCCGGCAGAGCGGCCAGCCGTGGGCGATCTGTATCACGCCCGGTCCGACGCAGTATTTATACAGCTCAGATGCCTATCCGGGGCGAATCTATAAGCTTTCCCTGGACGGTAAAGTCCTGGGAGTCCTCGGGACCACCGGCCGCCGGCTGAAGGAGTTCGGTTGGATTCACGAAATGGCGTGCCCCTCCGAAAACACTCTGTTCGTGGCTGAGCTATTGAACTGGCGCGTCCAAAAGCTGACGCTGCACCCCGTGGCTTCCAGCTCCTCTGGCGCGAATCGCTAAGATCCTAGAATCTTACTCGTAGTCCGAATTCCATCTGGCGAGCCTGCGTTCCGTTGCGTGCTGGTAGCCTGATTCGTCACCACCCCGAACGTCTGCGGACTGTCGATGTTCATGACCGGATTGGCCGGCTGGAAATGGTTCAGGATGTTGGTGAACTGGAAAATCAGCGTCGCGCCGATCCGCTCCGTTGCGCGGATGTCCTTCGACACTGTGGCGTCCAGATTGAAGGTTGGGAAGCCGCGAATCACACCCGCGCCTCCGTCGGACGTATCCAGCCCCAGGATGGGCCGCCGAAATTCTGCGTACACGGCAACCGGATTCGCAAACATGTTGATCCCGGACCCGCCTTTCGACGCATTACCGTTCAACCCCGCTCCGCTCGCCACCACCACGTTGTAGTTCGCCAAAATTCCGCCATTGAACGGAGCCGTCAACACCGCGTTTTCATAGGCGCTGTTGTTGTTCCCGTAAACTTCGCCGAAAGCCTGCGCGTTGGTGTTCGCGCCCGTGCCGACGCTCACTTCAAGCGGCGCTCCACTCTGCGCCGTGAACAGAGGAGCGATGGTCCACACCTCCAGCACACGTCCGACCACGCCCTTCTGCGTCCGGTAGAACGGCGATTGATACAACATGCTCAACGCATAGACGAATCGAATGTCGTACGGCTGCGGCCCGTACGAATATTGCAGGTTCCAGGGATTGATCACCGTCATGGAGCTGCCGCTTTGATTCGACGGTCCCGGTCCCCATCGCGCGGCTCCACGTGAAATTGGAACTCGTCGTCACCCCGTGCCAGTCCTTGGTCGTGAACTTGAGGAACGCCGCGTTGTAGTTCCCGTAGCCATCGCTGGTTGAAAGCTCCAGCGCCGTGATCTGCTGTCCCACGCTTCCACCATTGATGGCAGGCGAGCTGAGCAGCGTCCGGCCCAGCGTCCAGCCCGGCGCCGCGTTCAGAGCGCTCCACAGACTATAGACCTGCGTGGTCTTCAGATTCGTCGCCTGATTCGATGCCACCGCGGCCGTGCAACTGCTGAACTTCGCGCAGTACGCCGACGTCGGTCCGCCCAGCGCCGCCTCAAAGAAAGGCTGCACCGTGACGTTTCCGCTGCCGGTCACTTCCTGATACAAATTCGCGTACGCGTTCGCGAAGCTCTGCCCGTTCAGCGTCGTCATCCACGGCACCGCGTCGATGTTGATCAACTCATATTCGTGCTTGATGATTCGTCCGATGTCGCCGGCTTCAATCACCACTTTCTGCGAAAGCGCCCGCTGGATGGTCACGTTAAACTCGTCCGATTGGTCCTGCCGGAAATTCGGATCCAGCAAGGCTCCATCGCCCGCTCCGGCGCTGCCGTTCACGCCCGGAAAATACGGCTGCGGAAGAGTCTGCGTAACCGCCTGCAACGGAGCCGCCAGGCCGTCCGTTCCGATGCGGAAAGCCGTAGTCGGAGTCACTCCGCCGGTTCCCAGGCACTGGCCCGTGATACTCGCCCCGATGCACTGGTCCACTTGTCCGATGCCGACGCCGTTCGCGGGAACGCCCGGCCATCCGGATGCCCTGGGTCCGTCCGAAGATGCGCGTATAGCCGCCGCGAACCACAGTCTTGCCGTGCCCCAGCGCCTTTCCCAGAATCCCGTTGTCGAAATTCGGATTCCACGCCAGCGCCACGCGAGGGCTAAAGCCGCCATAGAACACATTGGTCGGATACTTCGGATGTCCCGCGACATTCTGGATAGTGGCGAACGCGATGGTCGGATCGTAGACCTGCCCCGCCAGCGCCGCGGACTGCTTGGCGCCGATATACTGGTCGAAACTGATCGGCGTTCCCGCGTCGTTCAGCAACATCACCTGTTTTCCGTCGGGAGAATACGGAGGCAGATCCAGGACGTAAGCCAGCCCGTAGGTCAACGTGAACGTCGGTTTCATGTGCCAGCTATCGGTGAAGTAGAAGTCGTATTTCGGCAAAACATCGTGGATCTGAATCGGCTGCCCGATCGGGTTCAGCGTCAGGTTCTGTCCGCTGCGCGTATACAGCACCTGGGATTGCGAAACCATCCCCAGAATCTCGGCGTAATAGTTATTCCAGTTCGAAACCTGCGCCGACGGCAGCCCGGACGGGAACCATTCCTAACGCGACGGATTCCGGTCCCGTTCGTGATCTGATAAACCAACTGCGCGTCGATGCCGATTCCGTTATCGTTCCGCGTGAAGAAATCATAGTTGCGTTGATACGACACGCCGTACTGGAACAGATGATTCCCGTGCAGCAGGCTCAGGTCGTCTCGGAACAGCGCATCGTGGCCGTCCCATTGGCGCTGACGGGTGCTCTGCGAATCCACGTTGTAAGGGACCAGAGCGTTCGCCGACTCGCCGCCCATTTCCACCGCGCCGGCCAAGCCCGGAAGCTGCGGAGGCGCGCCGTTCGTCGACCATTGCCATTGATTGCGCAGATAGCTGAAGTGAAAATCGTTGGTCAGGTTCGCGGAGATCGTCGTCGTCAGAGCGCCCACCAGGAACGACGGTTTCTGCGGCCGCGGAGCGCTGGCCGCTGCGTTTCCAAACGTGTCCCCCGGCAAGAGGCCGCCGATATCGGTCTGCGAAGAAGTGTTCTGGAAGTAGCGGTAGTAGCGATAGCTGGCCATGAAATGCCATTTCTCGCTGAAATCGTGGTCCAGCCGGATGACGCCGAAATCCGAGCTTTGCGGAAGCGGAAGGCTGGTCAGGTAGCCTTGCGTGTTATACAAATCGCCCGCCGTAGGATCGTTCGGCAGCGGCATGTATTTATTCCAGATCTGCGACACGATCGGATTGATCCCCAGCCCACGCGGATCGCACGGCCCCCCGCCGCACTGCGCGGACGGATATACCGTGCCGTTGTAAGTGACCGGGAACGGATTGATATTGTAGGCCTGATAAACTCCCGCGGCGTTAGGAAGCTGGATCACTCCAAGCTTAAGCAGCGGAGTGGGCACCGTCCTCTCAAACGTCGCCGCATTGGGGAACCGGTAGCCTTCGTAATTCACAAAGAAATAAGTTTTCCCGCCCAGCAATTTCGGCGCCAGCGGACCACCCAGAGTCCCGCCGTAGCGATTCCGGTGAGACTTCGGCAGGGGAGTGTATGCCAAGCCAAGCTGCGTATCCGGCGTGTGATTGTTGCGCCATAAATTGGCCGCGCCGACATCGGTTCCGAAATAATATTCGTAACCCGACCCGTGAAAATCGTTGGTCCCCCGCTTGGTCACCATCTGGACCTGGCTGCCTGCCGCGCCATTGAAATCCGCAGTCTGATTGCTGGTCCCGACCTTAAACTCTTCGATACTCTCGACCGGCGTCGGAATCACGCCCGACGGCACGCCGCCCGACGATGCCGTACCCGCATATCCATTGCCCGGAACGTAAGTATTTTGGTTGCCGGACATATCGTCGCTATTACTGCCGCCGTCGAGCTGGAACACGTTTTGATCCGACGCTGCCCCCGCCACATTGCCGGTCGGCGCCACGCCCACTTGCAACACCGAAAGCGAGGACGCATCCCGTCCAAGATTCGGCAGCATCAGCATTGATGCTCCGGAAATGGTTGAGCCGACCGTCGCATTCAAGGTTTGCAGCTCCGCGCCCGCAGCCGCTTGGACTTCGACAGTCGTCGTAGTCGAGCCCACTTGCAGCGCGATGTTCACGTTCAGCGCGAGCCCGACCTCAACCGCCTGACCCGTGATTCTTGCCGAAGAAAACCCCGCCTTCGAGGCAATAATGTCGTAAACGGCCGGCGAAACGCTGGCGAAACTGTACCGTCCCTGGTCGTTGGTCGTAGTGGTAAGCGACGTATTGGTATGGCTGTCGATCAGCCTCACCTCAGCGCCCGCCACCAGCGCGTTCTGCTGGTCGGTGACCAAACCGGCCACGCTTCCCGAGGAAGCCGACTGGGCCCGCGCCTCAATGGCGCCGAACACCAGAAGACCGGCTGCGCACAACAAAAATCGGATAAGCTTTCGCTGGTTCATACCCCTTATCTCCCTCAAAATCAAATTGTTACGATTCTACGACCGCAAGCGTAACGGTAATCTTGGATAAAAGACGAAGTTGCGCGTGTTTTTTCAGGCGCGCAGTTACAGATTTATGAATCTTGTTCGAGCGCCGCCGCCGAGAACAAAACCAGCGAAATCCACACCAAATCAGCGAGCAGTAGGTGCACCAGTTGCATCCACACCGGCGCGAGCAGCCAGACATTCAGTAAACCCGCCCCCAACTGGAGACCGACCAATCCCGCCACAATCGAGCCCAATTGCCGAGCCTTCGGGCGAATCGTCATCCCGCGAATCGCCAGCGCGATCATCGCAATCGCGCCGCCGGCCAGCACCGCGATCACCGGATGCCAGATTCGCAGACGGATCAGCCAGTTCGACCCAGCAGAAAAATCCGCCTCCCAACCCGCCAGCAAGGACGTTGCCGGGAACAGCGTGTCGCTCAGCGCGTTGATGGATCCAGTGACCGCGATCGCCAGCGCCGCAAACAGCGCGATACCAGTCAACTTCGCAGTCGCGCCCGCTAGTTTCACCGGACCGCGCCCTCCGCCCCACCATGCCGCGAGCGCAATCGCACTCAGCATCAAAAGAGTATTGATCAGATGCGCGGAAAGATAAACGGCTCGACCCAAAGACGCGTCTTCCCCCGTGTATCGGAACAGAACGAGGCCCGCGCCCAGCAAAGCTTCGGTGACAATCAGGATCAAAGACGCCAGACCGGCATTTCTCACGCGACCCTTGGGAAACGCCCGATACGCCCAGATGGCCAGAAACAGCACCGCGAAAAACGCGATTCCGGTGCTGGCGCGATGCGTAAACTCGATGATGGTCGCGATGGCGGCCGCGTGGGGGATCATGGTCCCGTTGCATAACGGCCAATGGTCGCCACAGCCTTCGCCCGATCGCGAGGCGCGAACCAGCGCGCCCCAAATGATCACAAGCAGGTTGAATCCCAGCACCCACCACGCGTAACGGGAGAATTGTTTCCGCACGTAAGCGACAATTATCGCACCGGCAGTGGATCACCCATAACGCGCAATCAAGTCCGGCGTTGATCCAGGACCGGTCAAGTCCGGGAGCGGGAATAACGGCGCCAGATCGACGATGAAACTCGACCCCACGGCCTGCGGTTCATGCCGTAGATCCCCTTGAAAGGAGCGCATGAACGCCCGCGACAGGTATAGCCCTAGCCCCACCGGTCTTGTCCCCTGCTGGAACGGATGAAATACGCGCTCCGGATTCGCGATTCCGCAGCCGGTGTCTTCGATCCGCACTTCGACGCGCAGCTCGCGCCTGCGAGCCTTGACGCGAATTTCCCGCGTCACCGGCTGCGCCAGCATCGCGGTTTCGCTGTTCTTGATCAAGTTTAAAAAAACCTGCATCAAGCTTTGCCGATCCGCGCGAACCACCGGCAGCGCCGGATCGATATCCCATTCGACTGCGATCTCCGCCTCGCGCAACGAGGGCTCGACGACAATCCGCAACTCTTCGAGCAGACCCGCCAGATCCACACCGGCCGGCGGTCCCGTTGCCTGTCGAAGCTCCAGCGCGGAAATTCGTTCGAGAGCTTCGATCAAAGTTCCCAAGGCTTCGAAATCCCGGTTTCCCTTCAGCCTGCCGCTGCGATCCAGATTATGGTGCACCACGGCGATGGCCGCGCTCACGTTGCGAATCTCGTCGGACACAGCGCCGACCATCAATCGCGACCCGAGCAGCAGTTGATGCAAGCTCAGCTCCTCCCGGCTGCGCAATTCTTCCGATGCGTCCACCACCATCGCCGCCAGGCGCGCTCCCGCGCTGGTGCGGTAAGTGGAAAACCACACATCGGCGAGAAAGGCGTCGCCGTCTTCACGCCGCCCCCGGCACTGCATCACCGTCCTGAACGTCGGATCAAGCCCCGGCACTTTGGTGAGGGATGGAAGATAGTTGCAGATACCGCGTCCGGCGAGCGACCCCGGCGGAATCGCCAGCAAACGGTGCGCGGCGTCGTTCGCCAGCAGGATACGGCCGTCCGAATCCATCACCAGAATTGCGGCCGGGCTGCTTTCCACCAGGAATTCAAGCTGCTCCTCGGCCGCGCGCGCCAGTTCCCGGCTCCGCACCAATTCATAAACGAACAGACCGGCCCCCAGAAAAGCCGCGAAGATCAGAACGTCGCGCGGGATGCCCGCCTGTAACGGAAACCACACAAAAGAATCGAAGGCCTCGGTCAAAGCGGTGCAGACTGCCGCGATGCACCCAATTTGCCAGCGGCTCAATGCGGTTCCGGCCAGCAACATGGGCAGCAGATACAAGAAACCAAGCGGGATTTCAGCGTCAATACGCCAGTCGGCGACCGCGATGACAGCGATAATCAGGCTGGTTTCCAGCCAGACGACGCGCGGCGATCCACGTAACAATCGGAACAACATTTCGCAGCTTTTTGATAGCCTTGCGGCCATTCTATGCCACGAACTGCGGCAGCGCTATCGAATTGGCTGAAAGATAAGTCAGATACTCCGAAAGATAGTAGAGGATCGCCCAACCCAATCGGTACAGTGGAATTTGGACTTCCATGCTCTCAGAGTTCCCCCTAAAGTGGTCTCGCGCCGTCATCCCGCTACTCGCGGCTGGGATCGCGCCCGCACTGTACGCACAGCAGCCGCTTACCTGGGAGCAGATCAAGACGAAATTTGAAGCTTCGAATCCGACCCTGAAGGCCTCCCAGGCGAGCATCGATGAATCGCGCGCCCAGGAGATCACGGCCTATCTCAAGCCGAATCCGGACTTTACGGTCGGGATCGACCAGTTCGATCCCTTTCCTTTCACCCCCTACCGCCCGCTGACGAACGTGTTTCCATCCGCCTCATTCAGCTATTTGCATGAGCGGCAGCGCAAGCGCGAGCTTCGTCTGGAGGCCGCCAAGAAGTCAACCACGGTAGCGGAATCCACGTTTACCGATCAGGAAAGAAATCTCCTGTTTACACTGCGGAACTCGTTCGTCCAGACCTTGCAGGCCAAAGCCGTGCTGCAAAATGCCAATGAGAACCTGGCCTACTGGGACCACGACCTGGAATTGCAGCGGAATCGATTTAGAGCCGGAGATCTGGCGGAACTGGATCTGGATCGTCTGGAGTTGCAGCGAGTGCAATTCGAATCGGATTTTCAGACCGCAACGGTGAATTTGAGAACCAATAAAATCCAGCTCCTGCAACTGCTGAACGATCGGACGCCGGTGGATCAGTTCGATGTCACCGGCCCCTACGATTTCACAGACCGTTTGCTGCCGCTCGAACAGTTTCGCAATGTCGCGCTCGAAACCCGGCCGGATCTGCGGGCAGCCGCCCAGAATATCGAGCTCGCGAAGTCCAATCATCAGCTTGCGGTTGCGAATGGCTCCACCGATCCGACCTTCGGATTCGACGTGGCGCGGAATCCCCCCATTTCCGCGTACTTCGGTTTCAGCATCAACATTCCTCTGCGAATTCACGACCGCAATCAGGGGGAAAAACTCCGCACGCAGCTCGATATCGGGCGCAATGAGAAATTGCGGGACGCTTCAGAGGCACAAGTGTTTAGCGATGTCGATTCCGCTTACGTCACCTTGCAGAGCACGGCCACTCTGGTGAGGGCGTATCAACAGAAGTACCTGAAGGTGGCCACCGACGTGCGTGACAAAATGGCGTTCTCCTATCAGCACGGGGGAGCGTCGTTACTGGACTATCTGGACGCCGAAAAATCCTATCGGGATACCCGGCTCGCGTATCTGAATCTGATTGGTTCGTACTTGACCGCGGCGGCCCAAATGAATATGGCCACGGGTCGCGAGGTGATTCAATGAAATTTCTACTGCTCGGAATCGGCGTGTCGGTGCTCGCTTTGTCGCTCGCGGGATGCGAATCGAAAGTGAAAGCGGATGCATCCGCCGAGGCGCCGCCCGCCGCCAGAGTCGAAAAGGACATGGACGCCAGCAACTTCAAGGTGGACCATCCGGAACAATTCGCGCTGGCGACCGCGACCGAGCGCAAAGCGGCGCCGGAGCTGAACGTGACCGGCGTAGTGAATGCCGACGTATCGCGCAACGTGCCGGTGGTGTCCCTGGCCTCCGGTCGCGTGGTCGAGATCGACGCCCGGGTTGGCGACGATGTGAAGAAAGGCCAGCTTCTGTTCAAGGTACGGAGCTCAGAGATATGCTGAACGAGTTCAGAAT
>CAVPKR010000008.1:0-7804 GCA_963705675.1 Terriglobia bacterium
TTTTTAAAAATATTATTATATATAATATATATATTAATAAATACTTTAAAGTTAATTAAAGTAATATATTAAAGTTATAATATATATTTTAATAATATTTTATTAAAGTATAAAAACTATTATAAAATTTAGTTTTATATTAATATAATAATTAATAAATTAAGTCTTGGCGGGAAGGGCTCGGCCAGCGGTCGGCGCGGCCCTGAATCACGCCGCTCGCCCGACCAAGACCGCCACCGTTTTCGCCGGCGGCGACGAAGCCGCGGTCGCTCATTTGCGGGACATCCTGTCGGACTACCCCCCCGTCTTCACCCTCTATGGCGCTGTTCCAGGATGGCAAGCCGGTGTACATGCTGCATCGCAGCGACATTGAACGTCGCGATCCTGCGTCGATCGCCCAGCTTTTGACGGCCGCGTTCGATAAATTCTGCACGACTCAAGTCACTCAGTGACTTTCTCTCGGTACCGCTGCTCCCCGGCATCCGACCAGAAAATCGAGGTCCGCGCCCTGGTCGGCCTGCATCACGTGGTCGATGTAAAGCCGCTGATACCCACCGGTCGCGACCGGCGTCGGCGGGATCCACGCCGCTCGCCTCCGGGACAGTTCGTCATCGGGCACGCATAAATCCAGACGGCGAGTCTCGACGTTCAGCTCGATCTCGTCGCCATTTTGGACCAATGCGAGCGTGCCGCCTGCCGCGGATTCTGGTGAGACGTGTAGGACCACGGTTCCGTAAGCAGTCCCGCTCATGCGGCCATCCGAGATCCGCACCAGATCGTCGATCCCGCGCGCCAGCAGCTTAGGCGGAATGGGCATGTTACCCAACTCCGGCATTCCCGGGTAACCCTTCGGCCCCGTGCCTTTCAGCACCATGACGGAATGCTCGTCGATATCCAGGTCGGGCAGGTCGATGCGCGCCTTCAGATCCTCGATGCTTTCAAACACTACGGCCCGCCCGCGATGTTTCAACAAGCGAGGGGTCGCGGCCGACGGCTTGATCACTGCGCCATTCGGAGCCAGATTGCCTCGCAAAACCGCCATCCCCGCGTTCTCGCGGATGGGGTTGTCGAACGCGTGAATCACATCGCGGTTATGGCACGGCGCATCCGCGGTGTTTTCCCCGATGGTTTTCCCATTGACCGTCGGCGCATGGCGATGAATCAGGTCCCCGAGTTCGCGCACCACCGCGGGAATGCCGCCGGCATAGTAGAAATCCTCCATCAGAAATTTGCCGGAAGGCTGCAAGTTCACCAGGAGCGGCAAGTGATGGCCTAAGCGATCAAAATCGTCAAGCTTCAGTGGCACTCCCACGCGCCCCGCGAGCGCGATCAGGTGAATGGCGGCATTGGTCGATCCGCCGATGGCCGCGTTCACGCGTATGGCGTTTTCAAAATTCTTACGCGTGAGAATCTGCGAGATCCGCACATCCTCCCGCACCATGTCGACGATCCTTCGCCCGGCTTGTTGCGCCAAGACGTAGCGGCGCGAGTCGACGGCGGGAATCGCTGCGTTGTGGGGCAGCCCCATGCCCAGCGCTTCCACCATGCTCGCCATGGTGGATGCCGTTCCCATCGTCATGCAATGGCCCGCGGATCGGGACATGCAGGTTTCCGCTTCCATGAAATCCTGGAGCCGCATCCTGCCGCCGCGGACGTCTTCGCTCATCTGCCACACCGCCGTACCCGAACCGATTTGCCGCCCCTGAAAATGGCCGTTCAGCATCGGTCCACCGGAGACGACGATCGCGGGCAGATCACAGCTCGCGGCGCCCATCAGAAGCGAAGGAGTGGTCTTGTCGCAGCCGCACAGCAGCACGACTCCGTCGATGGGATTGCCGCGAATCGATTCCTCGACGTCCATGCTGGCAAGGTTGCGAAACAGCATCGCTGTAGGCCTCAAATTCGTCTCGCCCAGCGACATGACGGGAAATTCGAGCGGGAATCCGCCGGCTTCATACACCCCGCGCTTGACGCGTTCCGCGATCTCCCGCAGGTGCGCATTGCAGGGCGTCAGCTCTGACCACGTATTGCAAATCCCGATGACGGGACGCCCGTCAAAAAGGTCGGGCGGATAGCCCCGCATCCAGGAGCGGTGAATAAAACCATCGCGATCGTAGCCGCCGAACCAGTGAGCCGAGCGAAGCCGTGTTGCCATTACTCAAACACTTTAACAGCGTAGGATAAGTCGATGGATTATCAGGCGCGGCTCGACCGCCTCCGTGTCGACTTAGCCGATGAGCGGCGCGCGTATTCCCGGACGGTCCAGTGGCTGATCGCGGTGGCAGCCGTCGCGGGCGTGACCGCGTTGATTCTGATTTATCATCCGGCGCCGGCTCTATTGGCTGCCTTTCCAGCCTGGTTCCTGCTGCGGCGCATGAACCGGATTCAAAAGCGTACCCGCAAACTTGGCCGCTTGTGCGCGTTCTGCGAGTCCGCGCTCGCTCGGCAGAAACACGAATGGATGGATGAACCGTCTACCGGCGAAGAATACGCGGATGCCAGTCATCTTTATGCTTCTGATCTCGATTTGTTCGGGCGCGGATCGCTTTTTCAGCTCCTATGTCCGGTTCGCACCGGGACGGGCCGCGATGCGTTAGCTCGATGGCTGAAGGAACTCGCCACGGGCGAAGACGCGGAGGCACGAAGGCAAGCGGTAGAGGAGTTGCGGGATC
Source organism: Terriglobia bacterium (assembly GCA_963705675.1). Classification (GTDB taxonomy): domain Bacteria; phylum Acidobacteriota; class Terriglobia; order Bryobacterales; family Bryobacteraceae; genus Palsa-187. The sequence goes on from CAVPKR010000008.1 coordinate 2,673, forward strand.
GAACCGATCTGCGGGAATCGATTGCGGCGGCGGGCGCAGAATCATCCTCCGATTGCCGAACCGAATCGTTTTCGAACTGGCTGGAATCGCCGCCGCAGCGTTTTCCCGGATGGGCCCGGCCAGCGGCATTTCTGCTATCCCTGGGAATCCCGCTGTTCGTGGTCTTTGCATCGACCCGCGTGATTCCGCCCAGTTCTTTCGCTCTGTTCGCCCCAGTCTGGCTCGCCTTGGCTGGCGGATTTTCGCTGGCATTCCACAAACGCGTCAACGCCGTGATTGGCGAGATTGGTATGCCTTCGGTCGACCTGTCGATCCTGTCCGAAAAGCTCGGAATCCTGGAGCGCCAGACCTTCAGTTCGCCAAAACTTCGCGCCCTATCTGAAACCGTGCGGCCGGGAACTTCAGATCAAGTTTCCCATCTGAAGAAGACGATACGGCGGCTGGAGTTCGGACAAACCTATTTCGAGCCCATCGGACGATTTTTCCTCCTATGGGACGCGCAATTCGCCATCTTGATAGAGCGCTGGCGGCATCGGCACGGCGCGGCCATGAAGGATTGGCTCGGCGCCATCGGCGAGTTTGAATGTTTCAACGCGATCGCGACCTACGCGTTCGAACATCCCAGTGATGTTTGCGCGGAGTTCGTCGACGACGACGCCAGCTTCGAAGCCATCGGGTTAGCGCACCCGCTGCTTGACCGCCGAGCCTGTGTCCGCAACGATGTCCGTCTCGGCTTCGAGACCCCGCTTTGGATCGTCAGCGGATCGAATATGTCCGGGAAGAGCACGCTGCTGCGCGCCTGCGGACTCGCGATCGTACTCGCATCGATGGGCGCGCCGGTCCCGGCTCAGCAATTTCGAGTATCGAATCTCGCCCTGGCGACGGTTATCGGGACTCAGGATTCCTTGCTCGACGGCAAATCGAAATTCTTCGCCGAGGTGGAGCGTATGAAGCGCGTGATCGATCTGGCAGGCGGGCCGCGCCGCGTTCTATTTCTAATCGATGAAATGCTCGCAGGGACGAACTCGCAGGATCGCGTCACCGCCTCCGAGGCGATCGTTCACGCGCTGCTTGAGCGCCATGCGATTGGCCTGATCACTACGCACGACTTGGCGTTGACGCGCATCTCGGACCGCGCAGTCCAGGTCCACTTCGCGGATTCGTCAAATTCGGGCGGCCTCGATTTCGACTATCGCCTGCGGCCCGGCGTGATCGAAAAATCGAATGCCCTGGCGATTGTCCGGATGCTGGGGATTCCGCTGCGATGATATCGTCATCAAATATGATTCGCCTATCGATCCTGGGAACATTGTTGTCGATCACGGCCTTTTCGCAGCCCATTCAGGATTTGCAAATCATTCCCCTCTGGACCGGAGCCGCCCCTGGCGCACAAGGTACCGAGGATCGCGACATCCCCACAATCACGGCCTATCTGCCGCGTGGAACGCCACCCAGCATGACGGCCATGATCATCTGTCCGGGCGGAAGCTACACCCACCTGTCGATGAATCAGGAGAGGCCGGCAAGTCGCGAATTACCTGAACTCGATGGGAATCGCCGGATTCGTGCTGAAGTATCGCCTGGGACCTCGCTATCATCATCCGGTCGAGCTCGGTGATGCGCAGCGCGCGATTAGGATGCTACGCTCTCATGCCGCGGAATGGCACATCGTGGCCGATCGCATCGGTATCATGGGATTTTCCGCAGGCGGGCACCTGGCGATGTCCGCGTCCACCCATTTCGATTCTGGAAACGCCGGCGCTTCCAACGTGGTGGATCGCGCGAACAGCCGTCCGGATTTCGCCGTTCTCGCCTACCCGGTTATCTCAATGACCGCGCCGTGGACGCATGCCGGTTCGCGCAGGAATCTGCTCGGCGATACTCCCGATCCCGACCTTGCCAGGAATCTTTCCGGTGAGAATGCCGTCACCGTGCAAACCCCTCCGACATTCATTTTCCAAACCAGTGCGGACACTACAGTTCCGCGGTAAGAGAATGCAGTGTACTACTATCTGGCGCTGCGAAGGCCGGCGTACCCGCGGAGCTTCACGTATTCGAAAACGGTGCCCACGGGCTGGGCCTGGCAATGGACGATCCGGCACTGAGCGAATGGTCGAAGCTACTCGCGAATTGGCTTCGAGCCAGAGGACTGCTGAAGAAGTGAGCCTACTCATCCCGCACCTCTGCTGATTTGTACCAGCGATAGTAAGTGACCATCACCTCCGACAACAGCACTGTCGCGGCGCCGATCCAGAACAGCAGGCCCGCGGTCTGCTGATCGGTCTCGCGCGAAAAACTCCAGTCCATCAGAAGAGATTCGGAAATGTGCAGCGGGTCAGGCGACTGCACATAGCGCGCAATCAGCAGCGGCTTTTCGAAGGCTAGAAACAAGCCGAGCAGTGAGCACCAGCCCGTGGCGGTCGCGAGATACACCAGCGTGTGGGGCAACAAAGGGATTCGCTGAGCCCGCGATGGAGAATAAATGGGCCACCAGAAGGCAATGCCCCCGGCTAGTAACACTGCAAGTTCGACGCCCCGCATCGCCTCGCTGTTGAGCGACGCATTTAGCAGCCACGGAAGAAACCATACGGATAGCGAGACCATCCCTGCAATCCAGGCACCGACCATGGGGATCCGCAAGTTTATTCCAGGCATCCCTCGAACCAGAAGATACGGAACCACCAAGCCGATCAACATCTGATCGATGGCGTTGGCGGTGAACAGATACTCGCGAGCCAGCAAGTCCAGCGGCGAGCACACCAGGATCGCGAGCAGGAAAACTCCCCCAAGGAACCAAACCCATCCGCGCGCCAGTCGAAACGCGCTGAACGCCGCGTACAACAACAGGAGAACCGCACACAGAATCAGTCCCGCTAGATTCCAGCGCCAAGCCGACGAAATGACTGCGATGGTGTGCAACTGCCGCCTATTCTCTCACGCACGATAGAATGGAACGCGGTATGGACCATCACCTTTCAAGACGCTCCTTTTTAGTGTCGGTATGTGCCGCGCCCATGTTTGGAAACAGCGGCGGCGTCAAGATCGGGGTGTGCGGCAAAGCGGTCGACTTCGCGCAGGCAGTCAATTTCGCGTTCGACTATTATGAGCCCAGCGTAGCGGAAATCGCGACGATGAGCGAAGCGGATTTCGGCGATTTTCGCAAGCAAGTCTTAGCGTCGCGCTTGCGTTGCGAGAGCTTCAACAGCTTTATTAGGGCTCTGACGGTGGTCGGCACGAAGGTGGACCAGGATGCGTTGGCTGCGTATCTCAACCCGGCGCTCGACCGCTGCCGCCAGTTGGGAGCAAGCATCGTCGTGTGGGGAAGCGCGAGCTCACGCAATGTCCCTGAAGGGTTTTCCCGCGATCAAGCCTGGCGTCAGATCATCGATTTTCTGAAACACGCGGGAAACCTCGCTCGATCGCGCAACATCGTGATCGCGATCGAGCCGTTGCGCAAGCAGGAGAGCAACATCATTAACACCGGAGCCGAAGCGCTGCGGTTGGTCCACGATGTCGGCCATCCAAATGTCAAAATGATCATCGATTATTACCATTTGCGAATTGAGAAGGAAGATCCAGCGATCCTGGAACAGGCCCGCAATGAGATCGTCCATATGCATTTCGCGAATCCGGCCGGCCGGCGCTGGCCGAAGAGCCCCGATGAAGATCCGGTCTACAGCGAATTCTTTGGATTCGTCAAGAAGATCGGTTACCGTGGAAGGATTTCGATCGAAGGACAAGGGACGCTAGCGGCCGACGCCGCGTCCAGCCTCGAATTTTTTCAAAAGGAATTAGCCTAATCCCATGCGACTAAAATTGTTGATCTCTTTGCTGATCCTGCTGCCCGGCGCGCTGGCGCAAACCCTCCAAAAATCCAACCTGACTCGCCTGCTCGAAGCCGAAATGGCTCGGATTCCGGCCAAGTCGGGCATCTATGTGAAACACCTTGGGACTGGCGAAGAAGCCATCGTTCATGGCGACGATCATTTCAACAGCGCCAGCGTGATCAAGATCCCGGTGATGGTGCTGGCCTATCGCCTCGCCGAGCAGGGCAAGCTGAACCTCAATGACCGCGTGACCATCCAGCGGTCCGACCTGCGCGGCGGCTCCGGCATCTTAAAATTCCACGATGTCGGACTCAATCCCACCATTCGCGACCTGATCACCCAAATGATCATCACCAGCGACAACACCGCCACCGACATGATGATCGCCAAGGTGGGCGGAAGAGATAAAGTGAACGAGTTCCTGAAGCAGTCCGGCTTCAACACCCTGCATCTGGTCCAGACCGTGAATGAATTGTTTCGCAAAACTTATGAGGTTCTCGACCCGAAGTATAAATCGCTCACACCTGAAGATGTGTTCGCGCTTCAGAGCAATAACCCGGCCTATACCGAACCGCGGCAAACCATGATCAAGCAGATCCGCGAGGAGTCCTCAAAACGCCACCTGAACCAGGAAGTGAATCAACTTTATATCGACAACGAAGCCTACTGGCTGGGCATCATTACGCCCACTGAAGTCGGCCGGATGCTCGAAGGGATTGAGAAAGACACTATCGCTTCGAACGCGAGTTGCGATGAGATGCGGCGCATCATGCGGGCGCAGCAGAGTGGCGCGCGCCGCATTCCGCATTATCTAACCGTGCCGGTCGCCCACAAAACCGGCGACCTGGGTAACGTCGCGAACGACGTGGGTATGGTCTATGCCCGATCCGGGACCATCGTGATTTCGTTCTGCACCCTCGGTATCACGGGCGTGTATGCGGAAACCGAGGATCGCATTGGCCAGATCGCGCGGCTGATCGTCGAGTATTTCGACGGCCCGCGATAGGTGTATACTTTTGCGTTATAGAAGCATTACAAGGAGCCCAACATGCGGATCACGAATTTCGCGAAACAATGCATTGCTGCATCATTGTTTGTCTCGGCGCTGACTGCGGCGGACATTGGCAAAGAACCCGGGAAAAGGCTAACCCTGGGGATGTATCTCGACATGGTCAATGTCTCCGATCCGGAAATTTCCCCGGACGGGAAACAAATCATCTTCACCCGCCGTTGGGTCGACAAGATGAACGACAAGTATGAAAGCGCTCTGTACATCATGAACTCGGATGGCAGCCGCCAGCGATT
>CAVPKR010000009.1:0-10109 GCA_963705675.1 Terriglobia bacterium
GCCGCGGCCTTCATTAGATGGAACCACGCCGTCATGAATCAGGAACGTGGTGGAGCGGGCGTGATCAGCGTTGATGCGCAGGGCAGTCTCGGAACGTTCATCAGTGCCGCGCACGACGTGCAGCAGTTCCGACGCGCGTTGGACGATGGGTTGAATCAGATCCGTTTCATAGTTCGAAAGATGGCCTTGCAGGACGGCGGCCACACGCTCCAGGCCCATGCCGGTATCAATGGACGGGCGCGGCAGAGGAACGAGCACGCCGTCTTCCGAGCGATCAAACTGCATGAAGACGAGGTTCCAGATTTCGACGAAGCGCCCGCCCGCGTCGAGAGGAAATTGCTCGTGCTCGCGGCCTTTTTCGGCAGCTCCCGGGCCGAGATCGAAATGGATTTCGGAGCAGGGACCGCAGGGGCCGGTCTCGCCCATTTGCCACAGATTGCGGATGTCCAGCGGGGCTCCGCAAGCCGAGCAGGAAAGCGCGGTCTTGGGGTTCATCGCCTGGCACCACTGGCATTGAATGCGCTCAAGCGTCTCGGCGGGCGGCAGGTGGGAGGGGTCGGTCATCTGGGAATCCTTCCTACAGAGGATACCGCGACCGGGCGTGATAGTTCTCCACCAGCTCTTACGCGAACTCTTTCAACGCTTCGGATGATACATCGGCCCCGTGTTGTCGCCGTCACAGGTCGTTGTTAGGGCTAGCTGTTGTCAACCGCCGGCTCGCCTTGGCGGCGGACAGAAATTCTAACCAGCGATCCATACCCGAGCCGTTTTTCGCGGATACTTTCAGAGCGGGAATGCCCGGCCGTATCTTTTGGATATTTTCGTCTGCTTGTGCCGCGTCGAATTCCACAGCGTCCGCAAGATCCATCTTGGTAAGCACGGCGACATCGGCCGTATTGAAGATAGTTGGATACTTGAGTGGTTTGTCCTCGCCTTCCGTCACCGAGAGCAGAACCAGTCTCAGATCTTCGCCCAGATCGTAGGAAGCCGGACATACCAGATTTCCGACGTTCTCAATGAACAGGTAATCCAGTTGACTCAGGTCCCAATCCTCCAGAGCAGTACGGACCATCGCCGCTTCCAGATGGCAGACGGTTCCCGTCAGGATCTGCTTCACGGGTACCTCGGCCCGGGCGAGCCGGGCCGCGTCGTTTTCAGTAGCAAGGTCGCCGACCAAGGCCGCCACGCGATAATTAGGCCGCAGCAGCGTCAGCGTCTTCTCGAGAAACGCGGTCTTCCCGGAGCCGGGACTGGATACCAGGCTCACCACATACGTGCACGCATCGTGGAAACGCTGCCGCAGCGCGCGAGCGATCAGATCATTATGTTTGAGGACATTTTGCCGTACTTCGACTAGACGGGGTTGCGGAATCACTGTATCTCCATAGCGGTCACTTGAAGTTCTCGCCCCTGTAAGATTTCGTTCACAGGGCTTTTGCATTCGGGACAGACGAACCACTGCATCGATTCGAGCGTGCGCTGTACTTCACAGGTGTGGCAAAACACAACGATCGGAATTTCCTCGATCACCAGGCGGGACCCCTCGAGGCCGGTTCCTTCGCAAGCCAATTCATACGAAAACAGCAACGCCTCCTTTACCACGCCCGCCAGCCGGCCGAGCTTCAAGTGCACGGCGTTAATTTGCGCGCCGCCATGTTGGGCTGCTTCTTCCTCCGCCAGTTCGATGATGCTTAGCGCTATAGAAAGCTCATGCATAAATTCAGGACTGCCCAAACGCGGCCAGCGCCGCTTGGCCAAGGCTGATGCCCCCGTCGTTCGGCGGCACCAGATGGTTGATCCAAATGTCCACACGTTTTCCGGCGCTCAGCGACTTTAAGTCATGCAGCAGCAGCTCGTTCTGAAACACGCCGCCCGAAAGCACGATGGTGTCCAGTTCTAATTTCTCGCACAGAACCGCGGCAGCGTCCCAAATTCCGCGTGCAAGTCCGCGATGAAACGCCCGGGCGCACTCGGCGGGATCGCGGCCACGGCTTCGATCCTGAGCTATAGAGACCAGCAATGGCCGGTAGTCCAGTTCCCCGTCAAGGAATGGAAACGAATACGGCTCTACGTCACCCGCAGCATTGGCAAGATGCTCCAGCCACATCGCGGCTTGCCCCTCGAAAGTTACCTCGCGCGCGAAACCAAGCAAAGCGGCACCAGCGTCGAAGAGCCGGCCCACGGATGTTGTGGTAAATGTTCGCACTTTTCTTCGAACCATCTCCTCGGCCGCCCAATACCGATCTGGAAAACCGAAGGGCTCGGCGTGAAGGTCCGGCAATCCGTCGACATTGGTCAGGAATCCCGCGGCCGCCTGAACAGGATAGCGAGCCGCGCTGTCCCCACCCGGAAGCGACGCCGGCCGCAAGTGCGCCACGCGGTCGAATCCGTCTGCAATGCTGCCGGCGAAAATCTCTCCGCCCCAAATGGTCCCATCGTCTCCGTAGCCGGTCCCATCGAAACTGATTCCCAGTACACGCTTGTCCCAGGCGGCGCGCTCCGCCAGTACTGACGCAATGTGCGCCCGATGATGCTGGATCGCGTGCATTTGTCCACCCCCGAGTTCGATCGCATGCAGTGACGATCGATACTGCGGGTGAGCGTCGTGAGCGACAATCAGGTCCTCGAAGCTAACGCCATACATTGAGACCAGGTCCACAATGGTTTCTCGAAAAGCCTGGAAAGCCGGGTATTGATCCAGATCGCCAATATGCTGGCTGACCATGGCTTGGCCGTCCACAACCAGCGTGATGGCATTTTTCAAATCGGCCCCCGTCGCGAGGATCGAATGGGCGACGGGAACGGTAGTCACGGCGCCGGGGGCATAACCCCTGGACCGGCGCAAAATCACCGGTCCGAACGTCCCCGCTCGAGCGATGGAATCTTCCACTCGACGCGCAATGGGACGCTCGCCGATCAGAAATGCATCGGCAATCCCGGCCAGCTGCTCCAGCGCATCTTCATCCCGATAGGCGATCGGCTCATTCGAACGGTTCGCGCTGGTCATCACCAGAACCTCGGGAGCGCCGCAATCGAAAAGCAGATAATGCAGGGGCGCATACGGCAGCATCACACCCAGATCGTCGTTTTCGGGAGAAACTCCGGGAAAATGCACTCTAGCGCGTGCGATCACAATCGGCCGCGCATTCGAAGTAAGAAGCGATTCCCCTTCGGGTGAAAGATCCAACAGCGTGCCAGCCTGCTCAAGACTCCTGACCATCAGCGCGAAAGGCTTGTCCTTGCGATACTTCCGGGCGCGCATCGCTTCCACCGCGGTTTGATTCCGCGCGTCGCACGCCAAATGATAGCCGCCTAGCCCTTTAACAGCGAGGATAGCCCCTGCCTTCAGCAGTTCCACCGCCCTGCCGATTGCCGCGTCGTCACCCCGGACGATTTGATCCGCGGTCTGCAACGTGAAATGCGGACCGCACGCCGGGCACGCGACCGGTTGAGCATGAAACCGGCGATCCGCCGGATCTTTATACTGCTCTTCGCAATATTTATCGAGCGGCCAAGCGCGCATGGTCGTATTGCCGCGGTCATACGGAAGACTCAGAATCACCGAATAACGCGGCCCGCAGTTAGTGCAATTGATATATGGATAGCCGCTGCGCGGATTCAACGGATCGAATAATTCTTCCAGGCAGTCCTCGCACACCGGCAGATCCGGCGAAATCCGAACCGTAGGGTGCCCGCTACGTCGGCTATCGCGGATCGTAAAAGCCGTGAAGCCCGCGGACTCGCCGGTCTGAACGTCGATCGCCGTAATGCAGGCGGCCGGTGGACGTTCTTCCCGGAGAGAATGTACGAAGGATTTCAGGGAAGACTCGGCGCCTTCCAGATGAATTTCCACCCCATCCTCATCGTTCAAGATCCAGCCTGCGAGCGTATTCGCCTGGGCCAAACGAAACACGAAAGGACGAAATCCCACTCCCTGAACAACGCCGCGCACGCGAATATCACACGCGCTGGTCATACTTCAGCCGCCGATCACGCAGCCGCGTCCTTGCCAGCCGATCTGCACCACATCTCCGTCTTCGGTGAGCATCGGCACCGTGCGTTGACCTCCGGAAATCGCGATCATTCGAGCTTGAGCTTCGCGATCGGTTTCCACGTCGTATTCGACAAAATCGTGGCCTTTGTATTCGAGCCACTCCCGCATTTCGCGAGTGTAGGGGCAGCTGAAAGTTCCGAAAAGCTCAAACTTCGCCACGGCCGATCACCTCCAGAGTTTCGCGAAGCACATGATAGGTGGACGCCTGCACTTCCTGAATCCGCGGGATGTAATCCGAGCGGACGATCAGCGGAAAATCAGCCAGTCCGCGGCGCAAGATCTCCCCGCCGTCGTAGCCGAGCAGCGCCACAGTCAGCAATCCGCGCTTGCGGGCTTCCTCCAGCGCCAGAATCAAATTCCGCGACCCTCCGCTGGTCGAAATCGCGATCGCGACATCCTCCGGCCGCGCCTGCGCGATCATCTGACGCAGAAAGATCAGCTCGATGCCGACATCGTTGGCGATAGCGGTAAGATTCGCGGGTTCCATCGACAACGAGATTGCGGGAACCGTTCGGTATCCGCCCGGGGGAGACACGCAATCGATGGCGAAGTCGTTGGCATCCGTGGCCGAGCCTCCGTTGCCGAACATGATCAGCTTTCCGCCCTGCGTCAGGCGTTGATGAATCGCTTGCGCCGCCTCCACGATTTGCCCCGACTGCTCCTCCGCCACCTGCGCCCGCAGCTTTGCGTCCTCCTGAGCCTTGGCTCGAATGGACGCCGCCACCCCTTCCACAATGTCGTTAGTCTGCTGCTTTTCTTCGCCCAGAAACGGATACAGGAATCCCGATGCGCCCACATCGTCGCCCATCGCGCCGTGTTCGAAGAAAACGTGCACGGTCTCCCATAGCGTGTGATACAAAATCTCAACCAGCTCCTGGTGGACGAACGGATTCTCATCGGGCGCGTGCATCGAATAGGAGCCGCTGGCCCCTGGAAGCGCGAAGGTCATGGCGCCCCGAGCGTACGCCAAATCCAGCGCCTCCTCCACCTCCGCATCCCCATGCGGCGGCCCGAAGCCCATCACGATATCCTCCGCGCGCACGATCGCCTCCAGCCAGCGCCGGAAAAGAAGCGAGAGATCCAACGCCGGCAACGCCCTCTTACCAACGATGATGGGATGAACGAACTCCACCGAGACATGCTGAGCGTCGGTAGCATAAGGCCCGCGCCCGAAAGCCAGCAGTCGTCCGCCTTTAAGAAAGCGCTCCGACATTTCGCGGCACGCCAAAGCGATTCGCAGCGATTCCTGAGCGAAGAATTTCTCAAAAATGCGATTCCGGTCGAGCAGTTGGTCTTCGACGGCGCTCGCGAGATCGCATACCTTGGCCATCTAACAGATCCTCGGCAGAGGGTCTCCGACCAGCATATCCACGATCCGGCTGCCGCCGTAGAGCGTCGTCACCAGAACCGCGCCGGCCGGCTGCTGGTCCATTTCCCCGATCAGCACCGCCTCCTCACCACCCGGAGTTCTGCGCAAGGCCTCAAGCGCCGCCTCCGCGCAATCGGCGGCCACGACCGCCAGAAATTGCCCCTCATTCGCGATGTGTAGCGGATCGAGCCCTAACAGCTCGCACGCGCCGCGCACCGCATCGTGAACCGGAATCCGATCTTCGGACAGAACGATTCCCAGCCCGCAATCGCGCGCCAGCTCATTCAACGAAGTCGCGACGCCGCCCCTGGTAGGATCGCGCATCCAATGGATCCCGCTGCCCACGGCTTGCGCTAACGCTTCCACCAGCGGAAGGACCGAACGCGTATCCGAGCGCAAGTCGGCCTCTAAATCGAGTTCGCCGCGCGCCAGCAAAATCGTGATTCCGTGGTCCCCAATCGGACCCGACAACAGAATCTTGTCACCGGCGTCGAACCGCCGCGGGCGAGATGGTCAACCCCGGGATCACAGGTCCGATTCCAGCCGTCGTAATGTACATCTGGTCGCATTTCCCATGCTCCACCACCTTGGTGTCGCCGCCCGCGATGGCCACACCCGCGCGGCGCGCCGCGTCTGCCATGGCGCGAACCTCGGCTTCCAGAATCTCGCTCGATAGCCCTGCTTCCAGCACATAGCTGACCACCAAGGTCTGCGCGATCGCTCCCGATACCGCCAGGTCATTCACGGTTCCGTTCACCGCCAGCTCCCCGATGGACCCGCCTGGAAAACGCAACGGCCGGACCACGAAACTGTCAGTGGTCATCGCCACACGCGTGCCGTTGATGCTGACGTGAGCTGCGTCGCCAAGAGGCTCTTTCGTCGATCCGAACAGAATCGGCGCGAACAGCCCATCGACCAAGCGGCGGCTGGCGATGCCTCCCGCGCCGTGCGCCATTTCAATCTGGGCATCGCGGAAGCGGATTTTAGTGGGAGCGGAAGTCATGCTCAGACCGTTGAAAACGTGCTCATCGCCGCCGTCTTCCGATGCTCATAGTTATAGAACGCCGCGCAAGATCCTTCCGACGAGACCATCAGCGCCCCGATGGGGTGTTCGGGAGTGCACTCCTTGCCGAACAATTTGCATTGCGCCGGCTTCAGCACGCCCTTCAACACTTCGCCGCACTGGGCGGCCTTCGGATCAGTCACGCGAACGCCTGGCACTGAAAAGCGCTTTTCGGAATCCCACTGAGCGTACTCGTCGCGAATGCGCAGGGCTGATTGCGAGATGAAGCCTAACCCGCGCCATTCGAAATACGGCCGCAATTCGAAAGTCTCCCCCATGGCCTTCAGAGCCGCGCGATTGCCTTCCCATGGAACCACGCGTTTGTACTGATTCTCGACGCTCGCCTCATTGGCGTTCAGTTGCCGCAGCAGCATCACGACGCCGTGCAGAATGTCCAGCGGTTCGAATCCCGAGACCACGATCGGTTTGCCCTCATGGCTGGCAATCCACCCGTAAGGCCGGCATCCGATAACGGTGGACACGTGGCCAGGACCGATGAACGCGTCAATGCGCATGCCCGGCGAATCCAGGATGGCCCGGATCGCCGGAATAATCGTCACATGGTTGCAGAATACCGAGAAATTCTTAAGATTCTCAGCCTTGGCGCGCATCAGCGTCAGCGCCGTAGACGGCGCCGTGGTCTCGAAGCCGATCGCAAAGAACATCACGTGCTTATCCGGATTCGCGCGCGCCAGCTTCAGAGCGTCCGATGGCGAATAGACGATGCGTACATCCGTGCCCCGTGCCTTATATTCCAGCGGACTTCCGTGCGTACCCGGAACGCGCATCATGTCCCCGAAGGCCGTAAATATCACGTTCGGATCTTCCGCCATCGAAAGCCCGTCGTCGATTCTCCCCATCGGGAGCACGCACACCGGGCACCCCGGCCCATGAACCAGCTCGATATTCTCCGGCAGCAAGTCTTTCAACCCGAACCGGTAGATCGCGTGAGTATGGCCGCCGCACACTTCCATGAACCGGTAGTGGCGTTTCGGATCGGCTAAGCGCCGGATCTCATCCACGGTCTTGGTGATCAACTCGGGTCCGCGAAATTCATCGACAAATCGCATGATCGAACCTCCTCATGGGCCCGCCTCGTTGCGCGCAGGCTCCGATTCGCCGAGGCCGTAGCCTTGGACTTCTTCCATCGCGGATTCCGCCTCACCCAGCTCGGTCAGCATGCGGATCTGGTCCACGGCGTCCGCTTCGCTGATCTTGCTCATTGCAAAGCCGACGTGGATCAAGACCCAATCGCCGGCCGCCGGCCGATCGTCATCCTGCAATAATCCGACGTCCACCTTCCGGCGTACTCCCAGGACATCCACCACCGCCAGGTTCCGATCCTCTTCCAGCAGCTCAACAATTTTTCCAGGGATGGCGAGACACATGATTTTATTCCAGCTTTCGCGCGACGATGTCGAAAACGAACTTCAGCTCGTCTTTCAATTTCAAAGTGCCGCCCGCAACACTCACCAGCCGGATGCCGAAGTTGCTTTGGAGCAGGGAAAAGTCTCCCGATGCGCGCAGCATATCGCCTATCATCGCCACCTGCACCGTCAAAGGAACCCGGTTCGTCACCCCGTGCAGTGAAAGATTGCCGTTCATCTGGACTTGAAATCTTCCTTCACTCAGCCGGTTGGCGGCGGTGGCCGTCCCTTCGAAAGCAATGCTGGGATAGGCCGCGCTTTCTAAAACCTTGTCGTTCATCATGCTTTCCATTTCCTGGCGATCCCTGTTCTTAATGTCGTCCGTGACTTCGAGGGAATCCGCACGGATCTTCATCTTGAGCATGGCTTTCTCGGGTGCCTCCGGGTCGATATTCGCCTCGCCCGAGAAATCGCGGATCGCGATGGTGGGATTGTGTCCCATCGCGGAGAGCATTCCGCTTGCGAACGCGCGCACCGTGAATCGGCTCGCGCTCTTGTCGAGCTCGTACGTCGTGGTCACATGCCTCGCAGCTTCATGTACCGCTCGAAATCGGGAATTGCAAGCTGCATTAAATCCCCGATCTTCGCGCCGCCCAGATAACGGCGGATCGTTGGCGTAGAAAGAATCAGCCCGGCGCCGAAGACCATCATGGCCACTCCACCCAGTAGATAGAGAGTGTCGCGATCGTTCCCATTGGCGTGGTCCACGCTCTGGTCCCTCAATTCGATTGACATGACGTCTCCTTTTCAGTAATGAATTCAGCCTCTCTCGAGATCAGCCTCTCGATCAGGTTTACGGCCTCATCAACCGCGGCCGCAACCGGTTCGCTCAAACCAAATTTGCCTTCGTCATCCGATCCCACGTCGGCCGGTTCGCAGCCGGCAATCAGTATCCGGTTCGGCGCTCCGCCCATCGACTTGACCAGCCGCAGCACGTTCATGGGATTCATGCTGTGCGCTTCTACCGCCATCGGCGCATTCGAATTCGCATCGACAGGATCCGGCTCGATCAGATAAACCGTCCCCGGCTGTCCGCCGCGCGGGCACGCGTCAACCAGAATCACCAGATCGTACGGGTCCATCAGCGCGTACGTCAGATCATAGCCGCGGATGCCGAAATCTTTCAGGATTACATTCGACGGCAATGATCGGCCCGCCAAACGACGGGCCACCTCCACGCCGAAGCCGTCATCGCCCAGGAAAATATTCCCGATGCACGCGATCAGAATCATTCGCCGGCCCCCAACGGCTCCAGTTCTTCAGGACTGAAAAAGAATCGATGTCCAGGTTGCCGCAGCATTCCCAAATCCTTCCCCGGATCGTCATCAAGCACCACCGCGATTTGGATCTTGCTCTCGTAGTCCTGCTCGATGCTCTCGATGATGGCGATTTTCCCGGCCAAAGCGACGTCCATGATATCGCCGCCTTTGCGTGGGCGCAGCCGCACGCGATCGCCCATGCCGAATTCGACGCCGCCTATCTCGCAGCGATCGAGCGACGGCTTATCTTCAAGAAGCTGCCATTCCCACTCATTCATCGCGATTCCTCCGGGCTCGGACGCAGGCCGCGCAGTGCGCCGTGAAGCTTCTGGAAATGCTCCGGCGGCATCATTTCAGTCCGTTCCAGGATCTTGCGGGCCCGATCGTCGCCGTTCCTGACTTCGAGCTTTTCGTTGTCCGTCATGGTCAGGATACGCAGCGCGAGAATTTCATCGATCTCAGTGCCGTCAAACAGATCCCCGGCGCTTTCCGGCGCAATCTGCGGATAGTCGTAGAGGATAATCGGCGCGGACAGAATCGTCTCACGCGGCCTTCTTCGCCCACCAGAACCGGCCACGTTCCCGAGTTTTGGCATGACGATGCAGCCGCTTTGAGCTCTTCAGGAGGATCGAGCAGTGAAACAAATTCGCCGCCCGAAACCTGAAGAATGCTGTGCGCGGAAACCATGGATCTCAATAGCACGCTATCCCGGCTCAACTCGTGTGCATTTCCGAGATTCACGCAGTTTCGGACATCCAGAGTCACTTTGAAGAGATCGCCGTCGATCTGAGCCGCGGACAGATCCAATTCGCCTTCGACACCGTCAAACGAAAACGGCAGGCGGCACCCGCCAAACATGATCGATTTCAACGTCGAGGCCGACGTTGATATATCCCGCTCATGCCCTTCCTGGCGGCCCTCCCGTTCCACCATTTGC
>CAVPKR010000010.1:0-19100 GCA_963705675.1 Terriglobia bacterium
TATTTCCCGGGTTCGCCGAGCTACGGTAAAGTGAAGCACCCCATAGATTCCAACCGCGGCCAGCAGCATCGCGATCAAAGCGAAGGTGCCGACCAGTGAGGCTCCCAGCTCATAGATCGACAGTCGCCCTTGCAGGAATTGCGGGATATTTCGGACGCCGAAGATCGGCAGGCCTGCGTCGAGAGCGCGTACCTGATCGCGGACTGCGGGCATCAGCGCATCCATGTTCTGCTTCGAGCGCAGAACCACCTCGAATTGTCCCGAATAATTCTGCGACAGCGGGACGAAATAGAACGCCGTCGCGCCTTCGCCGAATGAAACGTATTTCCCGTTCTTTGCCACACCCACAACTTCAATCGGAGGACCGCCCTTATGATCTGCAAAGCGCCGGCCAAGAGAATCCTCCGGGCTTTTCCAAAACATACGCGCCAGGGTTTCGTTGATCACCGCGACACGCTTCGAAGGGCTGGTGTCGCGATCGTCGATCGTGCGGCCGGCTACCAGCCGGGTGCCCATGGTTTCGAAATAATGTGGCCCCACCCTGCTGATCCAGGCCGTCTTCTGCTCGCGGTCTGAACTGGGCACGTAGCCCTCTGGATGAATTTCGGTGGCGCTATTATAGACGTCGAGCGGCAGCGCGAAGACTGCGGCTGCGGATTCGACGCCGGGTATTGCTCGCATGCGCTCGAGGAGAGACAGGCGGAATGCGGCGCCGCGTTGGGGCGAGTATCCGAGCGAATCGAGATTTAAAGAGAACAACGTGATTCCCGAGCGGTCGAACCCCGCATCGACGGCTTGAGCGAACTGCATGCTTCTCAGGAACAAGCCTCCGCAGATCAGCAGCACGCAAGAAAGCGCGACTTGCGCCATCACCAGCAGGTTTCCCGAGCCGATGCGTAAACGGCCCTCCCCTTTCATCGCGGAGACCTGGTCGACTCTTGTGGCGCGAAACGCGGGGACCAGTCCGAAGATTACCGCCGCGATCAGAGAGACCAGCAGGGCGAAGGGAAACAGCCGCAGATCCAAGCGTGTGGCGGAGTCGGTATCAACCATTTGAAAATCGAGTTTCGGATTCGCGCCGCGCAGCGCATCGCTGAACCAAAGAGCAAACAGCAGTCCCAGGGCACCTCCGGCCAGCGCCAGTACCACGCTCTCGGTGAACAATTGGCGCACCAGTCGCATGCGGGTGGCGCCTACGGCCACTCGAATTCCTACTTCCCTTACCCGGCTAGCCGCCCGGGCGAGCATCAGGTTCGCGACGTTCGCGCAGGCGATAAGCAGGACCAGAATCACCGCGACGGCCATGATTCCCACGGTGGCGGGTATTGCCCCGGTCGTCCACAACCATGGATTGGTGCGGACGCCGCAGGCGAACATGCGGATGGATTGATCCTTATTGGTCTGCGGATATTCCGCGCCTAATTGGCGCTCGATCACATTCATCGCTGCTTCGGCCTGCTGCCGCGTCACGCCCGGCTTCAGACGGCCGCGAGCGAGAATCCAGCGATGGTCGCGGCCTTCGAGAAAACTCGGCTCATTCGGCAGGATCGCTGGCTGCATCATCACCGGTACCCAAATGTCCGGGATAAAGTTGAACAAGTTCGTTCCGATGAAGCCTCGCGGACCGACGCCGACCACGGTGAACGCGTGATTGTTGATGTTGATTTTCCGCCCGATGACGCCATTGTCGCCCTGAAAACGGCGCTGCCAGTAGCCATAACTGAGGACACACACGGGCTTCTCGTCCGGAACCCGATCCTCCTCCGGAAGGAACCCGCGTCCCAGAACCGGGTGGATTCCAAGTCCCGAAAAGAAATTCCCGGTGACGATCTCGCCCCAGACCAACTCCGGCTTGTCACCGCCGGTCACAGTTAACGGACGTCCCTGAGAGCCCATGAGGTCCGATAAGCCGGTTTCCTGCTTGCGGAACTCGAGCAGGTCGGGATAAGAGATGCCGTCGACCAGCACGCCCCAGTTCGCGGACATAGTGCCGATGGCTACCAGCCGTCCAGGATCGTCGACCGGCATAGGCCGCAGCAGCAGCGTATTGACTTGAGAAAAGATCGCGGTGTTCGCGCCGATACCCAACGCGAGAGAAAGCACCACGATCGCCGTAAATCCGGGAGCTTTCGCCAGGATCCGCAAAGCATACCGCAAGTCCTTCCAGGCAGAGTCCATGGACTTGGTAGCATGCAGATTTGCGGCCTAATCTAAGTTATAGCAGCGTGAGGAATTCTGGCCGTCCGGATGTTCGTTAATGGGATAACGTGCGCGGTTCTAACCGGATGGTGCCAGACGCTATCCGCGGGATTCGACGTTCATCAAGGGCTGATTAGCCTCGGCCAAGCCGCATTCTTTATGAATCGCCCGGACCGCCCGCTCCAGCCCGTCGCGATGGACCACGATCGCGATGGTCAGTTCGCTGGATCCTTGTGCGATGGCGATGATGTTGACGTCTTGCTTGGAGATTGCGGTGAAAATTCGCCCTGCCAGACCAGGGGTTCCGCGCATTCCTTCTCCTACTACGGCAAGCAGACCGACATTCTTGTCGATTTCGACCGGCTTCAGGTATCCATGCGCGAATTCCAGTGAGAGGCTCTCGGCCAGGTTCTCATTTACGCGCTCCAACTCGCTTTGGCGGACCAGAAAACAGAAATTCTGGCGATAGCTGGAACTGGTGATGGCGAGAACCTCGACGTTGGCGCGAGCTAATGCCCCGAGGGCGCGGGCCATCACTTTGGTGCCGCTTAGGACCGAGTTTGCGGGCTCAATCGACACCAGCGCCACGTCGGTCATGGAAGTGACCGCATGCGGACCGCGGGCGCTCGCCAGCCGCGAGACGATGCGGGTTCCCGGCTTTTCTTCGGCGAAGCTATTCTTGCTCCATACGGGAATTTGGCGCTCGACCAGCGGCGCAAGCGTCCGCGGATGCAATACTTTAGCGCCGTTGTAGGCCAATTCAGCAGCTTCGTTATAAGTCACTTCGTCCAGCACACGGGCGTCGGCCACCAGGCGAGGATCGCCGGTCATGATTCCATCGACGTCAGTCCAGATCCACAGTTCGGATGCATCGAGAGCGGCGGCGAGAATAGAGGCCGAGAAATCGGATCCGCCGCGTCCCAATGTTGTGGCGCGGCCGTCCAAAGTGGATCCATTGAAACCGGTTACGACCGGAATAACCCCTTGTTCCAGAAGCGGATGAATGATCCTGGCCACCCTCTCGCGAGTCGGTTCCATAAGCGGCGTTGCGTTGCCGAAAACGGCGTCCGTGGCAATGAGGTCCGCTCCGCTGACGGCGGTGGCCCGAACGCCCTGGGATTCCAGGTACTCCGCCATTAAAAACGCGGAAAGGCGCTCGCCGATCGCGATGGCTTCGTCGATGGACCGGGGTGGGCGCTCGCCGAGCATCATCACGCCCGTGGCGATCCGCGAAAATTCCGCCATCAAGCCGTGAATCCCGGCCAGGGCGGCTTCCTGCCGGTCCGCCGGAATCAGCGCCCGGCAGCATTCGAAGTGCCGGGAATTGAGCAATTTAAGATTCGCGTCGAGGTCGGCGCGGTCGCCAGCTTCGGCTTTCCGGAGCGAGTCGAGCAACAGATCCGTAACCTTCGACATGGCCGAAACCACCGGCACAACCCGGCGCTTGGCGTGCTGTTCGGCGGTGATGCGAGCGGCGACCTTGATGCGCTCCGCCGAGCCCATGCTGGTGCCGCCGAACTTCATTACCAGAAGATCCGTCATTTTCAATTTGAAATCCTTCGCCGGATCAGCTTGAGGATGGCTTCTTCCACTTCGGCCTGGGTAAGATTCGTGGTGTCAAGATATTCGGCATCGGGCGCTTGCATCAAGGGAGCTTCGGTACGGGACCTATCGCGCCGGTCCCGCTGATCCATCTCCTGTGCCACATGATCGACGGCTGCGCCAGTTTCTTTAGCCCGGCGGCCGGCGCGAATTCCGGGATCGGCGTCCAGGTAAACCTTTACTTGCGCGTCTGGAAACACGACTGTACCGATATCGCGGCCTTCCATTACGACGGATTTTTCGAGGCCCATGCGGCGCTGCTCCTCTCGCATGGCTCGGCGGACGCCCGGGGCGATGGATACTTTGGACGCGGCATCGGAGACTCCTGGCTGGCGAATGGCGTCGGTAACATCCTCGCCGTTCAGCAGGACCCTGGCGCCGTCAAATTCGATTTGGGATTGGCGTGCAAGTTGTTCCAGGCGATGGAGATCGTCCAGATCGACCTTGGCGCGCAGAGCCCACAACGCTACCGCGCGGTACATTGCGCCGGTATCGATGTAGGTGTATCCGAGACGGTGGGCCAGGGAGCGCGCGATGGTGCTCTTGCCGGCACCGGCGGGTCCATCGATCGCTATGATGACCGTCTTCCGCCCTGTAGTTGCGCCAGTCGTTTTGATAAGCCCATTCCTTCCCTAATCGGCTGGAAATTACTAGTATGGCATGACGAGGTTAGAATCGGCCTTAGACTGCCGAAAGGCATAGGAAACGGTTCGATAAACGCCTAAAAATCAGTAACCTCGCGCTTCCAGACAACGCCCATTACCTAGACGGCGGGGACACTCTAATTTCAATCCGCCCTAGTATACTAGTAACCTAACTCGTGAAAGCTATTCTCCAACTCCGCGACTGTACGAAGACTGGGGCCGTTTTCGTATGCATAACCGCTGCCATGCTGATGATGCACGGCTGCGCTGGCTCGACGACGACGGCTAGCGGAACTCCCGATACTTCCGGCGGCGGCAAAGGCGGCGGCAAAGGGAAGGGCGGGGGCCGCAGAAGCTTCGATGGAGGCGGCCCGTCTCCCGTCGTGGTGGCGAAGGTGTCGCAGAAAGACGTTCCCATTGAAGTGACGGTGGTCGGCAACGTCGAAGCTTACGCGACCATCACGATCATTCCACAGGTGGGCGGGCAGCTCACGGAAGTCGCATTCAGTGAAGGCGATCTGGTCAAGAAGGGGCAGAAGCTGTTTGTGATCGATCCGCGGCCGCTCGAGGCGGCGCTCCAGCAAAGCATCGCCAATCTGGCTCGCGACAAGGCGATGCTGGGTCAGGCCACTGCCAATCTGGCGCGAGACGTGGCATCTGAGAAATACGCGCGCGTCGAGGCGGAGCGGTACGGCAAGCTGTTTGACGAGGGGATCGTTTCAAAGGAACAGGGCGACCAGTTCCGGACCAACGCCGACACCCTGGAGCAGTCCGTTCTGGCGGACAAGGCTGCGATCGAAAGCGCGAAAGCGCAGATGGCCTCCGACGATGCCATGATCTCAAACGCCAAGGTACAGCTCGGTTACACGACGATTTATTCTCCGATCGATGGGAAGACCGGGAACCTCAGCGTGAAGCTGGGCACCGTGGTATCAGCCAACTCGACTGCGATGGATACGATTACGCAGATCGAGCCGATTTATGTGACGTTTGCGGTTCCCGAAGCGAATCTGTCCGATATCAAGCGATACATGGCCCAGGGCAAGCTGCAAGTGGTGGCGAAAAATCAAGCCGGCGACGCCACGGAGACCGGAACGCTGACATTTGTCGACAATAACGTGGATATGACGACGGGAACCATCAAATTGAAGGGCACGTTCCCGAATACCGACCACAAGCTGTGGCCCGGACAGTACGTCAACGTTGTGCTGCGGCTGACGGTGCGTTCGAATGCGCTGGTGGTCCCAAATCAGGCCGTGCAGAGCGGTCAGGACGGAACCTTCATCTACGTAGTGAATGACGATAAGACGGTGGCCGCCCGCAACGTGATCACTGGACCTCGCGTCGACCAGGATATGGTCATCGAAAAAGGAGTTACCGAAGGCGAGACCGTGGTCACCGAAGGCGAACTTCGCCTGGCGCCGGGAAGCCGGGTTACCATTCGCAGCTCCGGCGACGATACGGGTCCGGAACCCGGTGGTGGACGCGGACGCCAAGGGAAGGGCCGCGGCAAGACGGGTTGATCGAGTAGTCACGTGAATTTCTCGGAAATTTTCATCCGCCGTCCCATCGCCACCAGCCTTATGATGGCGGGGATCGCTCTGTTCGGCATCATCGGCTACAAGGTAATGCCGGTCAGCGATCTGCCGACGGTGGATTATCCCACCATCAGCGTGAATGCGAGTTTGCCGGGTGCGGACCCGAATACCATGTCGGCCTCGGTCGCCTCGGTCCTGGAGCGCCAGTTTACCGGTATCGCGGGGCTTGATTCCATGACCTCACGCAGTTCCACCGGCAGCACCAGCATCAATCTCCAATTCACGTTAGATCGCGACATCGAAGGTGCCGCCACGGATGTGCAAAGCGCGATCGCGGCGGTAACTCCGCTGCTTCCCGCCGGTCTGACGGCGCCCCTTCGTTCCGGAAGCAGAATCCGTCGGAGCAGCCCATCATCTTCCTGAGCCTCTACTCCGACACGCTGCCAATGTCGACTATCGACGAGTTCGCCGAGACGCAGATCGCGCCCCGCATCGCGATGATCAATGGCGTGTCGCAAGTACAAGTGCAGGGCCAGCAGAAATACGCCGTTCGCGTCCAGATCGATCCGGACAAGCTGACGGCAAAGAGAATCGGCCTCAACGACATCGATACCGCGTTGAATCAGTGGAACATCAACACCCCGCTTGGCACTTTGTACGGTCCCAAGATGGAGTACAACATCTACGCCAACGGGCAATTGATGAATGCCGCGCAGTTTAAGCGCCTGACGGTCGCCTTTGTTGGCGGGCGGCCGGTTTACCTCCAGGATGTCGCCAACGTTATCGACAGCGTGCAGGACGACAAGCAGGCTTCCTGGATCTATACCAAGGGCACGGATGGCAAGGATCTGGCGCCCAAACGCACAGTCACTTTGAGCGTTTTGAGGCAGCCCGGTACCAACACCATTGATGTTACCGACCGCGTGCGGTCCCTGCTTCCCTTGTTTCAGGCACAACTTCCGCCTTCCTTGACCCTGCTGGTTCGAGGCGACCGGTCGGTCAGCATCCGGCGCGCATTTGACGATGTTCAGTTCACGATGTTGATCACGCTGGTGCTGGTGGTGTCGGTGATCTTCGTATTCTTGCGGAACGTGTGGGCGACCACCATCCCCAGCCTGGCTTTGCCGTTCACCATTCTGGGAACGTTCGCGGTGATGGCGACGCTCGACTTCAGCCTGGACAACATGTCGATGATGGCGCTGATCCTGGCGATCGGCTTCATTGTGGACGACGCGATCGTGATGCTCGAGAATATCGTGCGCCACATCGAGCTCGGCGAGCAGCCCTTTGAAGCCGCGCTCAAAGGGTCCAAGGAAATCGGTTTCACGATCGTCTCGATGACCGTATCCTTGGCGGCGGTTTTCATTCCGATTCTGTTCATGGGTGGAATCCTGGGCCGCTTGTTCCGTGAGTTTGCGGTGACCATCACGGTGGCGATTCTGATTTCAGGAGTGGTGTCCATCACGCTCACGCCGATGTTGTGCAGCCGCTTTCTTCGGCCCCACGATCCGTATAAGAAACACAATCTCATCTATCGCGTGACGGAATGGTTTTTCGACCGGCAACTGGCCGTTTACCGCTGGACCTTGCAGCGCGTCCTGAAGTACCGCCCGATCATGGCGGTGGTGTTCTTCGCGGTGGTTGGAGCGACTCTATATCTGTTCGAGCAAGTCCCCAAGGGATTCATCCCCGATCAGGATATCGACCAGATCAATTTGCAGCTTCTGGCGGCGCAGGGCACATCTTTTTACAAGATGGTGGATTATCAAAAGGCGGTCGCCAACATCGTTCGCCGCGATCCGAACGTGGACACTTTTATGGCGAGTGTCGGCGGCGGCTTCGGCGGGCAAAGCGGCAACAACGCCAACATGAACATCATCCTGAAGCCGGCCAATCAGCGTACCTTGACCATGGCCCAGATCATGGACGAACTGCGGCCGAAGATCGCGCGGTTTTCCGGATTTCAGGCATTCATGCGGATTCCGCCCACCATCAACATCGGGACGCGTGGATCTCGCGCGGCATATGAGCTGACCATTCTCAGCCCCGACACCGAAGCACTGGCGCGGGAATCGCTCCGCTTGCAGGCCGCGGTTGAGAAGGAAAGCGACATCGTTGCGGATGTCAATTCCGATCTCCAGATCAAGAGCCCGCGTGTGAACGTGGAAGTGAATCGCGATCGTGCGGCTTCACTGGGCCTGGACGTGACGTCGATCGAAAACGCGCTCTACAGCGGATACGGCCCGAAGTGGAGCACGACCATCTACTCGGCGACCAACCAGTACGAAGTGCTGATGGAGATTCAGCAGAAATATCAGGCGTTCGCCGATTATCTTACGAAGATTTACTTCCATGCCAGCAATGGCACCCTGATTCCGCTGGCAGAAGTGGTGAAGCTCAAGGAAGATGCCATGCCGCAAAGCATCAACCATTCTTCGGTGCTTCCCTCAGTTACGATATCGTTCAATTTGAAACCTGGCGTCTCTCTCGGCGAGGCCGTGGACCGTCTGGGAGTCGTGGCCGCGAAGACTCTGCCCGACACCATGCAGGTGAGCTTTACCGGAACCGCGCAGGTATTTCAGGCGTCGCTCAAGAATCTGACGCTGCTGCTGGTGGTCGCCATCGGCGTAGTTTACATCGTTCTGGGCGTCTTATATGAAAGCTACATTCACCCGATCACGATTCTGTCGGGCTTGCCATCGGCGTGCCTGGGCGCGCTGCTCACGCTGATCGTGTTCAAGGTGGACCTGAATATATATTCGTTCGTCGGCTTGGTTCTACTGGTGGGCTTGGTGAAGAAAAATGCCATCATGCAGATCGATTTCGCGCTCGAAGCCGAGCGTAAGGGAAATAAGACTCCGGCTGAGGCGATCTACGAAGGCTGCCTGATCCGTTTTCGTCCGATTATGATGACCACGTGGGCCGCCCTGCTGGGCGCGATTCCGATGGCGGTCGGTTATGGCTCGGGCGGAGAAGCGCGGCGTCCTCTGGGACTGGCCGTGGTAGGCGGGCTGCTGATCTCGCAGATGGTGACGCTGTATTTGACTCCGGTGGTCTATACCTATATGTCCAGCATGCTGGACTTCTGGCGCCGCCGTCATCCGGAGACGATGGAAGCCGAGCCGGGGTATGGATTTTCGGATTAACGCCTAAGTGTGATTTGCGATGAACTTTTCTGAAACATTTATACGGCGGCCCATCGCCACCAGCCTTTTGATGGCCGCTATCGCTCTGTTCGGTGTGGTGGCCTATCGCGCCTTGCCGGTGAGCGATCTCCCTAACGTAGACTTTCCCACGCTGCTGGTCACCGCCAGCCTTCCAGGAGCCAGCCCGGAGACCATGTCCTCCGCCGTGGCGACGCCCCTTGAGAACCAGTTCTCGACCATCGCCGGCCTGGAACAGATGACGTCGATGAATTCGCTCGGATCGACGCAGATTACTCTGGAATTCGCGTTGACACGCAGCATGGACGGGGCAGCCGTCGACGTGCAGGCCGCCATTACCCAGGCCGCGCGCCTGTTGCCGCAAGGCATGCCGACGCCGCCGACGTTCACCAAGGTGAATCCGGCGGATCAGCCGATTATTTACCTGGTTTTGACCTCGAAGCAGGTTCCGCTGTGGACCCTCGACGAATACGCCGAGACGCGGGTCGCCCAACGCATTTCGATGTCGAGCGGCGTCGCACAGGTCCAGGTTTTAGGGCAGCAGAAATACGCGGTCCACGTGCAAATGGATCCGCACGCGATGGCGTCGCATCAGGTCGGCATCAATGAAGTGGAAGCCGCGCTGAAAACATGGAATGTGAATCTTCCCACCGGGCAGATCACCGGGCCGCAGCGCGCCTTTACGCTTCAGGCGAGCGGCCAGTTGATGAGCGCCGCTCAGTATCCGGCCGATGGTGGTCGCCTACCGCAATGGAGCTCCGGTGCGCCTTCAGGATCTCGGCGACATCGTCGACGGCGTGCAGGATCGCTACACGGCTTCCTGGTTTGAGACCAAGGATGACAGCCAGCGTGCGATCGTGCTCGGCATCCAGCGGCAACCGGGAACCAACACGATGGAAGTCACCGACAACATCAAGCGGCTGCTGCCTCTGTTCAAGCAGGAGCTTCCGCCGACGGTCCAGATGGATATTCTGTATGACCGTTCGGACACGATTCGCGAGTCGTATAAAGACGTTCAGTTCACTATGCTGTTGACGCTGGGGCTGGTGATCGCGGTGATCTTCCTGTTCCTCCGCAATGTGTCGGCGACGATTATTCCTAGCCTGGCGCTGCCGTTCTCCATCATCGGAACCTTCACGGTGATGTACCTCCTGAAATACAGCCTGGACAATCTGTCCATGATGGCGCTGATTCTTTCCGTCGGCTTCGTGGTCGACGATGCCATCGTGATGCTCGAGAATATTTTCCGGCACATGGAAATGGGAGAAAAGCCGCTGACGGCGTCGCTGGTGGGATCGAAGGAAATCGGCTTCACCATCGTGTCGATGACCCTATCCCTGGCGGCGGTGTTCATTCCGGTATTGTTCATGAGCGGCATCCTGGGACGCCTGTTCCGCGAATTTTCGGTCACCATCTGCGTCGCCATCCTGATCTCCGGCATCGTGTCGATCACCCTGACGCCAATGCTGTGCAGCCGCTTCCTGCGCGCACCCGAGCACGGGACGCATGGATGGTTTTACCGGGTCACGGAGAAGTTTTTCGACGCGATGCTTCGGGTTTATGACTCGACGCTGAAAGTTTGCCTGCGCCATCGCGCGTTCACCATGATGACCTTCGTGGTCGTTCTGGCGGCCACCATCTGGATGTTCATGGACATCCCGAAGGGCTTCATTCCGGATCAGGATACGAATCAGATTTCGGTAATCACTGAAGCGCTGCAAGGAACTTCGTATTACCAGATGGTGCAGTACCAACAGCAGGTGTCCGACATCGTCCGCGCTGATCCGAGCGTGGAAGCGCTGATGTCGACGGTGGGCGGAACCGCCGCGCAGACGGTGGGCGGCCCGAACTTCGGACAATTGCTGGTCCGATTGAAGCCGCGAGCGCAGCGAAAAGAGGCGTGAACGAAATTATGAAGGCTTCAGCCGCAGCTTGAACGAAGTTCCCGGCATGAAGGTGTATCTGCAGAGTCCGCCGACCATCCGCATCGGCGGTCAGGTCACCAAGAGCCTTTACCAGTTCTCGATGCAATCGCCGAACAAGCCGGAGTTGTTCTCGAACGCGCAAAAGATGGAGGAACTGATCACTCAGATTCCCGGCGTGCGCGACGTGACCAGCGATCTCGCAATCACCAGCCCGCAGGTGGAAGTCGAAATCAATCGGGATAAAGCGGCGCGCTTCAGGTGAGCGCGAATGCCATCGAAAGCGCCTTTTACGACGCTTATGGCCCGCACTGGGTATCCACCATTACGCCGCGGTCAACGAATACGAAGTTCTGCTCGAACTGAAGCCCGAATTTCAGATGGACCCAAATGCGCTGTCGCTGCTGTATTTCAAGGGCACCACCGGCACGGCAGCGTCCACGGATTTGAAGCGCGCCAGCAGGCCCGGGGCGACGAGACATCGCGCGGCCGTTCACTTGCAGGGTCTCGCCGACCCCCGGGATCAGGAACAGCAACGCGACGCGCGGGTCGTGGATGATGTCGCGCAGGCTGTCAGCGCGGTTGTTGCCGCGGCGATCGGGGATCAGCAGCGTACGCGCGTCCATGACGTGGACTAACCCGGCAGGATCGCCGCGCGGCGACGCATCCATCCCGCCAGGTCCGGTGCCACACCACGAACGGCGAGGCCGCGATCATCCTGCGTAGTGGGGATGGACGAAATCCACCTCCTTGGCGATGGCGCCGGCCGATGCGGGACCAACAGCCCTCTGAGCGTCGCTTCGTCGCGATCACGTGGTCGTCCGGCGCGATGGTTGTCGGCATCGCATCCATTGGCAGCCTCCTGTTTCGGGCGCTCCTGCGCGATACTGGTCGGAATCCGTCACGCAATAGCAAGTGGCCCGATGGTTCCTGTTCTATCGTCACCGGATTCCTGGGCGGGCAATACCACGTCATCGGACGCGTGCTGCGGATCCCGCCTTCGCGGTACTGCCGGTCATCGTCAACGAATTGGGCGAGATCGGACTGGACCATCATCTGATTGCGTCCAGCGACGAGACCTTGCTGACGCTGACAACCGGCTGCCCTGCGCGGCGCCGTGCGCAGCGATCTGGTGGCGACGCTGCTGGACCTGCACGCTCGGCGCGGGGCCGGGGAGATCGCGTTCGATCGTGTGCTGATCGAGACGTCCGGCCGGCCGACCCCGCGCCCATCCTGCACGCCCTGATGACCGATGCCGACGTGGCGCACGAGCATTTGCTCGACACCGTGCTGACGGTGGTGGATGCGCTGCACGGCAATGGCGTCTCGATCGTCACCCCGAGGGAGACAGGCTGCGCTGGCCGACCGGTTGGTCTTGAGCAAGACCGACCTCGCCGGGCTCGCCGAAGCATCGTGCGAGCGGCTCGCCATGCTCAACCCCGGCGCGCCGATGATGCTGGCGTCGGGCATCGCGCCCGCCAGCCTGTTCACCCAAGCCAACCCGGAAGCGCGCGCGCGCGCCTGGCTGGGATGCCGGAGGCGTCGGTGCGCTCACCGTTCGAGCGCGCGCGGCACACGACGGCATCGAAACTTCACGCTGCAACGTGACCGCCCGGCTGCGCTGGGCTTACCTTGCTGCTGCAGGCGCTGGCGGAGCATTGCGGCGACGGCTGCTGCGGCTGAAGGGGCTTGTCAACGTAGCGGAGATGCCGGGTGCGGCCCGATCCACGGCGTGCAGCACATTCGCCCCGCCGGAGTTTCTGGCCGGCTGGCCATCCGACGAACACCACCCGCCTGGTATTCATCACCCAGGGTGTCCGCTGCATTTCCCGGCCCGGCCGTTGCAAGTGATCGAGCGAGGTGCTGGAAGAAGGTGTACGAGAGCAGGGCGCCTGTCATTCGCCGGCGGTATAGCAAGGGTGGAATGACAGGCGCCCTGCTCTGTACACCTCTTCCAGCACCTCGGCTTCGATCGCTTGCAACAGCCGGGCCGGGAAATGCGGCGGCACGCCCTGGGTGATGAATACCAGGCGGGTGGTGTGATCGTCGGATGGCCAGCCGGCCAGAAACTCCGGCGGGGCGAATATGTGCTGCACGCCGTGGATCAGGGCCGGCTGACCCGGCATCTCCGCTACGTTGACAAGCCCCTTCAGCCGCAGCAGCCGTGAGCCGCAATGCTCCGCCAGCGCCTGCAGCAGCAAGGTCAGCGCCAGCGCAGGCACCGGGCGGTCACGTTGCAGCGTGAACGTTTCGATGCCGTCAGTGTGCCGCGCGCGCTCGAACGGTGAGCGCACCGACGCCTCCGGCATCCCAGCCAGGCGCGCCGCGCGCGCTTCCGGGTTGGCTTGGGTGAACAGGCTGGCGGGCACAATGCCCGACGCCAGCATCATCGGCGCGCCGGGGTTGAGCATGGCGAGCCGCTCGCACAATGCTTCGGCCGGCCCGGCGAGGTCGGTCTTGCTCAAGACCAACCGGTCGGCCAGCGCAGCCTGTCGTCGCGCCTCGGGGTGACGATCCAGGGCGCCATTGCCGTGCAGCGCATCCACAACCGTCAGCACGGTGTCGAGCAAATGCTCGTGCGCCACGTCGGCATCGGTCATCAGGGCGTGCAGGATCGGCGCGGGGTCGGCCAGGCCGGACGTCTCGATCAGCACACGATCGAACTCGATCTCCCCGGCCCCGCGCCGAGCGTGCAGGTCCAGCAGCGTCGCCACCAGATCGCTGCGCACGGCGCAGCACAGGCAGCCGGTTGTCAGCGTCAGCAAGGTCTCGTCGCTGGACGCAATCAGATGATGGTCCAGTCCGATCTCGCCGAATTCGTTGACGATGACGGCAGTGACGCGTGAAGGCGGGATCGCGCAGCACGCGTCCGATCAGCGTGGTCTTGCCACTGCCCAGGAATCCGGTGACGATCGAGACAGGAACCATCGGGCCATTTGCTGTTGCGTGACGGATTCCGACCAGTAAGCGCGCAGGAGCGCCCGAAACAGGAGGCTGCCAATGGATGCGATGCCGACAACCATCGCGCCGGACGACCACGTGATCCGCGACGAAGCGACACGAGAGGCGCTGTATGGCCCCGCCTCGGCCGGCGCCATCGCCAAGGAGGTGGATTTCGTCGATCCCCACTACGCAGCGATGATCGCGGCCTCGCCATTCGTGGTGCTGGCGACCAGCGGACCTGGCGGGATGGATGCGTCGCCGCGCGGCGATCCTGCCGGGTTCGTCCACGTCATGGACGCGCATACGCTGCTGATCCACGATCGCCGCGGCAACAACCGCGCTGACAGCCTGGACATCATCCACGACCCGCGCGTCGCGTTGCTGTTCCTGATCCCGGGGGTCGGCGAGACCCTGCGAGTGAACGGCCGCGCGATGATCTCGGTCGCCCCCGACCTGCCGGCGCGCTTCGAATTCCGTGGACGCTGCCGTGCCGGTGGTGCCCTTGAAATACAGCAGCGACAGCGCATTTGGGTCCATCTGAAATTGGGGCTTCAGTTCGAGCAAGACTTCGTATTCGTTGACCGCGGCGTAGATGGTGGATACCCAGTGCGGGCCATAAGCGTCGTAAAAGGCGCTTTCGATGGCATTCGCGCTCACCTGAAGCGCGCCGGCTTTATCCCGATTGATTTCGACTTCGACCTGCGGGCTGGTGATTGCGAGATCGCTGGTCACGTCGCGCACGCCGGGAATCTGAGTGATCAGTTCCTCCATCTTTTGCGCGTTCGAAAACAACTCCGGCTTGTTCGGCGATTGCATCGAGAACTGGTAAAGGCTCTTGGTGACCTGACCGCCGATGCGGATGGTCGGCGGATTCTGCAGATACACCTTCATGCCGGGAACTTCGTCAAGCTGCGGCTGAAGCCGCTTCATAATTTCGTTCACGCCCTCTTTTCGCTGCGCTCGCGGCTTCAATCCGGACCAGTAATTGTCCAAAGTTCGGGCCGCCCACCGTCTGTGCGGCCGTCCCGCCCACCGTCGACATCAGCGCTTCCACGCTCGGATCGGCGCGGACGATGTCGGACACCTGCTGCTGGTACTGCACCATCTGGTAATACGAAGTTCCTTGCAGCGCTTCAGTGGTTACCGAAATCTGATTCGTATCCTGATCCGGAATGAAGCCCTTCGGGATGTCCATGAACATCCAGATGGTGGCCGCCAGAACGACCACGAAGGTCATCATGGTGAACGCGCGATGGCGCAGGCAAACTTTCAGCGTCGAGTCATAAACCCGAAGCATCGCGTCGAAAAACTTCTCCGTGACCCGGTAAAACCATCCATGCGTCCCGTGCTCGGGTGCGCGCAGGAAGCGGCTGCACAGCATTGGCGTCAGGGTGATCGACACGATGCCGGAGATCAGGATGGCGACGCAGATGGTGACCGAAAATTCGCGGAACAGGCGTCCCAGGATGCCGCTCATGAACAATACCGGAATGAACACCGCCGCCAGGGATAGGGTCATCGACACGATGGTGAAGCCGATTTCCTCGATCCCACCAGCGACGCCGTCAGCGGCTTTTCTCCATTTCCATGTGCCGGAAAATATTCTCGAGCATCACGATGGCATCGTCGACCACGAAGCCGACGGAAAGAATCAGCGCCATCATGGACAGATTGTCCAGGCTGTATTTCAGGAGGTACATCACCGTGAAGGTTCCGATGATGGAGAACGGCAGCGCCAGGCTAGGAATAATCGTCGCCGACACATTGCGGAGGAACAGGAAGATCACCGCGATCACCAGCCCCAGCGTCAACAGCATAGTGAACTGAACGTCTTTATACGACTCGCGAATCGTGTCCGAACGGTCATACAGAATATCCATCTGGACCGTCGGCGGAAGCTCCTGCTTGAACAAGAGGAACAGCCGCTTGATGTTGTCGGTGACTTCCATCGTGTTGGTTCCCGGTTGCCGCTGGATGCCGAGCACGATCGCACGCTGGCTGTCATCCTTGGTCTCAAACCAGGAAGCCGTGTAGCGATCCTGCACGCCGTCGACGATGTCGCCGAGATCCTGAAGGCGCACCGGAGCTCCATTGCGGTAGGCGACCACCATCGGCCGGTACTGAGCGGCGCTCATCAACTGGCCGCTCGCCTGAAGCGTAAAGGCGCGCTGCGGCCCGGTGATCTGCCCGGTGGGAAGATTCACATTCCATGTTTTCAGCGCGGCTTCCACTTCATTGATGCCGACCTGATGCGACGCCATCGCGTGCGGATCCATTTGCACGTGGACCGCGTATTTCTGCTGCCCTAAAACCTGGACCTGTGCGACGCCGCTCGACATCGAAATGCGTTGGGCGACCCGCGTCTCGGCGTATTCGTCGAGGGTCCACAGCGGAACCTGCTTCGAGGTCAAAACCAGGTAAATAATCGGCTGATCCGCCGGATTCACCTTGGTGAACGTCGGCGGCGTCGGCATGCCTTGCGGCAACAGGCGCGCGGCCTGGGTAATGGCGGCCTGCACGTCGACGGCTGCCCCGTCATGCTCGCGTGTCAACGCGAATTCCAGAGTAATCTGCGTCGATCCGAGCGAATTCATCGACGTCATCTGTTCCAGGCCGGCGATGGTCGAGAACTGGTTCTCAAGGGGCGTCGCCACGGCGGAGGACATGGTCTCCGGGCTGGCTCCTGGAAGGCTGGCGGTGACCAGCAGCGTGGGAAAGTCTACGTTAGGGAGATCGCTCACCGGCAAGGCGCGATAGGCCACCACACCGAACAGAGCGATAGCGGCCATCAAAAGGCTGGTGGCGATGGGCCGCCGTATAAATGTTTCAGAAAAGTTCATCGCAAATCACACTTAGGCGTTAATCCGAAAATCCATACCCCGGCTCGGCTTCCATCGTTTCCGGATGACGGCGGCGCCAGAAGTCCAGCATGCTGGACATATAGGTATAGACCACCGGAGTCAAATACAGCGTCACCAACTGCGAGATCAGCAGCCCGCCTACCACGGCCAGTCCCAGAGGACGCCGCGCTTCTCCGCCCAAGCCATAACCCAACGCCAGTGGCATCGCGCCCAGCAGGGCCGCCAACGTGGTCATCATAATGGGACGAAACCGGATCAGGCAGCCCTGATAGATCGCCTCGCCGGAGTCTTATTTTTACGCTCGGCTTCCAGAGCGAAATCGATCTGCATAATGGCGTTCTTCTTGACCAAGCCGACCAGCAGCACCAGGCCCACGAACGAATAAATATTCAGGTCGGCCTTGAATACGATGAGCGTCAGCAGCGCTCCCAGGCCCGCCGACGGCAGCCCGGAAAGAATCGTGATCGGATGAATGTAGCTTTCATACAAGACGCCCAGAACGATGTAAACTACGGCAATCGCCACAATTAGCAGCAGCGTCAGATTCTTGAGCGAGCCTGAAATACCTGCGCCGTGCCCGTGAAGCTCACGTGCATGGTGTCGGGCAGCGTCCTCGCCGCAACCTCCCAAACGGTCCACGGCCTCTCCCAGCGAAACGCCAGGCTTCAAATTGAACGAAATCGTAACCGACGGGAAGCACCGAAGAATGGTTGATGGTCTGCGGCATCGCATCTTCCTTCAGCTTCACCACTTTCCAGCGGCACCAGTGTTCCTGCTGGCATGGAAGTAAATCTTCGGTAAGATAATCGGCGTAAGCCTGATATTTCTGCTGAATTTCGATCAGCACTTCGTATTGGTTGGTGCCGATAGATGGTCGTGCTCCATTTCGGGCCGTAGCCGCTATACAGCGCCCTTTCGATCGACGCGCGTCCAGTCCCAGCGAAGCCGCACGGTCGCGATCCACAATCAGGTTCACCCGCGGGCTCTTGATCTGCAGATCGGTATTCACATCCGCCACGTATCCCTTTCCCTCTCCACCGCCGCTTCCAGCCTCCGCGATTCCCGCGCCAGCGCTTCCGCGTCGGGGCTCTGCACGGTCAGCTCATAGTGCCGCCGAACCCCGGGTCCCGATATTGATCGCCGGAGGAATTCTCAAAATCGCCCGAAACCCTGGGAAGCTCGAAATCTTTGGCCGTAACGACTCGACAATTTCCGTGACGTTCTGCGTCCGGTCCTTGCGCGGCTTCAGTAGGATGCTTCTGCTTGCGGAGTTTCCGCTGGCCCCTCCGAATCCTCCGCCCACAGTGGCGCATGTAATCGAGATTCGGATCTTGCTGCACGATGTTGGCGATCTGCTGCTGGTACTCCTCCATCTGGTAAAAGGAAGTCCCCTCCTGCGCCTGCAGGCTAATGGAATTGATCGTTATCCCCGTCCGGAATAAATCCCTTAGGCACCACCTGGAACAGATAAAGCGTCAGCCCGATCACCGCGAAAAACACCACGCCCATCACCGCGCGATACTGCAGCACTCCGCGCAAGGACCAAGCGTAGAAACGCAGCAGCGCGTCGAAAAATCGTTCCGTCGCCCGATATAAAGCGCCATGCGGATGCGCGGGATCGTGTGCCCGAATAAATCGCGCGCACAGCATCGGTGTAAAAGTGATCGACACGAGCCCCGAAAACAAGATCGCCGATACGATAGTCACCGCGAATTCGCGGAACAGCCGCCCCAGAATCCCGCCCATGAACAGAATCGGAATGAACACCGCTGCCAGCGACACGGTCATCGATACAATCGTGAATCCGATTTCCTTCGATCCCTTGAGCGACGCTTCGAGAGGCGTTTCGCCCTGCTCGACGTGGCGCACGATGTTTTCGAGCATCACGATCGCGTCGTCCACCACGAACCCATCGAAAGGATCAGCGCCATCATCGACATGTTGTCGAGGGTGAAATCCAGCGTCGCCATCACCGCAAAAGTACCCAGAATCGAAAACGGCAGCGCCAGGCTGGGAATCGGCGGTCGCCCATACGTTGCGCAAAAAGAAGCAGATCACCCGACCACCAGAATCACCGTGAGCAGCATCGTGAACTGAATGTCGCTAAATGCGCCCCGGATGTACCGAGCGGTCGCCGCGAACCAGCAGGGTCAAGGAAGGCGGAAGTTGTGCCTCGGGCAAGGGGAAGCAGGGACCGCACGCGGTCGGTAACATCAATGGTGTTGGT
>CAVPKR010000011.1:0-15949 GCA_963705675.1 Terriglobia bacterium
GCGCCGAAGCGAATCGTCATGCGGGCGACCGCGTAGCCGAGGATGCCCGCCGACCCGCCAGCAGCAGGCTTTCGGTCATCAGGGGCCGGACCAGGCGAAACCGGGTCGCGCCTAGCGACAGCCGGACTCCGATCTCACGCTGGCGCGCCATACCGCGCGCGAGCATCATGTTCGCGACGTTCGCGCACGCGATCACCAGAACCAGCAGGAACGCGACGATGATCGGAGCGAACCCGGCTATCATTTGCGGGGTGATTGGAATGGTAGTGGCCGCCGATTCGAGATAAATGCCGGCGGCCTTCTCGCCTTCCGGCCGTTCGGCGGTAGCCTGGCCGGCCCACACGACCAAGGCTGCGCGCGCCTGCCTGGATGTGATCCCGGGCTTCAAACGGCCGATAACTCGGATCCAGCCGGCCTTCGATTGCGCTTGGACGGTCAGCGGGACCCAGAAATACGGCTGTGCTTGGGTGGTGCCGTTGAACTCCGGTCGAGCCACGCCGATGACGGTGTAAGAGCTGCCGAGCAGCGCGATTCTCTTGCCCAGAATATTCGGGTCGGAGCCAAAGCGGTTCTGCCATGCATTGTGGCTCAGCACGATTACCGTATCCTCGGCATCTTCCGCGCGAAGCGGTCTTCCCAGCTCGGTGTCGACCCCTAACACCGTGAAGTAATTGGGGGTCACACGTTGGCCGAGCATGGTCTGGCCGTCCAGGCTGGACCAGACGATTTCGTATCCGAAGGCGTCTGAAAATGCCGGATTCTTAAGGCGGAAATTCTCCAGCTCCGCAAGCGTAAAACGATGGCCACCGCCCTCTTTCGGGCTCCATCGAAATTCGTACAGGCTATAAGGGTCGTGAACTGCAATCGGCCGCAGCACAAACGCGTCGAAAACCGTGAACATGGTCGTGTTCACTCCCAGAGCCAAGCCGATAGTCGCGATCACGGTGAACGCGAATCCCTTCGACCGAATCAGCCCACGGAGTGCGTAGCGAATATCTTGCAGCAAAGCTCGGCCTCCAGACTGGGAGACGATCCGGAAAGGAAATAATTACGATCGGAAAAGTTTTCTATGCCTTTGCAGGCGGATGGCGCGTTCCAGATCCGGAAGAAACGCCGTCAGCAGCCCGATCGCGGGAAGAAACGAGCAGACCCGGTAGACGAACTCAATGCTGGTCGAGTCGGCCAATTTCCCCAGCAACGCCGCGCCGATTCCGCCCATGCCGAACGCCAAACCGAAGAAAAGGCCTGAAATGGTGCCGATTTTTCCGGGAACCAGCTCCTGCGCGTAAACAATAATCGCCGGGAACGCCGAAGCCAGGAATAGCCCGATCACTACCGTCAGACAACTGGTCCAGAACAGGTTCGAATAAGGGAGCATCAGCGTGAATGGCAGGGGCCCCAGGATAGACCACCAGATCACGCGTTTCCTTCCTAAGCGGTCCCCAACCGGACCGCCGATGATGGTTCCAGCCGCCACCGCGCCCAGGAAAATGAAGAGGTGAAGCTGCGCCCCCTGCACCGAAAGGTGAAAGCGGCTGATCAGATAGAACGTGTAGTAGCTGGTCAGGCTTGACAGGTAGAAGAATTTCGAAAAGATCAGCGCGATCAGAACCGCGATGGTCATCACGATTTTCTTCGACGTCAGGCCCATGGCCGCGTGCACGGCGTGGGCGCTCGACTTGGATAAGATCGACCGGTTGGCTTTATACCACGCACCGATCCGCATCAGCATGGCCATCGCGATGAGTGCGCCGATCGAAAACCACGCGATGCTCGACTGTCCCATCGGCAGGACGATGAACGCGGCCAGCAGAGGTCCCACCGCTGTGCCCGCGTTTCCGCCCACCTGAAATAGCGATTGTGCCAGGCCATGCTGGCCGCCCGAAGCCATTCTCGCCACTCGCGACGATTCCGGATGGAACACGGAAGATCCCATGCCCACAAGCGCGACCGCCAGCAGTACCGTCGCAAATCCCGGTGCGTGGGAAATCAGCAGCAAACCCGCGAGCGTAAATCCCATGCCGATCGCCAATGAATACGGCATCGGACGACGGTCGGTATAGATCCCGACGACCGGCTGCAACAGCGAAGCAGTGAGTTGAGAAGCCAGCGTGATCAGTCCGATCTGGCCGAAATCGAGATGATAGGAGACTTTGAGGATCGGGTAAACCGCGGGGATCACCGATTGCAGCATGTCGTTCAGGAAATGGCAGACGCTGAGCGCCGCCAGGACTCGGAACGCGGTACGCTCCTGCGCGGGAGCCGGATGGATGACGCTGGACAAGCTTTCTTTCACCTACTTTAGGTATTGCTCGAACCACTTCGCGGTACGCTCGATGACGTCGCGTTTGTGATCCGGCTCGCGGAACATGTGGCCTTCGCCGGGATAAACGACCAGTTGCGTCTTTACGCCGCGAGTCTTCAGCGCGTGCCAGAATTCGTAGGATTGCGGCGCGGGACATTCCCCGTCGCGCTCGCCGACCACGATCAGCGTCGGCGTGTTACGTTCTTGATAAGCGTAATCGGCGAGCTTTTCGCATACACCGCGCGGATCGTCATAAACCGACGCGCCGAAATACGGGATCATCCACTGATCGATGGAATTTTCTCCGTAATAACTCTGCCAGTTCGCGATTCCAGCGCCCGCCACAGCGGCTTTGAATCGATTGGTCTGCGTGACGGTCCACATGGTCATGTAGCCGCCGTAGCTCCATCCGGCGACGCCGACGCGATTCGGATCGATAGGCGCGGTCTTCAGCACGGCATCCAATCCGGCGATAATATCGCGCAAATCGCCATAGCCGAAGTCCTTCACGTTGGCTCGGGTGAACGATTCGCCTTGCCCGTAGCTGCCGCGCGGGTTTGGAAAGAACACGAAATACCCGAGCGCCGAAAGAATGCTCAGATCGAAATTCGCACCCGGCCAATGGGGCGCGTTCAGGTTCGCCGGTCCGCCATGGATCGAGACCACCATCGGGTATTTCTTCGACGGATCGAAATCGTGAGGGTACAGCAGCCAGCCCTGAGCGGGGGTCACTTCGGTTTGCCATTCGATGCTCTTCGACTCGCCCCACTGCGGATGATGCGCGTCGTTCAGATGCGTCACCGGCTTCCATTCGCCGATGGGTCCGGCCCAAATCTCAGGCGGATGCTGCCAGTCGCCTCGAATGGCACCGGCGGTCTTGCCGTCGCGGGCCATCGATAGATTCGCGAAATTGCCGCCCGCGTGAATATTCTCATCACCTTTCCAGATGCGTTCGGACTGGCCGGTTTTCGTGTCGATGGTCGCAATCGCGCTCGATCCGCCAACAAACTCAGTAATGAATATTTTCTGCGGCGATAGCCATGCAACCGAGCTCGGGGACGACTTGCGTCCGGGAGTCAGATTGGCGGCTTTTCCGCCGGTCGCGGGGATCGTGAAAACATCTCCGCCCGTGAAACCTTCATCGCTCATCAAACCTTGAATGAACCCGATGGTCGACCCGTCCGGCGACCATCGCGGCATCGCGATCTGCGTTTCAGGATGGAAAAGCAACTCCATTTTGCCGGTGTCGGCAGGCATGGTGTAAAGCTGTGCGACCCACCAGTTGTTATCTCCCGGTCCAGGCGCCGCGCTGACCACAAACTTTCTTCCATCCGGCGACCAATCGTATTCATAGATGTTCAAATCGGCCGGCGAAATTTGCTTCGCCGCACCCGAGCCCGGCTCGACAATCGTCAGCCGTTGATTGTGGATCTCGCCGCCGATCACGCCGGTTTCAATCGGCTCGGCTTCGAGGGGACCGCCGCCGCTGGGGGCGTTTTCGGCGAACAGAATCGCGATCCGCGTCCCATCCGGCGACCATTCCGGATCGGTCATGTAGCCGGTAAGGCTGGTCAGCTTCTTTGCCCGCCCACCCGTCGCCCCTATGACGTACAGTTCATTCTGACGCTTCTTTTCGTGATCCGAAAGAAACGCGATACGCACGCTGTCGGGCGACCAAGCGATGCTTCGACCCGGTCCAATCTTCACGGGCGCGCCAGCGGACCCGACTTCTTTCGTGAAGATCGCGGCATTCCCGGTGTCTTTCCCGTTCTCGATCAGCTCCTCCACCCATGCGATACGCTTGCCGTCTGGAGAAATCGCGACTTCCTGAAAGCTATGAGTAGAGCTCAGGTCATTGAGAATCGCGCCAATACGCGCATCCGATTTCGGCTGCGCGAAAACGCAGGCGCAGGTGAGCAAGCCAATCGATAGGTTGTGTTTCACGGGATTAATTCCAGAATAACGTCTTAGCGCGCGGCTTGCCAAAAGCGGCGATTCGCGGCCTAAGAAGTAAAGTGGGATAATCTGCGACATGCGTATTACCGTTCTGGTCGCAGTAATCTCGACAGCCATGGCCGCGGATTGGCCGCAGTGGCGTGGTCCAGATGGGAACGGTGTCGCGGCGTCGGCGCATCCGCCATCCACCTGGAGCGCCACTGAGAACATCGCGTGGAAGGTGGATGTTCCGGGCCGCGGCCATTCGCAGCCGGTGGTTCTGGGCGGCCGGATCTTCCTGACCACAGATATCGAGGGCGAAGAATTGCCCGACGTCGCGCCCCCGAAACACAAAATGAACGGCAAGGACTTCACCCATCCCGATTGGGACGGCATCCATCGCAAGCAGACTCTGAAGGTCCTGTGTTACGACGCATCGAACGGCAAGCTTCTATGGGAGCAGACCGCGTACGAAGGCAAGGTCTTCGATTACCGGCATCATCGCAACACCTACGCCTCGCCGACCCCGGTTACCGATGGCAAAGCTCTCTACGTCGATTTCGAATCGCAGGGGTTTTACGCGTATTCGCTCGACGGGAAACTTCTATGGAAGACGTCTGTCGGATCGATCACCACCGAAGGCATGGGACCGGGAAGTTCGCCCGTCTCCTTCGGCGATACTATCATCCTGGTTTGCGATCAGGATGAGGGCGACGGCTCATTTCTAGTCGCCTTGTCGAAGAAAAACGGCGAAATGGTGTGGAAGACTCCGCGCAAAGTGCAGTCGTCGTGGGCCACGCCGGCGATGGTCAGCGGCCAACTGATCGTCAGCGGGAATGAGGCGATCGTCGCGTACGATCCGTCGAATGGCCATGAGCTGTGGAGCGTCCCCGGCCTGCATTCGCACGCGATTCATACGCCGGTGCCGGATGGCGGAATGGTGATCGTCAGCAGCGGCTTTCCGCGCAAACGAACCTTCGGCCTCAAGCTGGATGGAGAACATGTCGCCTGGACCTATGAGAAGGGAACCGCCTACGTCGTCTCGCCCATCGTGTACCAGGACTATCTTTACTTAGTGACCGACAACGGAATGCTCACCTGCCTGGATCCGAAAACGGGAGCTGTTCAGTATGAAGGAAAGCGCGTCCCGATCCCGGCGACGTTCATGGCTTCTCCGGTGGCCGCCGATGGGAAAATATTTCTGACCAGCGAAGATGGAGATACGTTCGTGATCAAGGCCGGCCCGGTGCACGAAGTGATTCGGACCAACACGGTCGGCGAGCCGGTCTACGCGTCGATGGCGCTGGCCGGCGATGTCATCTATCTAAGAGCCGAAAAGCATCTTTATAAGATCGCCAGTCGGTAGCCTGTAATCTTTTGCCGCTATACTTTGTTCGAATGAAGACCTTTGCATGCCTGTTTTTCGCCGCGTGGGCTCTGTGCGGGCAGCAGCTCGATTTTCTAAATCACAACCGGCCCATGCTCGATGCCCACAACTGCTATCCCTACGAGGGGCAATGGGCGGACCGCATCGATCGCGCATTGAAAACCGGGTTCCCGGTGGCGATCGAACAGGATATTGCCTGGGCTCGCGGAATTCCAGTCGTCACCCACACCTCGAAGACCACCGGCGATGAGCCGGCTCTGCGCGATCATTTCTTTGAGCGCGTTCGGCCCATTATCGAAAAGGCCCTCAAAGATAACGACCGTGCGAAGTGGCCCATCATCGTTCTGCACTTCGATTTCAAATCGCTGGAGCCGCAAACCCTCCGCGGCGTGTGGGATCTATTGGGCGAATACGAAGGCTGGATCACGACCGCGCCCCAGACTACAGACCCGCATACCTTGGCCAAGTTCGATCCCAAGCCGATTCTCGTTTTGACCGAGGATGCCGACGTCCAGGAAGAGATTTTCTTCCGCAGCCTTCCCGCCGGCGCGAAGCTGCGCGTCTTCGGCTCCGCTCACACAACTTCGATGGAAGGAAAATCGCGAGAAGAGCGGGTGCATCTGCTTGCGACGCTCCCCGCCAACGAACTCCTGGTTGATCGTCCCACCAACTACCGGCGCTGGTGGAATAACTCGTGGTTCGAAGTGGAAGAAGGCGGCCAGACGAAGGCCGGAGAATGGACCTCTGCCAGCGATCGCCGCCTGCGGGCACTGGTCAATCGGGCGCACGACCTGGGTTATTGGATCCGCTTTTACACGCTGGACGGATTCACGCCGGAGGAAAACCACGGCTGGGACAAAGGCTACAATTTCGGCTCGCGCGAACGCGCCAAGCAGAGATGGCGAGCGGCTTACGATGCGGGCGTGGACCTGATCGCGACGGATCAGTATGAAGATCTGGCCGCGTTTCTACTTGACGCGCGTAAGCACGTACTGCCGGATCACCCAAATCACGCCCGTTAGCGCCGCGAGTATCAGCGTGCTCCAAGGGGCAAAGGGACACCAGGAATCGTAGCCGATATCGTTGATCTTCGCGCCGATCGGCAACAGTGTAGCCACGGCGGTGAGGCCCGCAACGATGATCACGGCCAGCAAAATCGCGCCGAGGTTCTGTTTGGACATCCGATCGTTAGCTTAACCTAAAGACCGGATCACTACGCGGCGGTAGAATAAGACCGTGGGTTTTGGAGAGAACCTGCCGCTGATTCTGGCCGCGGTCGCCATCGGCCTCGCCATCGCGCAGGCGATTCATCCGTTCGGCCTGCGTGTGCCGGCGGTTTTCTGATCCTGGTCGCTTTCCTGCTCGGATTCCGATGGGCCATGCGCCGGCAGGCGCGTTTCTTGCGCGATAAGCTGAAGGACGTCCCACAGCATCCGCTGGGCCTCACCGACGATCGCGACTAGAAGCTGTGGTCGACGCGATCGTATTCTTTCGCCGCGTCGATGAATTTCTGCCGGGCCGGATCTTCCGCCTCCCCGCACTTCTTCAGATCGCCGAGCACTTGCAATTTGGCCAGCAGGTCCAGCTTGCCGTTCGCGGCCTTCACCTTCGCGACCACGTCGCCTAGCTCCGCGATGACGGTATTTTCCGAGTCGAGATACCCCAGAAACGCGCGCCGCAGCTCGGTGCAATCGGGCGATTGGGCGGGCGCTGTCAGGCTGCGCACGGACGCCTTAGCGGTGACGACGGCCTTGGCGAAGCTCGTATAGCTGTGTTCCAGAGCAATCACGTCGCCCGGTTTGCCGTCCCGGAACGGCTGTAATTGCTTCACGAAGTCTTTTTGCCCGGCAGCCACCTGGGCGTCGGCGGCGACAATCGCATTCGCGAATCGCTCACGTTCTTCACGGCCGGCGGCCTGGAGGCAAGCCAGGCTCGCCAGAACGCAAATGCACGCTTTTGTTTTCATCGGGTTTCCTTTCCCAGGAGATATCGGCGGGACCGCGCCGCCAACATTAGTGCCGCCATTACCCGATCGCGGCATGGGCCGCCGGCGCGGCGAGGTACCAGACGGCTATCCTGGCAAGTTATCAATGAGGGCAGTGTTCCTTACCGCCGGACTGATCCTGCTGGCTCTTAAGTGGCGCTCTCAAGCAGCCTTTTAACCTTCGCGTCCAGATCCCGCGCGATTTTCAAAGCCTCGGCATTTCCATACGGGGCCAGAAAACCAGCCATCTCGTCGTAGCTCAGATGGATCCCGTCGGGCCGCTGATCGATCAGCACCGTAACGGGAACATAGGAGCCTGCATCCGGGACAAGCCTGGCCATGGACTGCATGATCAGCGGATTACCCATGATCAGGCGCACGCACTTCGGGTTTCCATCAACTCCGGCTTTCGCGAGAACCGCGCCTTGATTGAGCCGCATGAACTCCATTAGGCCGATCTCGCTTACGCTGGCTTGAACGAGTGTCTGGATTTCCTCATAGGTGGTTGCGGCCGCCATTTTTGAAGCGAACTCGATCATGTTCGGCTTGCCGATTCCCCCCTCTACAGCCGCTAGAACGGCGTCGAAGGGCTTCTGTGAGGTGATGCTCCACCGTTGCACGTTGATCTGGCGAGTTTGCATATTTGGTTTCCTTAGCAGGCTGCTGAAAAAGGCCAACATAATTGGCCGCCGATAAACGCAGAGGAACGCCGATTGAAAACAATAAACTTGCGATTGTCGCATCCGTGTCGATCCGTGGCTGAATTGCTTTTTTCAGCACCCTATTAGACTGTATTAGAAATATTGGGCTCCCTGCAATCTGCGGCGGAAATCGCCGAGATGCGTCTCACGCTGCAGCGGATGCTCCTTGAACCGCTTTTGCGGCGGCACGGATTACGTCGATGACCGCGCCGGGATGGGAGAGCATTGGAACGTGGCTGCTGTCTGCAGAACGGCCACGGCGGGAGCCGGAAGAGCCTTCGGCCCTGCGATATAAGCGCCAAATGCGCCATCTCGGCCTTCTATAGTGATTCGATCTTTCATTGTGTTCTCCTCAGGTGTCGTCCGAGCCTCCGCCGATGCTCTCAGGATCGGCGGAGGTCTACCTTCGAAACGGCCGGGCTTAGGCGCAGGCCATGATTGCAGCTATCGATTGGCTGGCCGGAGCAGGCGGCAGCCTCTTCAATGAGCTTGACTGTCTCCTTCGGGTGAGACATGTAGGCACGTGGCTGGAATTCATTTCGATCGTCTTGGCATTCGCGCGCTTGACCACGTTCTTAATTTGGTCTTTCATGACTATTCTCCTCTCCGGTTTTCATTTGTTTGAGCGGGAATCGCGTGACGCGTTTGCCCCTCGAATGAAAGGCTAACTCCGTTGCCTTTTCAGGTCGATACCAAATGGAGCTTGGG
Organism: Terriglobia bacterium; assembly: GCA_963705675.1. Taxonomy (GTDB): domain Bacteria; phylum Acidobacteriota; class Terriglobia; order Bryobacterales; family Bryobacteraceae; genus Palsa-187. The sequence goes on from CAVPKR010000011.1 coordinate 9,021, forward strand.
CGTGACTTAACAGTAGCGGTGTAAATGCCTCCAAGGTATAGGCCGGACTGGGCGTCGCGAGTGTTTTGAGTCACTCGAAAGAGTCATGCCGCTAACCCCTTCCAGGATTTAAACTTTCCCTCAAAAACCATGGGCTGAGGAGGGCGTTTCCGGAAGCAAGATGAGGATGGACGGTAAGAGGTAGCTTCCTATATTGGGGACGAGGCGTTAACGGCGAAAGAGATCGCGGTGCTGCGGCTTATCGGCCTGGGAAACGCCAATAAGGGGATCGCCGCCCGGGTTAAGAATATCCTCCTAAAGTTAGGAGCGAACGATCGGACCCACGCAGTAACCATCGGGCTGAAACGCGGGATCATCGACCTCTGAGGATTCGGGCAGGGCAATCGGCCTCAGTTACTCGACCGGCTGGCCGAAATACACGGCAGCGAGTTTATTGGTGATCTCGGTCTGCCTCGATGGAAGGTTGATATTCCGCATCACAACAATAGTCACCTTGTCGTCGGGATAGTAGGCGAGATCGGTATTGAAGCCGTCGATGCCTCCGGTGTGCTCGATCATTTTGTGCTGGTTCGCGGTTCGGATGAACAGGCCGAATCCATAATTGTTCTTGACGGGCGTCGTCATCTTCTCGAACGATGCGGCTTTCAGCACTTTGCCTCCGAACATGGCCAGTTCCCACTTGAGCAGGTCTTCCGTAGTCGAATAGAGCGCGCCCGCGCCCTGCGGAACGGTCATATCGACGAACCGTGAATTTTCGATCTGGTTACCGGCGTTGAGCAGATATCCGGTGGCGCGATGGTGAATCACACGCGAGGCCGAATCGTAGCCGGTGTCCTTCAGTCCGACCGGCGTGAAGATCTGATCTTGTAAAAATTGTTCATAGGGCACGCCCGCGACTTTTTCGACTACGGCCGTCAGCATCACATAGCCCGAGTTGCAATATTTAAACTTCTCGCCCGGCTGGAATTCGAGGGGCTTGTCGCGGAAGCGCGCCATGATCCCGGCGGCCGTCGTGGGCAGGGTCTGGAGCTTGGGGTAATCCGGCAGGCTGGTGTAGTCCGGTAGCCCGGAGGTATGGGTCAGGAGGTGAAAAAGCGTGATCTTGTCCCAGGCCGCGGGCGCATCGGGGATGTACTTTTTCACCGGATCGTTCACGCTGAGTTTGCCCTGTTCTTCAAGCTTGAGGATCAGGACAGCGGTGAACTGCTTGGTGAGGGATCCGATACGGAACTTCGTGTCGGGCGTATTGGGGATATCCCATTCGAGATTCGCGAATCCATAGCCCTTGCTGAACAGCACTTTGTCTCCGCGCGCGACCAGCACGGAGCCCATGAAGTGATTGGCCACGTAGGACTGAACCACCTGGTCCATTCGGGCTGTGTCCTGCGCAAGCGAAAGAGCGCCCATCAGGGCAAACAAAGCAAGTCTTCGGAGCATGATCTCTTATGTTAAACGCTCCGCGCCTTCCTTGCGTTTATGCAACTTGATTACGGCAAGACGTTCAGTTCTTGGCGCCGACGGTGACCGGCTTTTGATCGCCGATCCCGTATTTTTCCACCGTTCGCGTTTTTAAGTTGTAGACGTCACCCGCCGAAAGGACGAAAAAGGGTTTCTCCCAGGGCTCGCGCGGATGGGTGTTGTCCCAGATCGCGACTTTCCATTTGCCCATCACCTCAAAGACGTCCTTATTCACGATAATCGCTGTCGCTTCGGAAAGCCCAATCCCCAAAAAATCCGGATACTTCTTGGTCACAGGCAGCAAATCGTCCCAGCGATTCCGGGTGTTGATGTGTTGATCGATGGCACTCTTGCGCAGGAATCTGAATCCGTGCTCATGCTCCGGCTCGGGAGTCATCATGGTATCTGCCCCATCGACCGCTCCGCGCACCAGATAATCGCCCTGGATGGTCGCTCCCGCCGAACTCCCCCCGATGACGCCGCCGCGCGCAAGGACGTTGTGGAATTCGCGGTAGGTAAGGGTATTCATGTAAGAATCGACGCAATTCCACTGGCGTCCGCCGTTGAACCAAACTCCCTTGGCATCGCGGAGCGTCTTCGCGAACGCCTCGGTATCCGCCTCTTTCGGATCGTGGGTGTGGAGCATGTGGACGTTGGTCGCTCCAAGCTTCACCCATGGGGCCACGATCTTTTCCTCCTCGTAAACAATCCATTTTCCGTCCTTATCCTTATTGCCGGCCGCGGTCGGAATCACGATGATCTTGGCGGCAGGGCCGCCCGCGCGGTTCATGAACGTTTCCATGATGCCTGTGCCGGCCAGGTTGCCTCCGCCGACAATGATCAAGGTTCCGTTGGGCGGCCCATACTCCGGCGGTGCATCGGAGTGTTGGGCAAAGGAGACTCCCGCGGTGAGAGCGATCAGAGCAAAAGATCTGTAATCCATGACGCCTCCAGTCGTTTAGAAAAGAATAACCGATTCTCTGTGACAATGGCGCCGGCAAATCGCACGGCGCGCGCACCGCGGCAGGATCAGTCAGGATGGCAAAACGAACAGGGCAAGTTCAACGGCCGGCATTCAAGCCGTTTTGGGGTATCGGGCAATGGAGGGAGTCCTGTCCGCGTGAGACTTCGTCGATCACCGCGAGCACCTCGAATACCGCGCGGTTCTTGAGCGCTAATGCACGCTGGCGCATCAGTCGATAGGTCTCAGGTTGAAGATTTCGGCTACTGCCGGCCGGCACCTTCTTGATTTGGCTCACGGCGATGCCCACGCCCTGTTCTTGAATCCACTCCAGGTTATAGCGTTCCTGGGCCAAGGTTTTTGCACCGGCCTCAACGATCACAGGCAGGCCCATCGCGAGCGCTTCACTCAAGGATCCCGGCCCGGGCTTCCCGATCAGAAAGTCGCTGAGCCACATGTAATGCACCACCCGATCCGTAAATTCCTTGCACATGACGCGGGTCAAGAAGCTGCATCGCCCGGAGACTGGCGGCGAGATCGTGGTTGCGGCCGCACAGGAATACGAACTGGTACGCCGGAATCAGAGGCGGACATCCGCCGGGCGATTTCGATCATCGTCCGCGAGCCGTATCCTCCAAACAACACGACGCCTGTGGGCCGATCGAAATGCACATTTTGTCGTCTTTCGGCGGCACGGTCCCGATCGATCCGCTCGTGAATCGCGGATGTAGAATCATGCCGGAAACCCGCCAGATCTGCGCCTCCGGAACGCCCAGGGGCGAGCCTGCCGAATGGCTAAATCGGACCCGCAGACAAAGTGCTCATCCTGGGGCTCCAGCCAGAAGTGCGGCGGATAGTCCGCCAGATCGGTAACCACGGTGACGAAGGGCGCGCCTGGCGCTTCCAGGGTCAAACTTTCATAGAGGGCGCGATTGAAATGCGGGATAACCGACACCACCAGATCGGGTTTCAGGACCCTCCATGATTCGCGAAACAAGCGCACCTGCTGCGAATGAAGCAGCCGGATGACGCCGTGCATCACGGAGATAACCTGAGCCGATCCCATCGTCCAGCCGCGGCGGAGCGACCAATTATAGAACTCGCCTCCCCGCGTCCCGGTCACGCGATAAAGCGGATCGACCGGGCTCAATACGTCGTGGACTTCTCAGAATCTCCACCGACCAATGAGGGTGCTGACGCTGCATGGTTTCCAATAAGGCCTGGGCGGCGGCCCGATGTCCGCCTCCCGCATCGAAACAGGCAATCACGATTCGTTTGTTCATTTAGCAGTTCACAGCGCTCTGCCACAATTTAATCGGAACACCGTGACAATCCGGTGTCGAGCGGGTTTTTTCTCGGCTGATAGTCTTCTTTTCCCCATCCCCGGGGCGGAATAGAGCGTCCGGGGGAGTCCGGTGGACAGCGAATTTAGTTCTCAATCTGCTTTGTGACACGAATGAAATACTTCTGTGATTCCTGAGCCATTCGCCGGGTATATCTTCGTTGGTAATCCATGCGACTCAAAAGACTCCTGATTTTCACGTCCTTTCTGACCGTCCTGACTGCGCAAACGCCTCAACCCACTCCAGGAGGGTATGCGCTGCCGAACGGATGGCGTCTCAGTCCGGCGGGTAAGAATCTCGAAACCAGCGATATGGTCTTGAACGCAACGGCTGCTCCGGGAGGACTGTCGGTGATCGCCATGCACGCCGGCTACAACCCCCATGGTCTGGTGGTTGTCGACACCAAAACGGAGCAAATCGTCCAGCGAATCCCGTTGAAATCGGCGTGGTTCGGCCTGGCGTGGAGTCCCGATGGAAAACGTTTGTTCGTTTCCGGCGGTAATGCGAATAGCGAACGCAATCCCACTCGCGCGCCCATTTATGTGTTCGGGTATTCCAACGGACGCCTCTCGAAAGATCCAGTCGCGCAATTCGAAGAGACCGTCGAAACCAGCCAACTGTTCTGGTCCGGCGTAGCCCATCATCCCCAGAAGAACATCTTGTACGCCGCGAATCGCGGCACCGGATTCGGAATCGGAAATGTGGTCGCGTTCGACTCTAACAGCGGCAAGATTATCGGGCGCATTCCGGTCGAAATGATTCCCTACGACCTGGTCCTTAGCGATGATGGCAAGATTCTCTATGTTTCCAACCTGGCCAGCAAGTCGGTGAGCGTGATCGATACTGCCGCCATGAAAGTGATCGCAAGCATTCCAGTAGACTCAAACCCGAATCAGATGGTCCTGTCGGCTGCCGGGCTGCTTTACGTCGCGTGTTCGAACGATAATACGGTGGTCGTAATCGATACGAAGATGCGCGCCGTTATCGAGAAGATCTCGACGACGCTGCATCCGCGCGCTCCGGAGGGCCTACTCCGAATGCCCTGGCTCTCGATCGCGTCAATGGATTCCTCTACGTTGCGAACGCCGATAACAATGACATCGCGGTGGTGCGCGCCGAGGGCCGGAGCAAGCACGAGGTCCTGGGATTCATACCGAGCGGCTGGTATCCATCCGCTCTTGCCTTCCTGCCGAAGCAAGGGAAACTGTACATCGGGAACAGTAAGGGCGCAGGCTCTTATTCCGATATTCATGGGCCGGAGAGCCCCTTGCCGCTTGGGCCGGAGGGGGGCGGCAGCATTAAGAGCCTTCAGCGGGGCAGCGTGGAGATTGTCGATGTCGCGAATCTGCATAGCGACCTGAAGCGGTTCACAAAACAGGTAATGGAAAACACGCCGTATAACGATACGCTTCTGGCGGAAGCGAAGACTCCGGCAGCGCCCACGATCGTTCCGGCGATTGTCGGCGCGGGCTCGCCCATTAAACACATTTTGTACATCATCAAAGAGAATCGGACTTACGATCAGGTGTTCGGCGATATGTCGCGCGGGAACGGCGATTCCCGGCTGACGATTTTCGGACGCCACGTCACTCCCAACCAGCATGCGCTGGCCGACCAATACGTTCTGCTGGACAATCTCTACTGCGATGGCGAAGTGAGCGAGGACGGCCACTCCTGGTCAAATGCGGCTTACGCCACGGATGCAAACGAAAAGCAGTGGCCCATCACCTACGGCGGCATGAGCAAATCCGATCGCAATTACGCCTACCAGCCGAGCGCCGGAAACATCTGGGACGTCGCCAAACGGAAGGGGCTTACCTATCGCAGCTATGGCGAATATGCGACCCGCATCAGCGACGGCACCACGTTTGACGCATCACCGAATGCTCCCAGCCTGGCAGGTCATGTAGCGCCCAACTACAAGCGGATGGGCGCGAGAGATACCGCCAACGCAGCCGAGTTCATTCGCGAGTTCGATCAGTACGAGAAAAACTATGACAGCGCCGACCCCAACAAACGCCTGCCGAATTTTATGGTGATGGCGCTATCGGAAAATCACACCAATGGAACGCGGCCCGGCAGCTACACGCCGGTCGCCATGGTGGCCAGCAACGATTTAGCCGTCGGCCAGATCGTCGAACGAATCAGCCATAGCAAGTACTGGCCGGAAACGGCGATTTTCATTATCGAAGACGACGCGCAGGATGGCCCGGATCATGTGGATGCGCATCGGACGGCCGGCTTGGTCATCAGCCCCTATGTCCGCCGTGAAAAGGTCGACAGCACGCTTTACTCCACCAGCTCGATGCTCCGCACCATGGAACTGCTGCTGGGTTTAGCCCCGATGAGCCAATACGATGCCGCGGCCACCCCGATGTATACCGTCTTCGGAACCGGCCCGGACCTGACACCCTTCAATCACCTCCCTTCGGAAGTGGATTTAAACGCGAAAAACAACGCGCGCGCCTGGGGGGCCAAACAATCGAAGAAAATGGATTTCGATGAGGTCGATCGAAACGCGCCGTTCGTATTGAATGAAATCATCTGGCGCAGCGTGAAGGGCGCGGATTCTCCGATGCCGCCCCCGGTTCACCGTTTCCAGAGCGTGACTCCAGCGGCTGCGCTCCCCGAAAATTAGACGTCGCTAAATGCGAGCTCGGGTATTTTTTCACCCGAAACCCGGATGATATTCAGATTTCATCTTCAGCCGCTACACTCGACGCACCGCAATGAGAATTTTGATTTCTTGTTTAGCTTCCGCCGTTCTATTGTGTGCGCAATCCGGTCCGTCCGATTTCCTCAATCACAACCGGCCGGTTCTCGACGCACATAACTGCTACCCGCGGTCACACCCGGCAGACACCGTGGAACGACTTCCACGCCGCCTGCTTCGCCGCCGAAGCCACCTGGAACTACGCCGTGACGCCGTTCGTGTTCCTGGGCCCGGGCTTCGTGATCGAGGAGGGAGAACCGTGGCGCGAGGACGGGGAGGTAGGCGCAGCCTCCTGGTCACCTACCCCGGCCACCTCGCCGCCCACTCCGGCAGCAGAGGTACTTCTTCGACGACAGCGGGCTGCTGCGGCGCATCGACCACGCCGTGGACGTCCTTGGCTCCGGGCAGGCGGTCCATTACCCATCGCGTTACCGGCCGTTCGACGGCATCCAGG
>CAVPKR010000012.1:0-16712 GCA_963705675.1 Terriglobia bacterium
TGCGGCCTTCGTCGGACGGATTATAGAGGCGATTGGTGACGTAGACGAGCATCCCTGGGTGCTCGCCGATCACTTTATACCCGTGGCCGACGCCGGGCGGGATCAGGACCTGCCAGGGGCGTAGCGCGCCCACGTACAACGTGTTCTTGAGGCCGAACGTGGTCGATTCGGGGCGAAGATCGACGAGAGTCACCTGAAACATTCCGGACGCGGGAACCCAGAGATCCGTCTGGTGACGATGAAAATGGAAAGCTTTGATAGTTCCGGGATAACTGAGCGCGGCCGAAACCTGCGTAGTCTCCGCGGGAAAATCCTGCGCAAGCCCTTGGTGCATGCGCATCACTTCCAGAAAATAGCCGCGATCGTCGGGCCACAGGGCATAGGGGAAGATACGGACTCCATCGATCAAGTGGGGTGAATCGGGCGCTAAGATTACTTTGCCAATGCCGGGGTCGCAAGCCGGAGTGGAGATACGTAAGGGCTCGGTGGCTGTGCTCACTTCTGACAGGTTAGCGCGGAGCGGCGGTGTTTCGCTCGCTATTCAGCGACCAGCGTGATCTGGCCGACGCCGCCCTTCACATCGATATGGATGGTGACGGGGGCGTTCTCGTGCGCGGCGTTGATCCAGGTGCTACCGCGCTTTTCAAGGCCGCGGACATTGATGTCGCCGATGCCGCCTTGCGCGGTGGCGACGATTCCCACGGTGTTAAGGAAGTAGACCGTGGCTTGGGCCGACTCCGCCATTGATCTTCACGTTGTAGTCGCGCTGAGGTTTGCCGGTCAGGTCAAGACGAAGCTCGCCTACGCCAAGGTTCACTTCCAGACTCCGCAGGCTAACGCCGCCGAGGTTCATTTTCGCGGTCCCGGCGCCCAGATGCGTGATGACGTCGAGTGGAAGATCGCTGTTTAAATGGAGATTCCATTGATAGGTGACATTCGATCCGCCGCCGTGGACGCCGTGAGGCTGTTCGATACTCAATTCGCCGCGGAAGCCGGTGGAGCTGTATTTAACGATCGGTTTCCAGGATGCGATGTTATACGTAAAATCGGCATCGAGGAGTTTGGGCGAGCCGCCGTCCACTTGGAGTTCCCCTGCGCCCATCCTGATTTCGACGCGAGCCATTTCGGACTTGTCGAGGTCGATGGACTGGGTGTCGTGCACCGTGGGTCCCCCATGTTCGACCACCATGTCACATCCGCCGACGGCTAGAATGGCCGCGGCAAGCAGCAGCGGTTTCATGATCATTCCCTAATCCCCGAAACGATGATACGCAATTTCAGAAAGAATGGTTCCGCTTAAACCCGCCAATAGTCGGGACGCCAGCTTTGAATCGCCGCCTTTATCTCCTTCGGCTTGAGATTGGACTTCAGGGTTTGGTCGACCAGCGCCGGAATTTCATCGTCGGAAGCGAAACGAAGGGCGATGAGCTGCTGCTCAGTCAATTCGTAGATGCGAGACGTGCTAGGCGCGGAGAGCAGGCGCTCCAGCCGCACGCGTTCTTCGAGCTGATGACCCGGTCCTGGACTTTCAGAGCGTAGAGGCGTATCTTGAACAACGCGACAAGGGCCCAGATCGCGATCAACAGATGGGCGGCGCTCATCCAGGTGGGATCTTTGAAAAGGTGATAGGCGGCGCCGACGAGCATCAGCAGCGCGACCGGCGCGAGGAAAAAGTGGAAGAGCGGATCAACTTTCCCGTGATTTTGAAGATTCTGAGGTTTTTTTTCCATAACGGTTGTCCATCCTTTGGGACCTGCTGCTAAACGGCGTAAACAATCGTAACATTGTAAATCATGTCCAAAACAAATCGTCAATTCGTCTGGCTTCGCGTCCCGCCGGGATGCCTACGGAAGCCGATTTCAAGCTGGTAGAGACTCCGGTTCCGGAGTTGAAGGACGGCGAGATCCTGGTTCAGGCGCTGTATCGATCCGGTCGACCCGTATATGCGCGGGCGAATCAGCGGGATGAAGAGCTATGCGGCTCCGGTGGAGATCGGCGGGGTGATGGTGGGCGGCGGTGTTGCTCGCGTCATTGAATCGAGGAACCCTGCGTTTTCGGCGGGCGATGTGGTCGACATCTATATGGGCTGGCAGGAGTACACGGTATCGAGCGGGCGCGGCGTCCGGAAGCTGGATGAAAAACTCGCGCCGATTTCGACAGCGCTGGGCGTGCTAGGGATGACTGGGATGACGGCCTACTTCGGGCTGCTGGATGTTTGCGATCCAAAGCCGGGAGAAACGGTGGTGGTTTCGGGCGCGGCGGGCGCGGTCGGGTCGATTGTCGGGCAGATCGCGAAGATCAAGGGATGTAAAACGGTCGGGATCGCCGGCGATGACGATAAAGTCGAGTGGATCAAGCAGGAGTGCGGGTATGACTCGGCATTCAATTATAAGAAGACCGATAATTATCCGGCCAAGCTGAGGGAGCTTTGTCCCAATGGGATCGATGTGTACTTCGACAACGTGGGCGGTCCGATTACGGATGCGGTATTCGGGTGGTTGAACCTGCACGCGCGGATGTCGATCTGCGGGCAGATTTCGCAGTACAACGCGACCAAGGTAGAAATGGGGCCCCGGCTGCTGGGGATGCTGATTGTGGCTCGCGCGAAGGCGCAGGGATTTCTAGTTTCCGATTACGCGGCGCGCTTCGGTCCGGCAATGGTGGAGATGGCAGGATGGCTGGGATCCGGCGCAATCAAGCATCGGGAAGATATCGTCGACGGATTCGAGAATTTGCCGAAGGCGTTTATCGGGCTGCTACAAGGGGAGAACACGGGCAAGCGGCTGGTGAAGGTGAAATAATCGGCTTATGTTGAAACTGGTTGGAGTCTTGTTGATGGCGCTGGCCGCTTCGGCGGCCGAATTTCCCGCCGCGGTGGAAGGCGATTTCACCATCCGCGATTTCAAGTTCCACGACGGTGAGACGGTGGCGGAGCTGAAGCTGCATTACTACACGATTGGCGATTTGAAGTCGCAGAACGTAGTTTTAGTCATGCACGGAACCGGCGGGACCGGAAAAGGATTTCAATCGCAGGGATTCGGCGGTGAGCTTTCGGCCCAGGTCAGCCGCTGGACGCTTCGAAGTATCTCATCGTGATGCCGGACGCGATCGGGCATGGCGGATCGTCGAAGCCAAGCGATGGCATGCGCGCGCATTTTCCGAAATATTGTTATCACGACATGGTCACGGCGGATTACCGGCTGTTGACCGAGCATCTCGGCGTGAAGCACCTGCGGCTGGCGATGGGAACGTCGATGGGCGCGATGCATAGCTGGTTGTGGGGCGAGATGTATCCGGATTTCATGGACGCGCTGATGCCGCTGGCCAGCGCTCCGGTCCAGATCGCGGGCCGTAACCGGCTGTTGCGGGATATGATCATGGATTCAATCACGTCGGATCCGGAGTATAAAAACGGCGACTACGATCATCCGATTCATGGGCTGCGCGGGGCCCAGGATGGGCTTACGGTGATGACGTCGAGTCCGCTCCAGATGCACAAGCAGTATCCCACTCGCGATGCCGCGGACGCGGCGTTCGACAAGCTGATGGCATCGGCGATGACGAAGGATGCCAACGACATGCTGTACCAGTTTGCGTCGTCATCGGATTACAATCCGGAGCCGGAGCTCGGGAAAATCAAGGCCCGGCTGATCGCGGTGAATTCAGCGGACGATGTGGTGAATCCTCCGGAACTCGGAATTCTGGAGCGGGACATCAAACTGGTGAAGCACGGAAGGTATGTGCTGATTCCCACGGGTCCTGAGACGCGCGGGCATGGGACGCATTCGGTGGCGAAGCTGTGGAAACAGTACGTCGTCGAATTGATCGGGCCGCAGATGAACGCGGATCAACGCAGATAGCTTTAGGCTCCTACATATCGGGCGTAGAGGCTGCGGGCGATACCTATGTCGGTAGTGCCCTTGACGATGGCGCGGCCATCCGGGAATACCGTCAGCTCATATGGATCGAGTGCAATGCGCAGGGCGAACTCATTCGAGCGGATTGGCGCCAAAGCTGACAGGCTGCTCGCTAAATCGACCAGGTTAATGGGGCGCGTCCGTTCGTGGATCTGTACCGCATTGCGGCCACATAGGCTGACCGGAGCGCGGCGGCTGCCGTCGAGATGAACGAATTGCCGTAAGGCGCAGCACGGGCACGCCGGATCGCGAGCGAAAGGGGCCAGCTGGCGGATTTCGCCGCTCCAGACGTCAACGGTTGTCAGGCGAGCTATTAGAGGGTCCAACCGCTCCCTTTGGTCACGACTCGGTAACGACAGAATGCGGATCGCGTCAGCGGTCTGGAGCGCGGCTATGGTCGCGGTTAAGGAGCCTAAGACGCCGGCAGTCTCGCACGTCGGCTGGGTTCCTTCGGGCGGATCGGGATAGACGCACCGGAAGCAGGCTGTGGCGCCGGGCACAATCGCAAGCTTCAGGCCATAGCTTCCAACCGCCGCGCCGTAGATCCAGGGGATGTTCCGGCTGACGGCGGCATCGTTAATCAGGTAGCGAGTCTCGAAATTGTCGGTGCCGTCGAGAATCAGGTCGATATTCTCGAAGAGGTCTGCCGCATTGGAAGGAGTCAGGTCCGCCACAACTGGCTCCAGGTGCACGTCGGAGTTGATGCTTGCCAGCCTGCGCGCCGCGGCGGCGGCCTTCGGCGATGCTTCGCGCGCGTCAGACTCGTCATAGAGGAACTGGCGCTGGAGGTTGCTGAGCTCGACGATGTCGCGATCGATCAGCCGAAGAAACCCGGTGCCTGCCCGGGTCATAATTTCAGCTTGCACGCTTCCGAGAGCGCCGCAGCCCACGATCGCGACCCGAGCGTCACGTATCCGGCGCTGGCCTTCATCGCCAAGCGGCGCGAACCGGGCTTGACGGGAATAGCGTGAACTGCCTGATTCCATGGCTCTATGTACGATGTTATCAGTAACGCGTGCGTTATCATTGTGCTAAGTGCGTCCGCCCGTGCTGGTCTTGTCGCTCTTTGCCATCCTCGTCGCGCAGGCGCAGAGTTCGGGCGATCCCGAGACATTCGAAGGCAGGACCATTGCGCAGGTGGAATTCGATCCTGCGAATCAACCGCTGCCCGTCGATGAGCTGGCGCGATTGCTGCCGTTTCAGGCCGGGTCGACGCTGAAACTCGCTGACGTTCGCGCGGCGATTCAAAAACTCTATGCGACCGGGCGATACTCCGACGTGGCGATCTCGGGCACCCTGGATGGCGCCGGTACTGTGACCGTGCGGATCGCTACGCAGCTTGCCTATTTCGTCAGCGGAATCACGATACAAGGCGTGGATGAGCCGCCTACGAAAGGGCAGTTGGTGTCGGCAACCAAGCTTGAATTGGGGAAGCTCTTTGAAGAGAGCGTATTGGAACAGGCCAACGAAAATATGCTGGAGCGCTTGCGCGCCAATGGGCTGTATCACGCCACCGTGACGCACTCCGTCGATCGGAATCCTGACACCGAGGAAGTGCAGATCCACTTCGATATCATCGCTGGGGCGCGGGCTCGTTTCGACGGAGTATCCCTGATGGGCGATACCGCTGGGAAGTCGACGGAGAGCATCGTGAATGAGACTCGCTGGCGGCGTGGGTTTGGGCCCGTGCGTTTTCCCGGCTGGAAAGCGGAGACGGAGAGCCTGGTGCAAAAGGGTGTGAATCGTGTGCTCGAGAGTTTCCAGCGCGGGGATCACCTGCAAGCGGCCGTCACGCTGGAAGGTTTGGATTATCACGATACGACCAATACCGTGACGCCGACTCTCTCTCTGATGAGCGGTCCTATCCTGGAAGTGCATACCACGGGTGCCAAGGTGTCGACGGGGAAATTGCGGCAACTGATTCCGATGTATCAAGAGCGGACGGTAGACCGCAGCCTGCTAATCGAAGGACGCCGCAATCTGGTCGAATTTTTCCAGTCGCAGGGGTACTTCGATGCCGCGGTGGATTTTGAAGAGAGCACGCCGGGTCCCGGCGAGCAGGTGGTTACCTACAACATCACGGAGAATCTGCGCCACAAACTGGTGCATATCGATATCACCGGGAATCATTATTTCGACGAATCCACGCTGCGGGAGCGGCTGTTTATCACGCCGGCTCGTTTCCCCAGTTTCGCTTCGGACGCTTTTCGCAAAAAATGCTGGATCGCGATCTGGATGCCATTCGGGCGCTTTACCACTCCAATGGATTTCGCGAGGCGGAGGTGAAGGCGACCACCGCGGACGACTACAAGGGAGTGCATGGGCATATTACGGTTCAGATTGAGGTGCACGAGGGTCCGCAATGGTTCGTGAATCAAATGGATCTGGAGGGGTTTCCGGAATCCGACCTTTCCTATCTCCATGCGGTTCTGCAATCGATCAGCGGCGAGCCCTTCAGTGAGGCCAACGTCGCGGCCGACCGCGACAGTATTCTAAGTTACTACTTCAATAACGGTTATCCCGATGCGGCGTTCGACTGGACGCAAACGGACGGTCCTTCGGAGTATCGGGTGAACTTGACCTATCAGATGAAAACCGGAAAACGCGAGTACGTGCGCAGCGTGCTGATCAGGGGGCTGGAGACCACTCGGCAATCCCTGGTGGACAAGCGCGTTCTGCTTCAGCCGGGCGATCCTCTATCGCAGAGCAAGCTGGGAGCGACCCAGCAAAGCTGTTACGATCTGGGTGTCTTTCGCAGGTGAGACCGCGATTCAGAAATCCCGACGGAGAATGGAGACGGCGAATATGTTCTGGTAGACGTCTGATGAGGCGGCCCGGTATTCGTTCAATGGCGGCATCGGCGCGAGCTAAGGGCGGATCGGGGCGGCGTTACGACGTTTCGGACGAAGCCTGGCCGGGAAAACCGAGTTTTGTGCCTCGTATTTCGTTGGGCGTCAGCTCGCCTGAATCTGTTCGGAGAGGGGCGCACGCTCAGTCTACAGACTCGTTTCTCCACTTCGGAACAGAGGTTGCTGCTCAGCTACACTGCGCCGCAGCTTTTGGGATTGAGAAGCTCACGCTGACCATTTCAGGCCTCTTCGACGAAATCGAGGGACATCCGTACCTTCGCCGCGCGGCGGTGGGAGGGCTCGACGCAGTTGGCCCAGCGTTCACGCGCTCCACCAGCATGCAGTATCGATTCACTTACCGGCACGTCACGCTCACGGATCTGGTAGTGACGGCGGCGCTGATTCCTCTGCTCTCCCAACCGGATCGGACGGGCCTGCTCTCGATGACGTTCATACAGGACCGTCGCGACGATCCGATCAATTCCCATAGCGGCGTTTACAACACGATCGATGTGGGGATCGCGTTAAGGTCTCTGGGATCGGAGACGGAGTTTACCCGGCTGCTGATGCGAAACTCGACGTATCACCGGATCAGCAAAGATGTCGTGCTCGCGCGTACGTTACAGTTCGGGTGGATTGAGAGGCTGGCCGGGCAACCCGATATTCCGCTGGCGGAGAGGTTTTTCGCCGGCGGCGCGACCTCGAACCGGGCTTTTCCAGACAACCAGGCGGGGCCGCGCGATCTCAGCACCGGGTTCCCGCTGGGGGGCAATGCGCTGCTAATGCATTCGACGGAGCTGCGGTTTCCACTGATCGGCGACAACGTGGGAGGCGTCCTGTTCCATGACATGGGTAACGTTTATAACAACGTGCAGGACATCAGCTTCCGCTTCCGGCAGCACAATATTCAGGATTTCGATTACATGGTACAAGGGATTGGTTTCGGAATCCGGTATCGGACGCCGATTGGGCCCATACGCGTCGATTTCAGCTTAAGCCCGAATTCACCGCGATTCTTCGGATTCCAGGGCACCTTCGACCAGTTGCTGGCCGGCCAAGGGACGCTGACGAACCAGCGGATCAATATTTTTCAATTCCACTTTTCTTTGGGGCAGACGTTTTGACGAAACGCTTCATCACATTCTTGCTGATCAGCATTGCGCTCCATGCCGAGATTCTGGATCGCATAGCCGTAAGCATCGGCAAGCAGGTGATCACGGAAGGCGACGTGCTGCGGGATTTGCGCGTAGCGGCGTTTATCGATCGCCGGCCGGTGGATCTTAGCGGCGACCAGAAGCGCAAAGCGGCGGACCGGCTGGTGGATCAGTTCCTGATCCTGGAGGAAGCCGGATTGACTCGCGCGGCATTGGCATCGCCTGAGGATGCGGCAAAGATGTTCGATCAAGTGAAAGCTCAGTATGGGGACGAATACCAGGCCGCGCTGAAGCGCTATGGAATCACGGAGGACGACGTCGCGAATCAATTGCTGAACGGGTTGCGCGCGCTGCGGTTCACGGATTTGCGTTTTCGGCCGGAGATACAGCTTTCTTTGGACGAACTGCGCGAGTTTTACAACACCATGGCCGCGGAGGCGAAGAACGGCGCGGAGATGCCATCGTTCGAGGCCAGCCGAGATCAGGTGGAAAAGCTGATGACAGATCAACGGACGGCGCAGGCGCTCGATCGCTGGCTGGGCATACGGCGGACCGAAACGCAGATTGTGTATCGGGAGCAGGTGTTCAAATGAGAAAGCTGTGGCGGGCGCTGCTGCACACCTCGGTCGCGCTGATTATTTTGATCGCGGCGGCGGCGATCACGGCGGTTGTGGTGGCGCGCAGCGGCTGGTTCCGGGAAAAGGTCCGTGAGAGGATCGTGTCGGAGATCGACAAAGCCACCGGCGGCCGCGCCGAGATCGGCGGCTTCGCGTTCGATTGGCCCCGGCTTACGGCTACGATATCGTCGCTTGTGATTCACGGTAAGGAACACGCGGACGAGGCGCCGCTGGTAAGCGTGAGGACGGTCACACTGGGGCTGCGCGTTATATCGATGCTCGAACGGAAATTCGACCTCGCATACTTGCGGGTGGATCAGCCAGTGGTGCGAATCGTGTTCTATCCCGATGGCACCAATACTCTTCTTTTCAAGAACGGGAACTGGGCGCAGGAGCTGGTGAACGTCGCGATTCGGCGCTATGAGCTGAATGACGGGCTGGTGGAGTATGACGAGAGCAAAATACCGGTCAACGTTCGCGGCGAGAATTTGCGGGGGTTGATGACCTATGAGGCGCGGGGGCTGCGTTATCGCGGCAATCTCGCGTCGAAACGGGTGCGCGTGATGGCAGGCGGCTTCGCGCCGATCGAAGTGGATCTTGCAGCCGCATTCGCTATCGCTGCTTCGCAGATTGAAATTACACGCCTGCGCGTGGCGACGCGGGAATCGCACGCGGATGTGAGCGGCGTCCTCAACGATCCGCGCTCGCCAGCGGGATCGCTTCGAATGACCGCGGCAATCTCGGTACGCGAGGCAGTGGAATTATTCCGAATCCCGATTGAACGGACGGGTTCGGCGGCGTTCGATGGACGGCTCTTGGTCTCACGCCAAGGCTTCGGGATTACGGGTCGAATCAACGCGCGAGGGCTGGGATACGCCCAGGATCGATTGAAAATTGAAGGAGCGGGCTTTCGCGCCGACGTGCGCCTGGCTCCCAGCGGCCTGACGATGACCGGAATCAACCTGGACGCGCTGGGAGCGACCGTTACAGGCGCGGCCGAGCTGAGGCATTGGGCAGACTTCCACTTCGAAGGGAAGATCGCGGGACTCGGCGTAAAGCAGGCCGCGACCGTCGCGACGCCACGCCCGATTCCCTGGAACGGAACCATCGACGGTGGATTCGATATCGACGCCGTGGTCGGGAAACGGGAAGCGAGACTGCATACTTCGGTCACGATTACCAAGGGCGAACAAGGTTCCCCGATTGAGGGACATATCGATGCGGACTACGATCAGGCGGCGGGCAAGCTGCGGCTAGGGGATTCGCATATCGAAACTTCGGCCACCCATCTGGAAGTGTCGGGGACACTCGGGGAGACGATTGAAGCCCGCGTGCAATCGACCAACCTCGATGACTTGCTTCCGGCTCTGGCTATGGCTGATGCGGATGCGCCTAAAGAACTGCCGGTTAAGCTGGCGAATGGGCGCGCGACGTTCAGCGGGCGCATTTCGGGTCCTCTTGATGATCCGCATGTGACGGGTCAGGTTGCATTGACGAACGCGAGTGTCGAAGGTCACGCGTTCGACCGGTTCAACGGCGACGTGGACGCCACCCGCCGCAGTGTCCGGCTGCAAAACGCGTCGATCGCGCGTGGCGCGACAGAGGTGACGGGATCGGGCGCGCTTGCGCCACCGAATCAAGATGGAGCGCTCTCGGCGCAATTGACGGTTCGAAACGCCCAGATCGCGCCGCTCGCGAAAGAGGCGGGTTTAGTCACCTCAATTACGGGAACCGCGGGCGCGACCATCCGGTTAAGCGGAACTTTGAAACGTCCCAGCGCGGAGATCGCGCTCCAGGTGGAAAAACCGGCGGGGTTCGGAGAGCAGTTGGAGCATCTGCGGGCCCAGGTTCGCTACTCGCCTGAAGACATCGAAGTGACCGCCGGCGAGGCCGATGGCGCGACGGGGAAACTCCTCTTCCAAGGCGGATACCGGCACACCCAGGAAGATCTGAAAACCGGGGACCTGCGATTCGACGTGACCGCGCAGGGTGTGGTCTTATCGTCGATCCGGAATTACCAAGCGCTGCAAACCAGCGTCGATTCGAAGATCGATGGAAAGGCTGAGGGCACCGCGCGTATCGTGAACGGGGTGGCGGTTCTGACGGCCGTCAACGGAGATGCCAAGGCGCACTCCGTGACCTGGGACAAGCAGGCCCTCGGCGACGTTTCGATCACGGCGCAGACGCACGGATTGGATCTGGCGGTCCATGCGAACGCCAAGGTGAGGGATATTTCGGTGGAGGGGGACGGGTCCTTTCGCCTCACTGGAGACGATCCCGGGTCGGCGACCATCCGACTCTCTCGAGCGAGTCTGGCTTCGATTCATAGCGTCACCATGGCCGGCGGTCCGCTCGAAAATTACGTGCTTCCCTTCGAAGGTTTTATCGACGGCGTCAGCGCAAAGGTCACCGTGGCTCTCGCCAAGCCTCGCGATTTTCACGCGGAGCTGACCATCGCGACGCTCCAGTTGAATCCTAAGCCCGCGCAGACGTTCCGGCTGGGAGTACAAGCGCAGGACGTCGTGGTGACGAACAGCCAGCCCTTGGTGGTGGATATTTCGTCGAAGGAGGCGCGCATCCGGTCGGCGAATTTCGCGGCGCGCGACAGCAGCCTGGAGGCGAGCGGCGCGGTGGCATTCGATCCCAAGGGCGGCTCCGATCTCGCGGTCCGCGGGGCGGTTAATTTGATTATTCTTCAGTTACTGAATCCTGACTTGGCGGCTCGCGGACGCGCTACCGTGCAGGCGCAAATTCACGGGTCGTTGAGAGATCCGCAATTGAATGGGCGCATGGAGCTGACCAACGCGTCGTTGTATTTGAGCGATCTTCCAAACGGCGTCGATAATGCGAACGGCGCGATTGTTTTCGACCGGAATCGAGCGACCATCGAAAAGTTGACGGCGGAAACGGGCGGCGGGACCATCAACTTCGCGGGCTTCATCGGATTCGGGTCCACGCTGGTTTACCGGCTGCAAGCGGTGGCACAGAAGGTTCGGGTGCGGTATCCGGAAGATGTAAGCGTGACGTTCGACGCGACCCTGGCGCTGAACGGGACGCCGGATTCGAGCACGGTCTCCGGCGTGATGACGCCGACCCGGGCCGCCTTCACGCCGCGAGCCGATGTGGCGCAAATTCTGGCGCAAGCCGCAACCAGCGCGCCCGCCACAGCGACCTCCAGCGACTATATTCGCGGCATGCAGTTCGATGTCAGGATCCAAAGCGGGCCGAATTTTGAGCTGCAAACTTCGTTGACGCGCAATCTGCAAGCCGAAGTGGATCTCAGGCTGCGCGGCACGCCGCTACGGCCCGCCCTGCTGGGAACCATTTCCGTGAATGAGGGCGAGGTGCAGATTTTCGGGAATCGCTACACGGTGAACCGCGGCGATATCCGCTTCGTCAATCCGGTCCGAATTGACCCGATCTTCGACCTGGATCTCGAAACCAAGGCGCGCAGCGTAACCGTGAACATCGCGATTTCGGGCACCAGCGAGAAACTGAACGTCAACTACAGCTCCGATCCGCCGATGCAGCCGAGCGCAGATTATCGCCCTGCTGGCCGTCGGGCGCGCTCCTACGGATAGCGCGGGATTGAATGTCGCTCCGGCGAATTCCAGCTCCACCAGCCTGGTGGAAGCGGCGGCGGCCTAATCGGAGAGGCGATTACGCAGCAGCTTTCCAGCCGTCTGCAACGATTTTTTGGCGCCAGCCGCGTGAAAATCGACCCGACCCTGACCGGCGCGGAATATCTGCCCCAAGCGCGGCTGATCATCGAGCAGCAGGTTTCCAGCCAGATTACGCTCACCTATATTACGAATCTGAATCGGACCCAGGAGCAGATCGTGCAGTTCGAATGGGATTTCAGCAAACGCTGGTCGGCGATCGCCACGCGCGAAGCGAACGGGGAGTTCGGCATCGATTTTCAATACCGGAAGAGATTCAAGTGAACGCGGAGGAAATGGTCGAGAAGCAATTGCGGCGGCGTGGCATCCGCGACCCGCGTGTTCTTCAGGCGATGCAGCGAATTCCGCGGGAAGAATTCGTGCCGCAAAAGTATCGCGACCAAGCCTACAGCGATGAGCCGCTTCCGATCGGCTACGGGCAGACCATCACCCAACCTTACATGACTGCGCTGATGGCGGAGCTGTTGGAGCTGCGCGGATCGGAAAAAGTATTGGACGTCGGCGCAGGCTCGGGATATCACGCAGCGGTTCTGGGAGCTCTGGCTCGAAGCGTGATTTCGATCGAGCGGATTCCGGAGCTGGCGGCCCTGGCACGGGGGAATTTACGGCGCGCCGGGCTCGATTCGAACATCAGGATTATGGTTGGGGATGGAACGCTTGGGATTCTGGAGGAGGGGCCATTCGACGCCATCTCAGTCGCGGCTGCGTCGCCGGATATTCCACATGCACTGCTGGCGCAACTTGGGGATCCCGGAATACTAGTGATTCCGGTGGGTGCGCGCGACGAACAAGACTTGCGCGTGGTTCGCAAGGAGAATGGAAAAATCGTCATACGGGACGCTTCGGCCTGCCGCTTTGTGCCATTGGTGGGTAGCGAAGGCTGGCACGAAGAATAATGGACGAAAAACTCGAGTTGTCTTCTGAAGAAATGCGGGCGCTGGGGTATCGCGTCGTAGATCTGATCGCGGATCATTTTGCGCGGATGAATGAAAGGCCCGTCGGTGCGAAGGGAGATCCCTCTGCGCTGCGCCCAGCACTGCTGGAACCGCCGCCGGCGCGGCCTTCGGCTTCGAACGAAATCCTTTCGCGGCTGGAGCGAGACATCTTTCCGAACGTGATGAACGTCAGCCATCCGCGATTTTTCGCGTTTGTTCCTGGGCCTTCGAACTTCGTCAGCGTGATGGCGGATACGCTGGCGGCGGGGTTCAACGTGTTCAATGGATCGTGGCTGGGAGGGTCAGCCGCGGCCGCGCTGGAACTCGCGGTGATCGATTGGTTCCGCGTATGGTGCGGATTCCCGGAGGAAGCCGGCGGATTATTTGTCAGCGGCGGATCGATGGCGAATCTGACGGCGTTGGTGGCCGCTAGGCATGCCAAGCTCAACGATAATGTCGATGACGCTGTCATCTATTATTCGGACCAGACGCATTCGTCGATCGATCGCGCATTGCGGGTGGTCGGATTTCTTCCCGCGCAGATTCGAAGGATTGCCTCGGATGCCGGGTTTCGGCTGCCGATGGCGGCTCTGACTGAGCGAGTCGCTCAGGATCGGGCGGCCGGCGCTGCGCCCATTTGCCGTAATCGCCAACGCGGGAACAACCAGCACGGGAGCGGTGGATCCCTTGCGTGAAATTGCCGGATTTTGCCGCGCCGAGGATTTGTGGATGCACGTCGATGGAGCGTACGGCGCAGCCGCCGTCATCTGTGAGCGTGGCCGCAAGGCGCTCGACGGGATGGCTCTGGCGGATTCGCTGTCGTTCGATCCGCACAAGTGGCTGTTTCAACCATTCGAATGCGGATGCGTTCTGCTACGTGATGCGGCGCTGTTGAAGGCCACGTATCGCATCATGCCGGAATACCTGGCGGACGTGCATCGAAATGTGGCCGAAGTGAATCCTTGCGATTTCGGAATCCAGTTGACCCGTGGGTTTCGCGCTCTGAAGGTATGGATGTCGATGCAGTACTTCGGCCTGGATGCATTTCGCGCGGCGGTGGACCGCGGATTCGTCCTGGCGGAGCTCGCGGAAGCCAAGTTGCGGGGCATGCCGCGCTGGAAAATCGTAACCGGGGCGCAAATGGGGATCGTGAGCTTTGAAAGGATCGACGCGCCGGACGGTTTCTATCATCGAATGCATGACGCCATGTTGCGGGATGGATTCGCGCTCGCCACCTCGACGGTCCTCAACGGCCGCACGGTGCTGCGCCTTTGCACCATCAATCCTCGGACGACGGACGCGGATGTCGAACAGACACTCGACTGGATCGACAAGCTGGCCGACTCACTTCCAGCCTAAATGAAGAGCCACCGCGCCGCCCGTCATGCGCTCGAATTCGACGCGCTGGAATCCGGCGCGGCGCATCTGCTCGGCCAGCTCCGGTGCGCCGGGGAATTTGCGGATCGATTCCGGAAGATACGAGTACGCTTCGCGAGATCCTGAAATCATGCCGCCGATGGCGGGAAGCACTCTGTTCGAGAAGAAACGGTAAAGGCCGGCAAAGGCCCGGTTGTTCGGCTGCGAGAATTCCAGAATCGCGACCACCCCACCCGGCTTCAGGACGCGCATCAGCTCGTCGAGGCCGCTCCCGTAGTTGGCAAGGTTCCGGAAGCCAAACGCGATGGTGATCAGATCGAAAGACGCGGCCGCCAACGGCAGCGCGAGCGCGTCCGCTTCAAATAATGGGGAGACGACCTTACGCTGCGCGGCCACCAGCATGGGATGGCAGAAATCGCTGCCGAAAACCGCGGTGGTTTTTCGTTTTTCAATGGCCGCCAGAATGTCGCCCGTTCCGCAGCACAAATCCAGTACCCGGGCATCGGGTCGACCCAAGACGTCCGCTACGCGCTGCACAGCGCGGGCGCGCCAACGGCGATCCAGGTTGAAGGAGAGCAGGCGGTTCAGCAGATCATAATGTCCGGCGATGCTGCCGAACATGCCGCGAACCCAACGCGCCGCGGCCTGCTCCCCGGTGACTCCGGGCGGCGTGGTTCCGTTCATTCGAGAACCGCTTGGATGGATTCGAGCACCAGGCGATCGTCGATTCCCGATACGATTTTCACCTCGCCGATTCGCACCGGAAGCACGAAGTGTACTTTGCCCTGTACCGTCTTTTTATCGGCCGACAGACGGGCTGCGAGCCTCGACGCCGCAATCCCTTCCAGCGATGGAATGGGACCGTAGATGTCGATCACATGTTGGATGGACTTGCGATCCGGCGTCGAAAGCTCGCCGGTTCGCTCCGCGATCGCGGCCGCTGCACGCATCCCGAACGCGACGGCTTCGCCATGCAGAAAACGGCGATACTGGGTCTCCGCTTCAAGCGCGTGGCCGACGGTATGGCCGAAATTCAGGATACGGCGCAGGTCGCCTTCTTTCTCGTCATCCGATACCACTTCGGCTTTGATGCGAACCGCTTCCGCGATGATGTGGTCGACGGCGTCAGGTTTTTGCGCCAGCACATCGGCGGCGCGTTCGTCAAAAAGACGAAACAGGCCGGCGTCGCGGATGATTCCGCACTTGATGATCTCGTAGAGGCCGGAGCGATACTCGCGCTCGGGCAGCGTGCCCAGCAGCGCCGGATCGATCAGCACGGCAAGGGGTTGATGGAAGCTCCCCAGCAGGTTCTTTCCCGAAATCAGATTGACGCCGGTTTTCCCCCCGATGGCGGCGTCTACTTGCGCCAGCAGTGTGGAGGGGACTTGAATCACCGGCACGCCGCGCATGAAAATTGCGGCCAGGAATCCGCCCACATCGTTGACGATTCCCCCTCCGAAAGCGATGACGACGCTAGTCCGATCGGCGCCCGCGGCCAGCATCGATTCGGCCAGACTTTCTACCTCGGAAATGCGTTTACGCGCTTCGCCGCCGGCGAAAAACAGGACCTTGTCGGCCTTTATCTTGGACCCGTGAAGTTTCCAGACGTCTTCCGTGGTGACCACGAAAACCTTGCCGGAATGCGGCGGGATGAACTCCGCGACACGGCGCACCGAGCCGCGCTCGACGATAGCGTCGTAGGTTCCCTGCGGTGTTTCCACACGAAAGGCGGGCATACGTTCGTTGTACCATGGGCCTGTTGCCCCAACGGAACGTCTACCCCCTTTTCTTTCTGTTTCTGTTCGTTAGCGTTCCCCTTCGCCAAGCTGGCCCATGGACGTTGTTGTGGGCCGCGCCTGTGATTCTGATCTCCGCGCTGATGATTGCCTGGGCCGCGGAATCGGCGCAATTCTTCATCGCCCAAGGATTCGCATTGGCGATTCTCGCCTGGATGCAGACGCTGCCGGAGTTCGCCGTGGAGGCGGTGCTCGCATGGAAACAGCTTACGCCCCTATTACTTGCGAACCTGACCGGAGCCTTGCGGCTGCTTACCGGGCTCGGCTGGCCGGTAATTAACGCGACCGCCGCGATGTTCCACCGGCGTCGCACCGGAACGCCGTTGCGGGCGATCAAACTGGACGATCATCATTCAGTGGAAATTGGAGGGTTGCTGGTGCCGCTGA
>CAVPKR010000013.1:0-7108 GCA_963705675.1 Terriglobia bacterium
ACGTGAAACGAATCAGGCGGCGTCGGCGCGCAAGTCAGAGGCGTAAACGGTTAGCAGCATCCACCGCTTCCTTTGGTCGCGGCTCATTGGCTTTGTTCGTCTGAACGTCGACCGAAGGAAGCGACCAAAAGAAGCGGTGGATGCACTCCGCGTTGGTCACGGGATTCGGCGCCGATGCGTTCATCGCGCCCCGCACCGGCTGGTCGATCGCGAACATCATCATCGACGCCAGATCGCCGGCTTTGTTCGTCCGAACGGCGACCGAAGGAAGTGGTATTCCGCGAACAAATCATGAGTCCGATCTGAGCCGCGACCAAAGGAAGCGGTGGATGCACTCCGCGTTGGTGACGGGATTCGGCGCCGATGCGTTCATCGCGCCGCGCAGCGGCTGGTCGATCGCGAACATCATCATCGACGCCAGATCGACGGCTTTGTTCGTCTGAACGGCGACCGAAGGAAGTGGTCATTCCGCGAACAAATCATGAGTCCGATCTGAGCCGCGACCAAAGGAGCGGTGGATGCGGACGTTATAACAAATCTTCAAACGCGGCTCGGATTTCTGGAAATCGAAATTTGAATCCCGCGCCGAGCGCTGCTTCCGGCATCACTCGCTGGCTCGCATAAATGATTTCCGCCATCTCGCCGAACATCATCTTCAACGCGACCCGCGGCACCGGAAAAATCGCGGGGCGATGCAGCGTGGCCGCTAATGCGCGGGTGAACTCCGCGTTGGTGACGGGATTCGGCGCTGATGCGTTCATCGCGCCGCGCACCGGCTGGTCGATCGCGAACATCATCATTGACGCCAGATCGTCCAGGTGAATCCAGGACATCCATTGGCGGCCGTTTCCGATTCTTCCTCCGGCGCCCATCCGGAATGGGAGCAGCATTTTGGCGAGCGCGCCGCCTGTCCGGCCCAGCACTACGGCGATGCGCGGCGTCACCACGCGCACTCCGAAGGATTCCGCGGCCAACGCCTCCCGCTCCCAATCGAACGAGACCCGGCCCAAAAAATCCGTGGCGGGCGCCGACGATTCGGTCAGGATTTCATCGCCGCGATCGCCGTAGTATCCGATCGCCGACGCATTGACCAGCACGGCCGGCGGATTCACGCGTAGCGTTTCGACCAAAGCGCGCGTGCCTTCGACGCGGCTGTGGCGGATTCGCTCGCGAGCCTCCGGAGTCCAGCGCTGTGCGACCGGTTCGCCTGCCAGGTTGACGACGGCGCGGCAGCCCGCGAAATCCGCGGCTCGCGGCGCATTGCGAGTCGACAAGGGACGAATCGTGTGCCCGGCCGCGCGCAGGCGGTCCCCCAGATAGCGGCCGATGAATCCACTTGCGCCCGTGATTGCGACGATCATTACTTCAGGATGACATGCGAAGATGGGGAGGCACATGCGGGTTTTCAATCGCGCCAAGCTTCTGTGGAGCTACCTGCTCCGCCGCGAACGTGTGCCTGCGCTGCCGGTCGAATACATCGTCGAGACCACGGCCAAGTGCAATCTCTACTGCCCCATGTGCCCGCGCGAGACTCACAAACAACCCAAAGAGGATATGTCCGACGCGGTTTTCGAGCGGCTGGTGGATGGCGCCCGCAAGACCGGTGAGCACATGATGCTGATCGGCCTGGGCGAGCCTTTCATGGACCGCAAAATCTTCGACCGCATCGACTATTGCGAGCGTCACGGCATATCGACTCTGCTTTCCACGAACGGGACCTTTCTGAGTGAAAAATTAGGCGAGCGGTTGTTGTCTACTCCGCTGGCGCACATCACGCTGAGCTTCGACGGCTTCTCGAAAGAGACCTTTGAGCACTACCGCAAAGGCGCGAAGTTCGAAAAAGTCCGCGACAATTTCGTGCGCTTCGCGAAGCTGAAACATGCGCGCAAATCAAAGCTTCAGATTGTCGTTCAAATGGTCCGGATGCCCGGCAACGCGCATGAAGCCGATGATTTTCGCCGCTTCTGGGCCGGTGTCGAAGGAGTCGACCAGGTTCGCGTGAAGGAAGACGAGACTAATCTGGTTCAGCCGGAAGGCGATCGCGAAAAGGGCGGCGCTGCTCGGCCTTGCCATTATTTATGGCGCGGCGCGATGTACGTCAAGCACGACGGGCGCGTTTTTCCGTGCTGCCAGAGCTATATGCTGGATGGCTCGCCTGTGGGGGATCTGCGGGAGCAGCCGCTGGAGGAAATTTTCAATTCCGATGAAATGCGGCGGCTGCGAAGATTGCACGCCGCGGGCCGCGCGGGCGAGGTCGACATGTGCGCGCGCTGCTGCACGGCGATTCCGCATCCGCTGCTGGTGGCGGGCAGCCTGATTCTGCACGGAAAATGGGTGCGGCGCGCGATGCCGGTGGTGGAGCGGCTGGTTTACGGATCGAAATTGCCGAAGCGCCTGCTGGCTCCCCCGCGCGAGGATCTGGTACAGATCCAGAAGCAGTAAAATGGAATCGCGATGTCCCTGCTGAGCGATCGCGCCGGCAAAACCTCCCAGGTAGTGGTGCTGGCCGCATCGACCGAAGATCCGACGAAGCCGGTCCCGGGACTTTACCGGGTTGGCTTGGCGGCGGTCTGCGTATCGATCTTCATCTTTTTCTTTTCACTGATCCTGGCGTATTATTACCGGTCGTCGCATCCGCCGTTCTGGGAGCCGGTGAAACTGCCTGGGACTTTATGGATCAGCACGGTGATCATTCTGGCATCCAGCGTCACATTTGAAATCGCGCGGCGCGTGTTTCGCAAGGGCATGTGGCGGCTGGCGTCGCGCTTGTTGATCGTCACGGCGTGCCTGGGGGCGGCGTTCCTGGCGGCGCAGGTGACGGCGTGGCGGGAACTGTTCAAGCAGGGCGTGTTCATGTCGCAGAACCCGCACAGCTCATTTTTCTACCTGTTCACCGGATTGCATGCCGCGCATTTAGTGGGCGGGCTGGTGGCGATGGCGGTGCTGCTGCTCGGCAAGTCGAGGCGGCGGGAACTGGTGGACGTGGTCGCGTACTACTGGCACTTTCTCGGCGTCCTTTGGGTGATCCTGTTTATCGTGCTGCGGACCCGGTAATCGCGGCATATAATACGTTCAAGAAACGCCCTCGGAGGACGTATCCCATGACCTTAAGCCTGCGGTTGGCGATCCTCGCCATCGCGCCGATTGCCTTTGCCCAGACCGATCTTCGCGGCATTTATATCTATACCAACGATGTTTCCCAGGTCTCGAATGCGACCGCTTCTCAATTAACGGCGTCCTTCAGCCTTCCCGGCGTGGACGGAGTGGCGGTCGTCATCGGCTGGAATGCGATCGAGCCGTCGATGGGGCAATATCAATGGACGGTTCTCGATCAATGGATCGCCCGAGTGGCCGCACTCGGCAAGAATATCGACCTGGTGATTCCAGCCGGCGCTTCGACTCCCGCCTGGCTGTTTCAACCCGCGCCCGCCGGGGCCGGAGCCGTGGATCTGCATTTCACCGTGTCTCCCCACGCGGGCGAGACTGGGGTTTGCGATACGGTCGACATCGCGGCTCCCTGGGATCCTGCATTTCTGGCCCAATGGGATACCATGCTCGCCGCCTTGTCGGCTCATCTGAAAGCCGCGGGAACTTACAGCGCCATCACGCTGGTTCGCCTAACGGGAATCAATCGCACGACGGAGGAGCTGCGTCTTCCAGCAGAAACCGCCGCGTCCACCGGGCTCGCATGCGTCAGCAATTCCATCGCTACTTGGCAGCAGGCGGGATACCGGCCGTCGCTGTTATTGAAAGGATGGAACGCGGTTCTGGGCTCCTTCATGAAAAGCTTCCCCGATAAGCCGTTCGCGGTTTCCATCATTCCGAACGACGCATTTCCCGGTATCGCGGAGGACGGTTCTGCAATCACGGGTAAGGTGGGGGATGAGAATCAGCCGCTGCTCATGTCGGCCAGCCAACTGTTGCCGGGACGCCTGGTAGTCCAATTCGATTTTCTGATGCCTGGCGAAGCTGCGTCCACGGAAGTGACCGGCGCGGCCCAAAACCTGGGGACCATGGCTGCGTTTCAAACCAACGAGTATTTGGGCAACCAAGGCGCCGGTTGTTCCGAGCCGGTCACCAGCTCCATACCTTGCGCCGCCGACACGTTCCTCGCTTTGCTCGAGACCGGGATTTACCCGCTCGGCCAGAACAATTCGCTGAGGTCGCAATATATCGAGGTGTTTCACGCGAACGCGCTGGCGTTCGCTTCTGACGTTCTCACCGCGCATTTCCAACTCCTGCCACCCTCGATTTCTTTGGTGGCGAATGCCGAAGGGAACGGCCCCACGATCGCCCCCAACACCTGGGTGGAGATCAAAGGCGCGGGCTTGTCTCTCACCGGCGATTCCCGGATCTGGCAGGCGGCCGACTTCAAGAATAGCCAGCTTCCCACTCAACTCGACAACATCAGCGCGACCGTCAACGGAAAATCTGCGTTTATTTATTACATCAGTCCCGCGCAGATTAATATTCTGACGACTCCTGACGCGATCTCGGGACCGGTTCAGGTCCAAGTGCTGAACAACGGCACGCCGACGGCGACCTTCACCGCGCAAGCCCAGGCGTTATCGCCATCGTTTTTCGTCTTTAACGGCGGGCCGTATCTCGCGGCGACTCATGCGAATGGCTCGTTCCTCGGACCCACAACTCTTTTTCCTGGCCTGACCACGCCTGCGAAACCGGGAGAAGTCATCGTGCTCTACGGCAACGGCTTTGGGCCGACGTCGACCCCGATCACCGCGGGAGCAATCGTTCAATCGGGAAGCCTGTCTCCTTTCCCGGTCATCAAGATTGGAGGCATCACCGCGGATGTCCAGTTCGCCGGGTTGGTGGCGCCGGGCCAGTATCAGTTCAACGTTGCGGTGCCGTCAAATCTCGCGGACGGGGATCAGCCTATTACCGCGGTGTACAGCAATCAATCCACGCAGGCGGGGACATTGATCACGATCCAGCATTAGGCAATCGTTGGCGCGCAGGCGCCTGGATTGAAGGAATCATAGTATAAGTGGACGTGAACTCGGCAGAGGTTGACGCGCTTTTCGAACGGACCATCCGTGGAGAGCAGGAAAGTAAAGATGCATGGGATGCGATCCACGCTTTGCGCCGGAATGGCAACCGTGAAATTTTCGATCGCGCCGCTGAGTGGTGCCGGTCTGACGATCCACGAAAGAGAGATCGAGGGGCAGCGATTCTCTGCCAACTTCGCAAGCACGCGACTCCAGATTCGCCTTCGGACCCGGAATGGCTTTTCCGCGACGAGTCGTACTCGCTGATCGCAAGCATGATTGAGGACGAGCAAGATCTTCAAGCTCTTGACTCTGAGATCGCTGCCCTTGGCCACTTGTACAATAATGCGGCAATCCCTCTCCTCCTCCGATATCTGGATCATCCTGACGAAAATATCCGCTTCGCGGTGACGTGCGCCCTGGGGCATTTCCCAAATGAACCCGAATCGGTTCATGGCTTGCTGAAACTCGCATCGGATTCGGACCCAGATGTCCGCGACTGGGCGGTCTTTGGCGTCGGAGTCCAAGGCGACATCGACTCGCCTGAGATTCGCGATGCTTTGCTTAGAGCGCTTGACGATGAAAATTCGGATGTGCGCGAAGAGGCAGCAGTGGGCCTGGGAAAGCGTCGTGATCCACGGATGATTGCCAAGCTTCGAATCATGCTCGATAAGCCAGAGTTCACCGACCGAGTGGCGTGCGCGGCTACGACGCTTCTGGGATTAGAAGGAGATCGGCCGGAGTGGAAATCTGCAGACTATTTGAACGCACTCAGCGAGATGTTCAAGAATCCTGACTGAGTGCGAATTGCGTGCGGTTCGAGGGTGTCGCCCGTGTACAATGAGTCGGGAGACTTCATGCCGGCGACCCGCGATAAACTCCTCGAACGAATCACGATCGATTCGGGCGTTCGCTTTGGGAAGCCGTGCATTCGCGGTCATCGGATTACGGTTCAGGAAATTTTGGAGTAGCTTTCAACCGGCGCATCTCAGGAACAAATCCTGTCCGATTATCCCCAGCTTGAGCTGGATGATTTCCGTGCGGTATATGCTTACGCGGCTCTCAGTCTCTCTCGTACGATTGATCCTTCTCGATCCTCAAACTAGATCCTGGTATCCTAAGATTTAACCCCTTATGAGAGAAGCTGTAGTCGTTGCCAGTGCGCGGACTGGCCTTGCCAAATCTTTCCGCGGATCCTTCAATATGACTCGTCCCGATGAGATGGCGGCCCACGCTATCCGAGAAGTCCTGGCTAAAGTGCCGCAGCTCGATCCTTCTGAAATTGAGGATGTGATCATGGGCTGCGCCGAGCCGCATGGGCCGCAAGGGATGAACGTGGCTCGCGTGGCCGCGATTCGCGCCGGGCTGCCGGTGACCGTTGCCGGAACCACCATCAATCGATTCTGCTCCAGCGGGCTTCAATCGATCGCGGTTGCGGCGCATGAAATTATGAGCGAAGGCGCGGAGGCTGCCATCGGCGGCGGCGTCGAAAGCATTTCGATGATCAAGCGCAGCAAGGATGCGAATCCGTGGGTGGAGCAGCACAAGCCCGGCATCTACATGGTGATGGGCGATACGGCCGAGGTGGTCGCCAAACGGTATAAGGTCAGCCGGCAGGCGCAGGACGAGTATTCGCTCGAAAGCCAGAAGCGGACCGCTCGCGCGCAGCAGGAAGGCTTTTTCGCGGGCGAGATCGTGCCGATGAAAACCACCAAAGCCATTCTCGACAAGAAAACCGGCGAGAAGGTCGGCGAAGAAGAAGCCGTGTGCGATCGCGACGAGTGCAATCGTCCCGATACGACGCTCGAAGGGCTGCTGGGATTGAAGCCGTACTTCGATCCGAATAGCGGGGAAGGCTCGGTAACGGCGGGGAATGCATCGCAGCTTTCAGACGGCGCATCGGCGACGCTGCTGATGTCGCGGGAACGCGCGGACCAGTTGGGGATTCCTTATAAATTGATCTTCCGCGGCTTCGCCGTGGCTGGATGCGAGCCGGATGAGATGGGCATCGGTCCCGTGTTCGCGGTGCCGAAACTGCTCAAGCGCCACGGCCTGAAAGTCGGCGATATCGATCTTTGGGAGCTGAACGAAGCAATACGTGG
>CAVPKR010000014.1:0-10970 GCA_963705675.1 Terriglobia bacterium
CGGATGGCGGATCGCAACAATAAGAACAAGTTCTCCCTTGGTGCACTCGAAAGCCCGCGGAAGTGGAATCCGCGGGCTTTCTGCTATTGGGCCCGGCTTGACTAGTCCATGCGTGATGCTGGCATTTTATCTTGAGGCTTTCATGGAAACTACTCGCAAAATCACTGTAGAAGTACCTTCTCGAAAAGGCACAGCGCGCAAGCGGCGGCGGCATCACCCAAACCGTTCGCACCGGTCTCGAGTTGGTTGCGGCTTCGCAGGCTTATGATCGCTTGCTTCAGCTTCGCGGCAAGGTTCATTTTTCTCTCACCGGCCGGGAGCTGAAGGCGGATCGGTGATCGCCGATTGAAAACAAAGAAGCTAAGCCTGTCTTATCGGCGTTGATCGTCGTCTATCTGCGGCTAAATTATTCAGCAGTGCTAGAGGTCCGTCGTACAAGCCGGACACTTCGTAGCCGCTAGCGGGATCGCCGTGCAGCAGCGGGGGCAATCCTTCGTCGTCACCGGAGCCGGAGCGGGCCTCATAAACCGGTTTACCTGCTTCACGATCAGAAATATCACAAACGCGATGATGAGGAACTCGATTACCGTGTTCGTGAACAAGCCATAGTTCAGGGTGGGGGCTCCGGCCTTTTTAGCGTCGGCTAGGCTGTCATAGTGTTGGCCATTCAGGGAGATAAAGAGGTTTGAGAAGTCGACCTTCCCCGCCACCAAGCCAATCACCGGCATCATCACGTCGTTTACCAGCGAAGTTACGATCTTTCCGAAGGCGGCTCCGATGATGACGCCGATCGCCAAATCCAGCACGTTGCCGCGCATGATGAACTTCTTAAATTCGGAGAACATGAGGATCAGTGTACTCCAGGAACGGCTGCGAGGTTGCTCAAAGATAAGTCGGCCTTCGAGTGGGCCCGCGTGGCTAGCGACGATAAGCAACTCCATGCGATTGATAATAAATGATTTGTTTAACTTGATAACATAACACTAAGATTTATGGACATACTATCGCTCATGTGTTATCCTGATTTCGTCGAGGTGAGTGTATGGACTTCAATCGATTCACGGAAAAACTGCAAGAAGGGGTAAGAGCCGCCCAAGCTCTGGCTCAGTTGCATGGGCAGCAGCAACTGGATGTCGAACACCTTTTACTCGCGTTGATTGAACAGGAAGGCGGCCTCGCTCAATCGGTTTTGGTCAAGGCCGATGCGAATCTGGAGACTCTACATCGCCGCTTGACCCAGGAACTGGACCGCCTTCCCAAGGTGCAAAGTTCCGGCGCCGCGATGGATCAGTTGTATATCACGCCGCGGCTGCAAAAATTGCTGACTCGCGCCGAGGCTGAGGCCAAGAAGTTCAAGGACGACTATGTTTCGGTCGAGCACGTCCTGCTGGCCGCCACCGACGAGAAGATCTTCAAAGACATGGGGATCACTCGGGATCGGATCATGCGCACGCTGCAGGAAGTTCGCGGATCTCAGCGGGTCACTACCCAGAATCCGGAAAGCACGTATGAGGCGCTCGAAAAGTACGGGCGCGATCTGACCAAGCTGGCGGCGGCCGGCAAGCTGGACCCGGTAATCGGGCGGGATGAGGAAATTCGGCGCGTGATCCAGGTGCTTTCGCGCCGCACCAAGAACAATCCCGTGCTGATCGGCGAGCCTGGCGTCGGGAAGACAGCAATTGTCGAAGGGTTGGCGCAAAGAATCGTCCGCGGCGACGTTCCGGAGGGGCTAAAGAACAAAAAAGTCGTCTCGCTGGACATGGGGGCGCTGATCGCAGGGGCAAAGTTTCGAGGCGAGTTTGAGGAGCGGCTGAAGGCTGTCCTGAAGGAAGTGCAGTCGGCCGAAGGTCAAGTCATTCTGTTCATCGACGAATTGCACACCGTCGTGGGCGCCGGTAAAGCCGAAGGTGCGATGGATGCGGGCAACCTGCTGAAACCCATGCTGGCTCGCGGGGAACTGCATTGCATCGGAGCTACCACGCTCGACGAGTACCGCAAACATATCGAAAAAGACGCCGCACTGGAGCGGCGATTCCAGACCGTCCTGGTCGATCAGCCGTCAGTGGAAGACACCATCTCAATCCTGCGCGGCCTGCGGGAGCGGTATGAGCTGCATCACGGCGTAAGGATCAAAGATTCGGCGCTAGTGGCAGCCGCGGTGTTGAGTCAGCGGTACATTTCCGACCGGTTTTTGCCCGATAAAGCCATCGACCTGGTGGATGAGGCGGCGGCCAAGCTGCGGACTGAGATCGACTCGATGCCGGCGCACCTGGATGAAATTTTGCGGCGGCAAATGCAGCTCGAGATCGAGCGGGAAGCGCTGAAGAAAGAATCGGATAAGGCTTCGCGCGAACGGTTGGGCAAAATCGAGAAGGAGCTCGCGGAACTGAAGACGGAATCGACCGGCTTGCAAGCGCAGTGGAAGGCCGACCAGGAAACGTTAAAAAAGCAGCGCGAGATGCGGGCCGAGATCGAACAGGTAAAGGTCGAGATCGAGCAAGCCGAGCGGGCCTACGACCTGAATAAGGCCGCGGAGCTGAAGTACGGAAAACTGACCAGTCTGGAAAAGGCTCTCGAAACGCAAAAGCGCGAGACCACTCTTCTTAAAGAGGAAGTGGACGAAGAAGACATCGCGCAGATTGTCAGCCGGTGGACCGGGATTCCGCTCTCGAAGCTGCTGGAGGGCGAAGTCGAGAAGCTGATCCACCTCTCCGAAGAACTGCACAAGCGAGTGGTGGGCCAGGATGAAGCCGTCGACGCGGTGGCCGACGCGGTGATGCGGGCTCGCGGAGGGTTGAAGGATCCCAAGAGACCCATCGGCAGCTTTCTGTTCCTGGGCCCCACCGGCGTCGGAAAGACCGAGCTGGCTCGCGCCCTGGCGTCGTACTTGTTCGACGACGAACACGCCATGATCCGGATCGACATGTCCGAGTATCAAGAGAAACATACGGTTTCCCGCCTGGTGGGCGCGCCTCCCGGATACGTCGGCTACGACGAGGGCGGGCAGCTTACCGAAGCGGTTCGACGGCGGCCTTATTCGGTGGTGCTGTTCGATGAGATTGAGAAAGCGCATCAAGATGTGTTCCACGTCCTGCTTCAGGTGCTGGACGACGGCCGCCTGACGGATGGGCAGGGCCGGACGGTGGATTTCAAGAACACCATCGTGATCATGACTTCGAATGCTCCGAAGGAAGAATTGCCCCGCTTGTTCCGCCCGGAATTTCTGAACCGAGTCGACGAGATTATTACGTTTGACCGGTTGACCGAGGACCAGTTGAAACAAATCGTCGAGATCCAACTTTCGGGTCTGCGGGCGCGGCTGGCCGAACGTCATATTCAAATCGTGCTGACGGACGGGGCTCGGGAGCACCTGGTGAAGTCGGGGTATGACCCGGCGTATGGAGCTCGGCCGTTGAAGCGGGCTATCCAGAAAGAGATCGAGACGCCACTGGCCCGGAGATTGGTGGCGGGGGAAATTCGAGACGGGCAGAAGGTGCTGGTTTCCGAGCGCGGCGGCGGGCTGCAGTTCGAAGTTGAGTCCGCTGTCAGGGCCGAAGCATCTTAATAAGCACAAGTGCGGGAGGAGAATAATATGGCTGAAAAAGATGTCCACATCGGGTTACTGCCGTTGTTGCCATTGAAGAACTCGGTGCTTTTTCCGGGGCTGCTGATGCCGCTTTCGGTGGGCCGGGCCGGTTCCATCGCGGCCGTCGAAGCCGCGCTGGCCACCGAAGGAAAAGAGATTGTCGTGGTCACGCAGCGCGATGCCTCCGTGGATGCGCCCGGCGCCAGCGATCTGTTCACGATCGGCACGCGCGGCGTGATTCGCAAGGCCGGTCGCGGTAAGGATCAGTTGGAAGTCCTGGTCTATGGCGTCGAGCGCGTAGTGATCGTCAAGGTGGACGACGAAAACGGGCACATGGCGGCGCGCGTGCGATCGCTGCCCATTCCGGACGATTCCAGCCGCGAAACTGAGGCCCTCACGCTGTCGATTGTCGAGATGGGCTCGAAGTTCGTCGGGTTGGTTCAGACGGCGAACCAGACTCCGCAGGAATTGGCGCGGATGTTCACATCGCAGGAAGATCCGCTGCGCCTGGCATACATGATCGGATCGATCATGAACCTCGAAACCGAGCGCGAGCAGGCCCTGCTTGAGGCTCCGACGCGCGTCGAGGCGCTCAGGATGGTCCATGGCTGGCTTTCCCACGAAGTGGAAGTCCTGGAGCTGCGGAATAAGATTACCGAAGAGGCTCGGGGCGAGATGGGCCGCGAGCAGCGCGAATACATCTTACGCCAGCAGAAGCGCGCGATCGAACAGGAATTGGGAGAGAAGAATCCTGACCAGGCGGAGGCGGAGTCGATTCGCGAGAAACTCGCCAAAGCGGATCTGCCGGATGATATCCGGAAAGAAGCCGAGCGCGAGCTGGGGCGCTTCGAGAAGCTTCCATCGGCGCAGCCTGAATACAACGTGCTGCGGACTTGGCTCGAATACGTGATCGAGCTGCCGTGGAAGAAGCGGAGCGATGACAATCTCGACATCGCGCGAGCGCGCCAAGTGCTGGACGAGGATCACTTCGGCATCGAGAAGGTGAAGGAGAGAATCCTGGAGCAGCTTGCAGTGTTGAAGCTGAATCCGGAGGCGAAGGCTCCCATATTGTGCTTCGTGGGCGCGCCCGGCGTTGGAAAAACGTCGTTGGGTCAGTCGATCGCACGCGCTCTGGGCCGCAAGTTTGAGCGCATGAGCCTGGGCGGAATGCACGATGAAGCGGAACTGCGCGGACATCGCCGGACCTATATAGGCGCCCTTCCCGGACGCCTCATACAAGCCATGCGGCGCGCGGGCGCGTCGAATCCGGTGCTGATGCTGGATGAAGTGGACAAGCTGGGGCGCGATTTCCGGGGCGATCCGGCGTCGGCTCTACTCGAAGTCCTGGACCCGGAGCAGAACAAGTCGTTCCGCGACAACTATCTGGATCTGCCGTTCGATTTGTCGAAGGTGTTGTTCGTCACCACGGCGAATACGCTGGACACGATTCCCGCTCCGCTCCTGGATCGCATGGAGATCCTGCGCCTGTCGGGATACAGCGAAGAAGAGAAAGCCCAAATCGCGCGAAGGTACCTGCTGCCTCGCCAGTTGACGCAGGCCGGAATCAAGCCTGAGCAATTCGAGCTGACCAGCCGGCTTTGAAAAAGCTGATCGGGTGCTATACGCGTGAGGCGGGCGTACGGCGGCTGGAACAGACCCTCGGCCGCGTGATCCGCAAAGTCGCGCTGAAATTCGCCGAAGGCGCGAGCGAACATGTGACGGTTACACCGGAAGATTTGGTGGAGATGCTGGGGCCGGAGCCGGTACTGCCGGAGTCGGCTCGGAAGGATCTGCCGCCGGGCGTCGCGACCGGCCTCGCCTGGACCGAGAGCGGCGGCGATGTGCTGTATATCGAAGCGACGCTGCTGCCTGACGGAAAGGACCTGACCATTACCGGCCAGCTCGGCGAGGTGATGCAGGAATCGGCGAAACTGGCCCGGAGCTACGTGTGGAGTCACGCGAAAGCGCTGGGGATCGAGCCCGCGAAGTTCCTGAACACGGGGTTGCATATCCACGTACCTGCAGGAGCGATTCCGAAAGATGGCCCGTCCGCGGGTGTCACCATGACCACAGCCCTCGCTTCCATCTACTCGGGTAAAGCCGCGCGAAGCGATACGGCGATGACCGGCGAAGTGACGCTGACCGGATTGGTGCTCCCGATCGGCGGCGTGAAGGAAAAGGTGCTGGCGGCTCGACGCGCAGGACTCAAGCGAGTCATCCTGCCGAAGGGCAATCAGAAAGACCTGCGTGACTTGCCTGACGAAGTCCGCAAAGAGATGGAGTTTATTTTCGCCGAGCGTGTCGAAGACGTCCTGGCGGAAATGCTTCCCGGGTTCGTGCTGATGCCGGCCAGAGCTGCATAATCCTTGTGAAACTCGAATGCCGCGGATTCCGTAAAAAGAATCCGCGGCCTTTTTTATTTCCACTCGTCGTAAAGCGCTTTCGCGATGTTGGCGATGGTGCGTTCCCGGGTGGCGAGATCGCGCCGTGAGCCCTTGATGAATACCGCCATCGCGATGTGGCCAGTGGGTGTCGTGATGATGCCCACGTCGTTGGTGGCCGACGAAATTCCTTCAAAATCCCCGCCGGTGCCAGTGCGATGGGCCACCGGAGTACCCGGCGGAAGCAATCCTTTGATGCGCGCCGCGCCGGGGACCATTCGAGTCATCCGGTCCAGAAGGCGCACGTTGCCCTGCTTCTGTACGTAAATCAGTAGCTGAAGCATCGCGTCTGGAGTCGCGGTATCTCGCGGATCCTTCAAGAAGCGCGTCGCCGCTGCACGCTGGCGATCCGGCGGCGAAGCGGCTAACAACTGTTTGATCAGCGCAAGCGTCCACTGATCCTGCGGCGGAGGATTCGAAACCCCCGCGAAATCGAAAGCTAGTTCTCCCTCAGACCGGTCGATCCGCATGCTTTCGATCCCCAATTTCCGCATGTGCGCGGTCACAGCCGATGGGCCGCCGGCCAGTCGAAGAACGTAATCCGCCGCGGTATTGTCGCTTTCGAGAAGCATTTGGTCGAACAGCTCGCCGGTGGAAATCTCAAGGCCGCCGTTCGGGCGCGCTCGGCGATGGGGCTGTGAAAGGCCCGAATATCGCTAGCCTTCAAGCGTCACCTTCGCAGTCAGATCCGGATTGCGGCTCAGAAAAGCCACCGCGATCGGAAGCTGAAGGCGCTCGCCATAGGGAAGGATTCGGCTATCGTCCCACCGCGCGGCGGCCGGTTTCGAGATGTCAAATGGCGCTGCGCCCACATTCTCACCCCCGCTCCCGTTCCGCAATGCGCGAAAGGTCGATCTCGAGTAAACAGAGGGAGAAGCATGAAACAAGATAAGATAACAATTATGAAGACGCTGGTGATTCTTCTTTGGTTCTCCTGTACTGCGTTTGCCGCGACGCCAGCGGTGGACGATGCCAGGAAGTTCTGGACGACGCCGAGAAAAAGCTGCTCGTGTTGACGGACGGAAGCGGGCCGCGCCGACTGGGTAAAGTCGAACTTCATTACCTTCGACACCGAAAATCTTTCGGCGCTGGCCGACGAACGCCAAATCGCGGAATCGGTTCGCCTGGCGAAGGGCGCGACGCAGTTCGATCACGTCAAGCTTCCCGCCGATATGGCGCGCAAGATGATGCTGCTGAAGTTGGGACTAACCTTGGCGGCGCCTTCCGATCCGGCGGAAAGCGGCGAGGTGACCCGGCTGACGGCGGAGCTTGAAGGGACCTATGGGAAAGGCAAGTATTGTCCCGCCGGCGGCGCGAAGTGTCTGGACATCGAAGACATTACCCGGATCATGGCCACCAGCACCAACGCGAAGGAGCTGCTGGAGGCATGGAAAGGCTGGCACTCCATCTCGCCGCCCATGCGAGCGGATTTTGCGCGCTTCGTCACCTTGTCCAATAAAGGCGCCCGCGAATTAGGATTTAAAGACACCGGGGCCATGTGGCGCGCGAAATATGACATGGCTCCGGATGATTTTGCGAAAGAGATTGACCGTCTGTGGGAGCAGGTCCGTCCGCTGTATGTCTCTTTGCACACCTACGTTCGATGGAAGCTGCGCGAGAAGTATGGCGCTGACGTGGTGCCGGAAAAGGGAGCGATTCCGGCGCACCTGCTCGGAAATATTTGGGCGCAGGATTGGACCAACATTTATCCGCTGGTGGCCCCGAAGCAAGCCGATCCCGGGTACGACCTGACGCAGATTCTTAAATCGAAGCATACCGATGCGCTGCAAATGGTCCATTACGGGGAGAATTTCTTTAAGTCGTTGGGATTTGCTCCACTGCCGGAAACATTTTGGGAGCGGAGCCTGTTCGTCAAGCCTCGGGATCGCGAAGTCGTTTGCCATGCCAGCGCCTGGGACATCGACAACGTGGAAGATGTGCGGCTGAAGGTTTGTCTCGACATCAACGCCGAAGACTTCATGACCGTGCATCATGAGCTGGGTCATAATTTCTACCAGCGGGCGTACGACAAACAGCCGTTTCTGTTTCGCGACAGCGCGAACGACGGGTTTCATGAAGCCATCGGCGATACCATCGCCCTTTCGATCACGCCGGAGTATTTAGTAAAGCTGGGTTTTATCGGCAAGGAGCCTGACGCATCGAAGGATATCGGCTTGTTGCTGAACCGGGCGTTGGAGAAGATCGCGTTTCTGCCGTTCGGCTTGATGATCGACCAATGGCGCTGGAAGGTTTTTTCAGGCGAAATACCGCCGGACAAGTACAACGAAGCCTGGTGGCAGCTACGCTTGAAATATCAAGGCGTCGCACGACCCGTAGACGGCAGTGAGAAAGATTTCGATCCCGCGGCGAAGTATCACGTCGCAGCCGACGTTCCTTACATGCGATATTTCCTCGCGGATATTCTGCAATTCCAGTTTCACCGGGCGCTGTCGCGAATCGCAGGGTGCACCGGGCCGCTGAACCGATGCTCCATATACGGGAATCGCGAAGCCGGGCGTCGATTGAACGAAATGCTGGAGATGGGGACCAGCCGTCCTTGGCAGGACGCATTGTTCGCTCTGACGGGACAGCGGCAGATGGACGCGACCGCCATCCGGGATTATTTTGCTCCCCTCCAGGTTTGGCTCGATCAGCAGAATCGCGGGAAGCCCAGCGGTTGGTGAGCCGGGCTAATTCTTCAAATACCACGGCACATTGATCACGATGATCCGCTGGCTTCCGCGCAGCAGCAGCAGCGTCTTCAGCAATCCCGCGCGCTTGTTGTGCAGCAGGTGATGATACCAGCGCCGCTCCACCATCTCCGGAATCACCACCGCGATCTGGCGATCCGGATTGTCCTTCTCCGCCTTCAACACGTATTCGATGATCGGCCGCAGGATCCACCGATAAGGCGAAGTAACCACCACCAGCTCCGGTGGAGGCAGTCCCGCCTTCAGCGCGGGCTTTTCCGCGTAGATGTCCCAGTCCTTACAAAAAGTGCTGGTGGTTTCTTCTTCGGCCTCGACGTGCAGCGCGTGAACTTCCTTGGTCAACGTATAGGCGAACTGGAGCGCCTTCTGCGTCACCTTGTTCCAATCCTGAATCGGCACCACCACCATCGGCGCCAGTAGATGCGTCAAATCCACCGGCTCACGGCTGGCGGTTTCACGCGCCACTCTGCGATAGTGGCCCTTCACCATCCCCATAATCACGAGCAGCACCGGGATCAGCAGCATCGTGATCCAAGCGCCTTCGACGAATTTCGCCACCAGCACCACGATCACCGTGATCCCGGTGGCGATCGCGCCCAGGCCGTTTACCAGGATGTGGTGCAGGCCGCCTTTGTGCCTTTTCCAGTGCATCACCATCCCGGCCTGGGACAAGGTAAAAGCCAGAAACGCGCCCACCGCGTAGAGCGGAATCAACCGGTCCGTCACGCCGCGGAACAGGATCAGCAGCACAGCCGTCAGCACGGCGAGCACATAAATTCCCTGCGAATAAACCAGCCGCCTTCCCACCGATACAAAGGAGTGGGGAAGATAACCGTCGTGCGCGATGATGCGGCATAACCGCGGAAAATCCGCGAACGCGGTGTTGGCAGAAAGCGCCAGCACCAGCAGGATCGCGCCGATGCTGACGTAGTAGAAAATTCCTCGCCCGGTCACCGCCATCAGCAGCATCGACAGCACGCTCTGATACCCCGGAGCTCCAGGGTCCGTCGCGCCGATCTGATACGCGGACACCAGGTACGCGATCCCGGCCAGCAGTACGATCAGAATCGCGATAATGATGGTCAGCGTCTTCTGCGCCGTGGGGGCCGTCGGCTCGCGAAACGCTTTCACTCCATTGCTGACGGCTTCCACCCCGGTCATCGCCGTGCAGCCGCTCGAGAAAACCTGTAACAAAAGCCAGGCGCTGACCGCGGTAACCGCCGCTGGCATATGCGGAGGCGGAATCACCGGCATCGGATGTCCATGCGTCGCCAGCGTTTTCGAAACTCCGATCAGAATGGTAAGCAGCAAGCATCCGACGAACATGTAAGTAGGGACCATGAACACCACGCCGGTGTCCCGCACTCCCCGCAGGTTCACCAGCGTGATCATCACCAGGATTCCAAGGCAGATCACCAGCGTGTGTGGGAGCAAACTTGGAGCCGCCGACGCTAACGCCCCCACGCCCGCCGAAATTCCGACCGCGGCGGTAAGAACATAGTCGATCATCAACGCCGCGGCTGCCAGCAGTCCCGCGAAGGGTCCGATATTTTCCCTGGCAACGGTATAGGACCCGCCTCCACCCGGATACGCTTCAATGGTCTGGCGATAGGAAAAATAGACGATAGTCAGCAGAATAATAATGCTGATGCTGACGGGCAGGCACGCAGCGGAAGCAGCGCACACAACGGAAGCAGCGCACGCAGCGGACCTAGACAGGAGCTCGCGTGATCGTCCTGCTCTCCACCTCGGACACGGACCTGCTGTCCGCCCGCGCCAGCGGGGCCGGCGACCGGCTGGCCAACCCGGCCCGCCTCGCGGTGCCGGACCTGCCGCCGCTGCTGGACGGCGCGACCGCCGTCGTCGTCCGCATCCTGGGCGGCCGGGGCAGGCCTGGGCCGACGGCCTGGACGCGGTGGCGGCGAGCGGCGTGCCGACGATCGTGCTCGGCGGCGAGGTGAGCCCCGGACGCCGAGCTCATGCGGCTGTCCACCGTGCCCGGTCGGCGTGGTTGCCGAGGCGCAGCGCGACCTGGCCCCACGGCGGCCCGTGACAACCGCGCCTAGCTGGCCCGGTTCCTGCCGACGCGATCGCCCCTCACCGGCGAGGGCTTCGAGCCCCCCAAGCCGACCCCCACCTGGGGAATTCTGGAACGGCCCCAAAAACCAGAGCAAACAAAAATCGCCATCTTGTACTACCGCGCCCACCACCTGGCGGGCAAAACACCGGCTT
>CAVPKR010000015.1:0-31743 GCA_963705675.1 Terriglobia bacterium
TGTTGTGTGCCTTCGTTCGCAGACTACGTATTGCTGGGGATCATGACGGCATACTTGCGAAGATAGACCTGAGAAACAAAGAAGCCTGTAATGAAAAAAAGGAATGATGGAGTCAGAAATCGAAGGTACCGGTAAAACTCCCCTTCCGAAGAAACGAAATCGTCAAGCCCCGTGGTAAAGTCCCATGAAAAAAACAAGCGCGCCTTTTTGTTAAACCCAAAGCTTCGATTCGAGCTAGCCCTGCCGAGCTTGAACGCACCTCAAGATTCGAGGCTTGAGCAATGTGAACTGGGTTTAAGGATCATGGGACATAGTCCGGGAATCTTGAAGTCTTAATCACCGTCCACTCTCGAACAGTTCGTCGACAGAAGCACGACGGTTGAGGAGCTGCGGCCATGCGCAGCGCAAGATCAGATTATGTGAAGGGGCTTGTTGCTGGGCTTGGGAGTCTTCGATGATCGAGGGTTTACTGCAAAACGTATGCGCTTTTCGTCGACCGGCGAGTCAAGTCACCGACTATTTTTGACGTTGTTTTTCAACCGGGCTTAGAAAATCAGGTGCGCAAGGACTTCGAGGTAGGTCCACCCGAGAGACTGCGCACCTGAAATCGTTATTCCATTACTGGAAATGGATGGTTTCCGAGGAACCCATTCATCTCATTTCCCTACTACTCAACTGTTGCGGTCAAACTAACCGGAGCACCCGGCTGGCCAGTTGATCCGCTGCTCCCGCCGCCCGCATCACGTCTACTCGGGTTGAAGGTCGTGGTCCACTAGTTCCATTCGCTTTACCGCCCATGACATTGAAATAGCAATCCATCACCGAGGAGATGCTGTTCACAGTCGCCAATGTAGTAAGCGATCCGCCGGAGCACTGAGCAGACTGTGACGAAGTCGCTTCGTTCAAGTCATTCGAACCGCCGTTGCATTGCGCCACATGGCCACCGCAAACATCAGGTCCAGATCGGAGGCCATGCCTTTCCACTGGGCCACCACGAAGGCTGTGACGCGTCGTAAAGCGACGCGGGCAGCGTGTGAGCCGATGGCACTGAGCGAATATGCACTCAAGGAACTGGGAACCTCGAAGCGCTGTCGCCGATGACACCAAATTCCAATTGCCCCAGATGCGCGGACGTGGAGCGGCTCAGAGAATCCGTTGTCATGCCGGTTCACCATAAGCCCCGCAACTATAGACCGAGGTATAGGTGTTTGTCTTATAGCCGTTGTGATACCCCGGACTTCCCAGCACATTGCCGATGATGTTGTAGTAACGTGCTCCAGGGTTCAAGCGAATAGGATTCGTGCTTGACAACTGTCAAGTGCACCACCATCTTGCTCATGTCCGTCAAATGATGCCGGAAGATCGTGTTCAGCACGTGCGTCCCGTGGAAGCTATCACCGTAGTGCCCTGCACCAATGTACCTCAGCCAGCGTATACAGCGCGATAGAGTGATATTCACTCGACTGCTGAAGCCAGTTTGAGCCTCCGGTCAGAAAAAGTGATGAAGGAGAGAAATTGTATCCCGAAACGCAACCCTCGCAGTCGGAGTTTTAGAAACTGGTCATGCTTTCGCGGAAACTGTACGATATTGTTCTCAACCAGATTGTCGCTGCCAGATTCCAACCGAAACCTGATAAGAATCTCCCTCGTTGCCGTAGAAGTAGGAATCACGAACCGTGCAGTGATTACACATCCACAGCCCAACGTGAACCAGCCGGTGGATAATCCAGACCGCGTAATAACTGACCGCACGCCCTTTACCAGCGATTCTGGCGATTGAAAAACTCCATCGCCTGGCTGCCATCACCTGTCGAATCAATGGACAGATTTTCAATTCCGACGTTCAGAGCTTTTGATTGAAGCCCACCACGCTCCGGGCGATTGACTTGAGCGCCAGTTGTTGGCATAAATCGCCACAGTAATTCCGGCGGTATCCAGGATATGCTCGTCACCTTTACCACCACTTGCTGCTGGCCGCGTATGGTCGAACCGAACCCGATCCCCGCTGGGAAGGCGTGGGACCCGCGCCCGAGTAACATTCTTTAGAGCCATCCGAGATCTCGCAGCCGACATAGAGGCCGCCGTTATCCTTCTGATCATCAATCTGGTCCAGGATGATCGGATTTCCAAGCTTAAGGTTGCTCGTGCTGGATGACAGAATCGAAGTTGCGCCTTGTGCTTCCGCGGAGCTTCGTTGGTCCCCGTCCAGCTCGCGGAATTCGATGGACCGCCCGATAATTCGTCGTGGCCGGAGAGCCACACCGAATATTTGCCGGCTCCTCCCCGGCATGACACTCCCCAAGACGTAAGGAACGTGTTATTTGCTCCGCTGCCGCGCAGCGTCACGTCGATGGCATCGCAATGCCCGAATTGAGGTTGAATGTCCCGCACCAAGCAGGAGATAAGTTCCCGAAGCACAATTTGAAAGCAACGAGTTGATCGAAGAAGCAAGTGTC
The DNA here is from genome assembly GCA_963705675.1 of Terriglobia bacterium. Lineage (GTDB taxonomy): Bacteria > Acidobacteriota > Terriglobia > Bryobacterales > Bryobacteraceae > Palsa-187. The sequence continues at coordinate 2,457 of CAVPKR010000015.1, forward strand.
CTGCCGCCACCGTCGAACCACATTGCGTTCTAGTTCTGTGAGATGGCTGCGCCGGCGTTTTGCCAGTCCACAGCGCGCCCGGGGCTGAGAATCCCAGACCACGGCTCTTGTGCGACAGAAACGCCGGACAATGAAAGCGAAGCGAAGAAAAGTAGAAAAAGATATATGCGCGACTGCAAACGAGAATTCCTCATCCCGTACCACTCCATCCATTCCATGAGCAGATCGTTTAAAGCTCACTCTGACAAAATGCCCATAACGTAACCAATCGATCCAACTAAAACGCCGCTCCCGTGGTGGCTGAGAGGACGCCGTTTACCCGAAACGCGACCGGTGCGCCGGAGACCAGCAGGATATCGGAAGCGCCGCGGCGGGCGGCCTGGACCAGAAGCTGATCCAGGCTTCCGGAGTCGTGAGGCGCAGCCTCCCGGGATGCCTGGGCGGTCCGGTTCAGGTCGGCGACGATTTGCGCCAGTTCGTTCTCGTAGCTGGGCACGCTTCAAGTATGACGCGGTTCGCGGCGGAATCGTTTACCGCAGGCGTTTTCCAGGCAAGTTCAAAACATTTTATGCTGGATACGTTGTGACTGCGTCTCGTACGATGCCCGGAGGCCGCGCCGATCGGGCAAATCTCGATAAAGGGCCGGGCGGACGGCCCCTTTGCCGGTGGTGCAACCTGGAAGTCCCGCCGCGCCGATTCACGTTCTGCTCGGACTGGTGCGTCCATGAATGGCGGCTGCGCACCGATCCCGGATATTTGCGCGAGCAGGTCCTGGCTCGCGACCGCGGCATCTGCGCGATCTGCAAAGTGGACGCTCGTGCGGCTTACGGCGAGTTGCGGCGGGCTCGCGGCACGCATCGGATAAAACTACTCGAACGCTGGGGCCTGAAGGGGCTCTCGCGCAAGACGCTTTGGGACGCGGATCATATCCTGCCGGTGGTGGAGGGTGGCGGCGAATGCGACCTGAAAAATATCCGCACGCTGTGCCTGGCGTGTCATCGTCAACAGACGCTGGAGTTGCGGCGCAGGCTGATTCGAACTGGCAGATAATAGGTCCGTGTTGCCGAAGCTCATGCTGCTGTGCGTCACCGCCGCGGTCCTGGGCGGTCAAGTGACGCAGCGCATCCCGAGGCAGACATCGCCTGCCGCGGGCGTGATTCTCGGCATCCTTCGGAATCCGATCGGACTGGGCTTAGGCGGGGTCAGCATCGAAGTTCAAAATCTGGATAGCAGCCAGGTCTTCCGAACGGTGACCACCGGCGATGGCGCGTTCCGATTCGTCAACTTGCTTCCAGGACGCTATCGCTTGGACGCGCATTTGGATGGGTTCGAAAACGTTGCCCGAGGCGAGCTTCGGTTGAACGCCGGCGACATCTTCACGCTTGAAGCCACGCTGGTTCCGATGGCCAAAGAATCTTCGGGGCGTCCGGAGCCGATGCCTGGTCCTTCCTATCGGAGCCTGCCCGATGCGGCCACCGCCGAGGTGCCAGAGGAAGCCCGATCCACCGAACCCTTGCCTTCCGCCGAGCGTGTCTTCACGCCCGTGCCGGATCGCTGGAAATACGATTGGCCGGAGTATCGCCGCTATGGCTTTCCGGGCGAATTTCCCTATGAGAAGGGCCACTTGCTCGACCCGTTCAATCGCAACAAGCTGAAAGGCGATGAGCCGATCTTCGGCCAGACTTTTCTCAATTTGAATTTCACCAGCGACACATTCGCCGATCCGCGCCGCGTGCCCACGTCGAGCAACATCAGTTCCTCGCAGGCCGGTAACTTCGGATTTTTCGGCGGATTCGGGCAATTCGCCATGAATGAAAATCTGGCTTTCTCCGCGACTCTGTTTCACGGCGACACTTCGTTCAAACCGGTGGATTGGCAGATCAAGTTTACGCCCGAGGTGAACATTAACTATCTGACGGTTCAAGAGACCGGTGTCGTGAACGTCGACGTGCGCCAAGGAACGTCGCGCGTCGATTCGCACGTCGGATTACAAGAGGCGTTCGTCGAGGTAAAGCTCGCCGACTTGAGTCACGCCTACGATTTCGTCTCGGCCCGCGCGGGAATCCAGACCTTCAACAGCGATTTCCGCGGATTTATTTTCTTCGATCAGGAGCCGGGGCTGCGTATCTTTGGGACGCTGGATTCCAACCGTTATCAATACAACCTGGCGTATTTCGCGATGCTCGAAAAGGACACCAACAGCGGGTGAATACCATGCAGTATCGCAACCAGCAGGTGATGATCGCAAACCTGTACCGGCAGGATTTTTTCACGCCCGGCTATACCATCCAAGCCAGCTTTCATTACGACAAAGATGATCCGTCGTTTGCGTTTGACACGAATGATTTCCTGGTTCGTCCCGCTCCCATCGGAGCGGTCCGGCCGCATGCGATTCGCGCCTATTGCTACGGATTGACGGGCGACGGGCACATCGGCCGGTTGAACCTGACGCATGCTTTCTATCAGGTGCTGGGGCACGATTCGTTGAATCCGATCGCAGGAAAACACACCGATATCAACGCGCAAATGGCGGCCGCGGAGCTGTCGCTGGATAAGGATTGGGTCCGGTTTCGCACTTCTGTATTTTATGCGTCCGGGGATAAAGATCCGCGTAACGGCTCGGCACGCGGGTTCGACGCGATTTTCGATAATCCCAATTTCGCGGGCGGATTTTTCAGCTTCTGGGAGCGCGAGGGGATTCGCTTGACCGGCACCGGCGTCGGATTGGTCGAGGACGGCAGCCTGCTTCCGAGCCTTCGTTCGAGCAAGATTGAAGGACAAGCCAACTTCGTCAATCCGGGCCTGATGCTGTGGAACGCGGGCGCCGATGTCGACATCACGCCCAAGCTGCGCGGCTTCGTGAATCTGAACCTGATCCGCTTCGTGCATACGGAGCCTCTCGAATTGCTGCTGTTCCAGAACAATATTCATGCGGGTGTCGGCGCCGATTCGGGCATCGGAATTTCGTACCGTCCGCCGCTGTCGGAAAATATCGTGATCAGCGGCGTGGTCAATGCATTTTTTCCGTTTCAGGGATTCAGAGATATTTACAGTGGAGAAACGTTGTTAGCGGCGGCCGTCAATGTACGCTTTCGATTCTAGAAAACTCGTCCTGGTAATGGCGCTGGCGCGGGTTTGCTCCGGCGCGTGCCAGTCTTGTCACGGACCCACCGATTCGCCAACGATGCACACTACTGGAACAGTGGCCATCAGTTGTATCGATTGCCACGGCGGAAATGCGGCGGTGGAACGTCCAGGTGACGCGAATTCCGGATCGAGTGAGTATTCGAAAGCGAAATTGCGGGCGCATCCTAAGCCGAAACTTCCGCAGTTGTGGCGCAGTTCCGCGAATCCGGTTCGCGCGTATACGGACTGGCTGAAAGAGAGCAAGGAATATATTCAGTTCGTCAATCCTGGCGACTTGCGCGTCGTCGTCGAGACTTGCGGAAAGTGCCACGCGAAAGAAGTTCGCGCGGTCCAGACGAGCATGATGACTCACGGCGCAATGCTGTGGCAGGCGGCTCTTTATAACAACGGGGCATTTCCCTTGAAAGACGCTCGTTTCGGGGAAAGCTATTCCTCTTCCGGCGCGCCGCAGCGCATCAGCACGCAACCGCCGCCGACGATCCAGGAGACTCGCGACAGAGGGTGGCTTCCGTTTCTCGATCCGCTGGCGCGATGGGAGCTGTCGCAGCCCGGCAATATTCTGCGGGTGTTCGAGCGGGGCGGCGGGCCGCGCGGCGAGATCGGCAATCCTAATCCTGAAGAAGATCCCGGACGTCCCGACGACAAGTTGAGCGATCGCGGGCTGGGTACTCTCCTGCGCACCGACCCTGTGTTTCTCGGTCTGCAAAAGACGCGCCTGCTGGATCCGATCTGTCGTTGCCCGGCACTAACGACCATGCCGGGGATTACCGTAACAGCGGGTGCACCGCGTGCCACGTGATCTACGCGAATGACCGTTCGCCGGTTCACTCCGGGCCGTACGCGGGGCGTGGCAATCAAGGCCGAAGCGCGCAGATCGATCCTACGATTCCCAAGAATGAGTCCGGACATCCGATCAAGCACGAATTTACGCGGTCGATTCCCACCAGCCAGTGCATCGTGTGCCACACCCATCCGGGAACCAACATGGTCGCGTCGTATCTGGGCTACACGTGGTGGGACAACGAAACCGACGGCGAATTCATGTATCCGAAAAAGCAGCATGACCCGACGGACGAGGAACGCTACCGCGCATGGCAGGCCAATCCCGAATCCGCCGCGGCGCGCGGGTTGTGGTCGGACACGAAATTTCTGGAACAAATCGGATCGCCGGAATTCAACGCGAAATTGAAGCGCACGCAGTTCGCCGATTTTCATAGCCGAGGCTGGGTGTTTCGAGCGGTGTACAAACGGGATCGCAAAGGCAATCTGCTGGACAAAGAAGACAAAGTAGTTCCCGATATTCAGAATGCTGTGCATCTCAACGATATTCACCTCGAAAAGGGCATGCACTGCTCGGATTGCCACTTCGCCCAGGACGCGCACGGGAACGGAAAAATCTATGGCGAGACGCGCAACGCGGTGGAGATCGATTGCATTGATTGCCACGGGACCATCGCGAAGAAGGCCACTCTGCGCACCTCCGCCGCTGCGGCGCCGGCGGGTGGAAACGATCTCGCGATATTGCGGACGCCGTTCGGGACGCGGCGATTTTACTGGCAGGACGGCAAACTTTATCAGCGCTCCATGGTGGAGAGAGATCGCGCGCCTTGGGAGGTGGTGCAGGTGATCGACACGATTACTCCTGGAAACTCGCATTACAGCGAAGCTTCGCGATTGGCCAAGACCATACTTAAGGACGGATCGACCTGGGGGCGCGCGGCATCTGATGAGTCGCAGCTCGCGCACGCCAACAGCAGGATGACCTGCTACACCTGTCATTCCTCCTGGACCACCAGTTGTTTTGGCTGCCATCTTCCGATGACCGCGAATCGTAAGGCTCCCATGCTGCACAACGAAGGATTGCAAACCCGCAATTACACGGCCTATAACTTCGAAGTTCTGCGCGATGACGTATATATGTTGGGCGTCGACGGCACGGTGACCAAAAATCGCATCGCACCCACGCGATCCACCTGCGCCGTGGTCGTCAGCTCACAAAATGCGAATCGCGATTGGCTTTATTACATGCAGCAGACGGTGTCGGCAGAAGGCTTCAGCGGCTTCGGATTCAGCTCGTATTATCCGCACACGGTTCGCGCCAAGGAAACCAAAACCTGCACAAGCTGCCATGTTTCCGAATCGGGCGACAACAATGCATGGATGGCGCAGCTCCTGATGCAAGGCACGAACCTGGTCAACATGATGGGGCGATACGTTTACGTCGCCGAAGGATCGAAAGGCTTCGACGCGGTCCCGGTGGCCGAGCATGACGATCCGCCCGCCGTCTTCGGCAGCGATTTACAGCGCATTGCTTATCCGGCAAATTTCGAGAAAGTTACTAAGCGCGGCCGTGAGCTGGAGGAGGCCGATCATCATGCGGGTAATGTTCAAGACCTTCAACTTCGCGGCGAATATCTTTACGCGGCGCTCGGAAAGGATGGATTTCGCGTCTACGATGTCGCCAATATCGACAATAAGAATTTCTCGGAAAAGGTGACCACCGCGCCGGTATCGCCTCTCGGTCAACGGTTTTACGTCAAGACGAAAAACGCGACGTCGGTGGGATCGCCATCGACGCTGGCTATCGATCCGTTGCGCACGCGCAACCCCGCCAACCAGGAGGAGGCCATCGCACTGATGTACGGGTTTCTGTATGTGACCGATGCGGAAGAGGGGCTGGTGGTGATCGGAGATCCGAATATGAACGGCAGGAATCCGGGAGTCCTGACACTGCTCGACGGTAATCCGGCAAACAATTTTCTGAAGCGCGCGTTGGCCTTCAACCCGGGTGGCGTCCTGGACGGGGCGCGCCGCATCGCGATCGCCGGAACTTACGCCTACATTCTTTGCGATCGAGGCTTGGTGGTGGTCGACATTGAAAATCCGCTGGCGCCGAAAGTGACGGCCCAAATCGGCGGAATGGTCGAACCGCACGGAATCGCGATCCAGTTTCGCTACGCATTCGTAGTCGATCGCGAAGGTCTCAAGGTGCTGGATGTGACGACACTCGCCCAACCGCATTTGATTCCCGGCGCGACCCTGCCGCTCGACGATGCGCGAAATCTATATGTCGCGCGCACTTACGCTTATGTCGCGGGCGGCAGACAGGGACTGGTGATCGTCGACGTCGAAAAGCCCGAGCATCCACAGATCGACCAGGTACTGGGAGGAGAGATCAACGATACCCGCGACATTAAGATCGGTATGACCAATGCGAGCGCGTTCGCCTACCTTGCCGATGGCGCCAACGGTTTGCGCGTGGTTCAATTGTTCGCGCCCGCTGATAATCCGAACTATCTCGGCTTCAGTCCGCGGCCCACGCCGAAGCTGATCGCGACGTTTCGCACCCATGGCCCCGCACTTGCAGTTTCAAAAGGCATCGATCGCGATCGTGCCGTGGATGAGAGCGGCAATCAGCTGGCGGTTTTCAATAGGCGCGGGTCGCGACCCTTCAATAAGCAGGAACTTCAGCGAATGTATCTGCGCGATGGGAAACTCTACACGGTAACGGATCGCCCGCCTAATCCTGCGAAAAACTTTTGATCGTGAACCGGCCGTCGATGGGTTTTTCTTTGCTCCAGTCGTGATAAGTGTGACATTCCGAGCAGCGTGAATCCGCCGCATCGGCTCCGGAACGATGACAGCTCCGGCAAGTGGCGATTCCCGGGATCAGCACATCCGAAGTTTCGCGGCTGGTGAGCGCGTTCTTGTGACACTCAATGCATCCGGTCATCTGGTGCGCTTCATGATCGAACGAGGCGTGGCCGAACCAACGGGATTGAATCGCAGCCGCCGGAACTTCCGGCAGCGCGCCATCGATCTTCAGCGTGTGACACTCCTTGCAGGATTTCCGCCAAAGCAGAGTCTCCGAATCGGCGACGCGGCGCGAAATCCACTCTCCCGCATTGCGCGCGGGGGGCAGCGGCGGGCGCAGTATCCTGGGATCGGCCGGATCCGCCATATGCACTTCCTCAGGATGCGCCGCAATGTACGTGGTGAACTTCTGGGTCACATAAGCGACCACGATCTCGGGCTTCCTATGCGGGGCCGGTTCGGCGAAACGCTGGTCAAACTGCAATCCGTGACAATCCGCGCAATGTTTCTGATAGTCAACGGGAAGCAGCGCGGCCCCGGCTCGCGTGTGGCAATCAGCGCACTGTAACTGGACCAGTCCGTGGGGGCCGCGGAGATCTTTCTTCAAGTGGACCTGGTGGCCGAACTTGATGGTGCCTGGATCGGAAGAACCCAGCGCGGCGAAATCGGGATGCCCGGAATCAAAGCTGGTAATCTTCGCCGCGAATTTCGACTGATTCTTCAGGTTTCGATGACACTGCGTACAACTTTCATCCCGCGTGCTTCGAAGCCGAAACGAGCCTTGATGCTCGACGTGACATTCCGTGCATTCGGGTGTAAACGTCTGCTCCACGTGATGCACCGGGCCGTCGTGACAGGCGAGACACGCGGTATCGGTCACCTTCTTCCCGAATGCTGACTGGCTCGCATGGCAACTTGCGCAATTATTGGTTAAGATCGCATGCGAGTGCGCCAGTGGCCCGGCGTTGTAGGCCCGCAAGCCCTGCCATCCGAGCCAGAGCAAGCCAACGCCGGTCAACACGATCGACAAGAGGCGTCGCCACCGGGGGATAGAATACAGGCGCTTGAAGTAATCCAGATCGATGCGCTGGGCAAGCTTTTTCGTGCTGCGGTTGCGGCCCGGCATATTAATAACGCAACGCCATCACGGCGTGGACGCCCCCCAGGACCAGTAATGCGATCGACAGCGGCACATGCACCAGCAGCCACGCGTGCAGCCAATGGTACAGCCGGACTTGCCGGTTCAACTGGCGCTCCTCTTCGCAGATGTTCTCAAGATCGTCCAACACGCCGTGAAGCACAGCCGGCATCGCCAGACGCAAGGGCTGAAACATATCCGGCCGGGGCTGCTCCAGATTTGGGCGGATCTTCGCGAAATAAGTTTGACGCAATCGGACTTTGTCGTCGTGATCGATGTCGACCAGCGCGGCGGATTCAATCAGCTCGTCGGCTTCATCGCGAAGCTGCGCGCGCACATGCGGGATCTCCTCATAAATTGTCTCCATGGGGACTTGTGCGGTCATCATCGCGGGGCAAATAGTGTTGTAGCGCCGCGCCCGCGATACCGCTTCCGATCACGATGAAGAACAGGAGCATCAGGACGGCGGTCAAGGGTCCTCGAAACGCGAATCCCCCGTGGAATAGAATCAGCGGGAAACTGAGAAGCCCCAGCCAGAGATGCCCGCGCATCCAGGTTTGCGCGCGGCCGATGCGCCACACGGGAACTTTCTTGCGCGCGCCAAGCAGTCCTGCATAAAGCATCAGCGCGTAACCCGCGATGCCGAACGCGAGGCCCAACGCGCTGCCGCCGCGCGGTCCGCTAGGCGAGCGCACCGCGAAGATCGCATATACGGCGGTTGCGGTCACCAATGCCGCCAGCGTCACTGCCGCCCATGGCCGATGGCTGCGGTCGATTCTCACGATTTCACCAGCGATCCGAAAAACTCGTTTGGTTCCACGCGATGCGCGGCGTCGTGGGGGCAGGCGTAGACGCAGCTGGGCTCGGCGTGTTCCGTGCACAAATCGCAGGACGTGGCTTTAAATTTCTCCACCGAAGCGCGGCGTCCCGGCGAGGTTGGATCGTCGGCCATCATCGTGAACGGATGCATGTTGATATTCCCGTACGGGCAATTTTTCGCGCATAGGCCGCAGCCGATGCACCAATCCTCGATGATCACCTCCAGCGAATTGCGGCGGCGAATCGAGCCGACCGGGCACCCCACCATGCACAACGGATCGCGGCACTGGCGGCAAGAGGTCGCGACCAGATAATTCTCAAAGCGCAAGCCCTCGCGGATCAGGCGGGTGACGCCATCGTGCGCGTCGGCACAGGCTCGAACGCAGTTGTCGCAGCGCGTGCACTTGTCCAGATCCAGGATCAGCAGGCTCTGCGCTTCCATTAAGCCCTGCGCCAGAAACTGATCGAGCGGAACGGTCGCACTGCTGGTCAGACGTGCGCGATTCTGATCGCGATGCAGGCTCGCGACCGATTCCAGATTACTTCGGACCTCCGGGAATGCCTCCATCATGCGATGGAAATCATCGGCGTGAATGCGCACCAGCTCCACGTGATCGAGCGCGGTGCACGTCGCCGTACGCCGGCCCTTCCCAGAGCAATCCCATTTCTCCGAAATAGCCGCCGCGTCCCAGGTAAGCCAGCACCAGGTCGCCCCCCGAATGCTCTTCCGAAACCTTCACGAAGCCGATGCGCACCAGGTAGAAGGCATCCGCGACATCGCCCTGGCGGCAGATTATTTCGCCCTTACTGTAGCGGACCAATTCCACTTGGTTGCGCAGTGAATCGATAAACTCTTCAGTAAGCGAGGAGAAAATGGGCACGCTGCGCAGGTGATCATCCAGCGCGCGACGCCGGTAATTCCCCTCGATCTCCGCTTTCAGCGTCTTATTACGCTGCATGATATCGAGCACGTTGCGCAGCATCTCGAACATGACGCAGTCGGTGGCGGCCTGCACCGTCGCCGAGCGCGGATACAGATTCATGCACGTCATCTCGCCGAACAGATCGCCGGGACCGAGTTCGGCGACGGGGTTATCGTATGGCAAATCCACCGGTGCGTCGATCGGGATGGTGCGCCGCTCGGCGTCGCCCTCGCGATGGTCCTGCTTCCGGCCCGCCAGACGGCTGGCGAGCTTGCTGAAGAATCCAGTGGACCCGCCTCCGGTCTTCACATGCGCCATCGGACTGGACAGAAAGACGTTCACCTTGCCCTCGACGATGTAAAACGCGGTGGAGCCGTATTCTCCCTCGCGGCAAACGATCTCGCCTGGCTTGAAATGGCGGCGTACGACGGCGTTCTTGTTGAGATCCAGAAAATTGCCGGAGACCTTCTCGAAATAGTGCAGCCGCTTCAGTTCTTCGGTCTCCACCGGCTCGCCGTGAGGCAGGCTGGTCCGCACCACAGTTCGATTGGTCAGGGCGCCGGTGGGGCACGAAACCATGCATTCTCCACAGGAGACGCAAGTCGAGTTGCCCATGGGCAGGTTCAAATCGAACGCGATGCCGGCGTTGAATCCTTTGCCGCGGCGGCCCAGCACGTTGTTGTGGCGAATCTCATCGCAGCCGCGAATGCAACGGTCGCACAGGATGCAGGCTTCATGATCGACGGCGATGCTGAAGGAAGAATTGTCCTGGCCGCGCGTCGCAAGGCGCGGCGCGAATCTCGGCTTGGTCAATCCGGATTGCATCGCTAGAAGCTCCAGCTCGCAATCCGCGGTCTGCTTCTGACGCGCGCAAGGGCTGGGATGATCGGACATCAGCAGCTCGATCAACATGTTTCGCGCGTTGATGACCTTCTCGGAATTGGTCGACACGACCATTCCGTTTTCCGCTGCGCGTACACACGACGCAGTCAAAACGCGCCCGCCGGCTTCCACGACGCACACCCGGCAGACACCCACGGGAGTTTCATTCTGCTGATGGCACAGCGTAGGAATCGCGATGCCGTTCATTCGAGCCGCGTCGAACACGCTGGTTCCCACGGGCACGACTACGGCCCGGCCGTCGATGGTGAGTTGAACGTCGCTCACGCGCGCGCCTCATGCATCGGGCAGAAGCCTTCCGGGCAGCGATGTTCCAGCACATGCGCTTCGATTTCGCTGCGAAAATGCTTTAGGACCGAGGTGAGCGGCGCGTGCGCGAACTGGCCTAATCCGCAAATCGAAGTGAGCTTCATCGCTTCCGACAACTCGTCCAACAATTTCAGATCGGCAGGCGTCCCTTTTCCCTGCGTCCATCCGGCCAGAATATCTACCATCTTTTGCGATCCCACCCGGCACGGAACGCATTTTCCGCACGACTCATTGCGGAAAAAAGTGACTGCGTTCAACGCCATATCCAACATGCAGCGGCCTTCAGCGCAGACTACGATGGCTCCCGACCCGAGCATCGAGCCGATTGCCGCTAAAGACTTGAAGTCGAGCCGAGCATCCGCCATCGAGGCCGGAAGATAGCCTGATGAGGGCCCAGACGGCGCGAACGCCTTCAGCTTTCTCCCTCCCGTGATGCCGCCCGCGCGGCCGAAAATCACTTCGGATGCGGGCGTTCCCATGGGGATGATGAAGATGCCCGGATTCTCCACGTCGCCGCTGACGCCGACGAATTTCAATCCCGATGCTCCTCCTTGGCCCTGCGCCTTGTACCATTCGACGCCGTTCATTAGGATCAGCGGCACATTCGCGAACGTTTCGACGTTGTTCAGCGCGGTGGGGCTGTTCCACAACCCGTTGGTCACCGGAAACGGCGGCTTATTGCGAGGCTCGGCGCGCTTGCCTTCTATGGCTTCCATCAGCGCGGTCTCTTCACCGCAAATATAACCGCCCGGGCTGACGAATATCTCCAGCTCGAAAGTCACGCCCGATCCGAAGAGATTGCGCCCCACCAGACCCGCTTCACGGCAGCGATGAATCTCCGCTTCGAGGATTTTCTCCTGCGCGGCGTATTCGTGGCGAATGTAAAGGATGCCTCGATCGGCTCCCGTCACCATGCCGGCGATAATCATGCCTTCGATCACCAGGTGCGGCAGATGCTGCATGATGAAGCGGTCCTTGATGGTGCCGGGCTCGCTCTCATCGGCGTTGCAAACGACGTATTTTTGCGCGGCGGGCGCATTGCGAACCGCTTCCCACTTGATGCCCGTCGGGAAGCCCGCTCCGCCGAGTCCGCTGAGACCGCTCGCTTTGAGTTGAGCAATTACGGCGGCTGGATCGTTGGTTTCGAGCAGGCTCCGCAGAGCGCCATACCGCGCCGCTTGATTTTTATAAGGATCAGCCGGCAGATTCTCAAGCGTGGCTTCCACAGCCGGTTCTGGAAGAGGGCCGCCCAGCGCCGTAAGCACCAGCGCTTCCGCTTGCGCGGCGTTCACGTTACGAAAAATTCGATCATTGATGGATATCGAAGGCGCGCCATCGCATTGACCCAGGCAGGAAACCTCCCGCACTTCTATGTCGTCTTCGCTCATCCCGCGAAATCGTTGCTTCAAGCCCGCACGCAATGGCTCCCCGCCGCGCAGATGGCACGACATGTCCGAACACACCCGCACGCTGACTTTCGGCGGCGGAGCCAGATGGAAATGCGGATAAAAATCGGCCACTCCGTGGATGTGAAACAGGGGAATTTCTGTCGACTCGGATAAAGCGCGCAGTTCGGCGGCGGGCAAGTAGCCGAACTGGTCCTGAATGGACCTCAGCCGGTCGAAGATGTTATCGGCGGCCGTCACGTTCGGTTCATTATAGAATAAGGGTCTTGAAAGCTCTTCTGCTCACGCTGGCGATGGCTGGGTTCGTAGCAGGGCTCGCGGCGGAGCCGCCGAAATATACCGGCCCCGGCTCTTGCGCCTCGCCGAGCTGTCATGGCGGTGTTCAGGCTCGCTCCGACACGGCGGTTTGGCAGAACGAATACAGCACGTGGGTGGTGAAGGACAAGCACGCGCAGGCCTATACCGTGCTATCGAATCCGGTGGCGATGCGGATGGCGAAAATCCTGGCCATCGACAGCGCCAGTTCCGCTCCGAAATGCCTGGCTTGCCACGCGCTGGATGTTCCGGCGGATTCCCGCGCCCGCACGTTCGACCAGGCTGACGGCGTGGGCTGCGAGAATTGCCACGGCCCAGCGTCGAACTGGCTGGGTTCCCATACGACTAAGGGCTGGACCCATCAGCAATCGATCGACGCCGGCATGTTTGACCTGCGCGACCTGGTTCATCGCAGCGAAAAGTGTCTTTCTTGCCACTTGGGCACTCGCGAGAAGTTTGTGGATCATGAAATGATCGCCGCCGGTCATCCTGATCCATATTTCGAGCAGGCATCGTTTTCCGCGGTGATGCCGCGCCACTGGAAAGAACCGTTGGATAAGGACGCATGGCTGGATGTGAAAATTCTTGCCGTCGGCCAAGCCGTGCAGTTGCGCGAACAGCTTTCAAAAATCGCGCGCGAAGCGCAGAGCGGAACGTGGCCGGAGTTCGCCGAGCTGGATTGCTTCGCGTGCCATCACAGCCTGACCGCACCGATGGATAGTTGGCGCCTTCAGCTTGGCTACGGCGAACGCAAGCCCGGCAATCCTTCATGGAACGTGTCGCGCTACGCGGTATTTTTTCATACCTTGAACGAAGTGGACCGTCCCGCCGGGACGCGGCTCACAGACGAGATGGGCAACTTGTATCGGATGATCAGCGTTACGGCATCGGATCGCGCGCAGGTCGCGGCGTTGGCTTCGAAGGCCTCCGAGAGCGCCGGCAACGTAGTCCAGAAAATGGCCGCGGTCCAGTTCGATGCCGCCAGCACACAGCGCTTGCTTCGGAGTATTTCAGGCGACGCGGACATCATTTCCGCGCAAGGCGAACGCGCGGCGGAGCAAGCCGCGATGGTGCTGGATTCTCTGTTCGTCGCGTATTCGCGAAACACGAAAGTCGCGAATGCGGATCAGGTGCGCGCCGCGATCCAGGCGCTGTTCAAACAGTTCGAGGACCCGTCTTCATATAACGCGTACAAATTCGCGCAGCAGATGCGCGTGGTCAGCGATCTGCTCAAATGAAGGCCCTCTTCATCGCGCCGCTCCTGTGCCTTACGGCGATCGCGCAAGATCCAGTACCGGTTCTGACCGCAGCCGACGTGCAGAGTATAGTCCAAAGCGCGGCGCAATCCGTGAATGTCGCCACCATGGCGATCGCGGTCACGGATAGGCAAGGGAACATTCTGGCCGTCTTTGTGGAGCCCGGCGCGCCCGCGACGTCGACGGGCAATTTCGGCGCGACGGTGGACACCAGCGAGCTCGCCATCGCACTTGCCCGCACCGGAGCATTCTTCAGCAACAGTCAAGCCCCGCTGTCCTCGCGGACCGTGCGATTCATCAGTGGGACCCATTTCCCTCTCGGCGTGATGGATACCGGCAACGGCGCTCTGTACGGCATCGAAAATACCAATCGAGGCTGTTCGCTGAACGCCAATTTCGTGTCTGGCCAAGCGATTCCTCCAGCGACTTTGAGTGACGGGGTCAGCACGGGACTCGGCCCCATCACCGGCAAGGCGGACGTGAAGGATAGCGACCAGAGCGCGGTGAATCCCGGCGGAGTGCCGCTTTACAAAAGCGGCGGCGTCGTGGGCGGAATCGGGGTCGCTGGAGTGGCAGGCAACATCGCGGAGTTCGCGGCATTTTCGGGGGCCGCCGGCGCTGGATTCGGCCCCACTCCCGCCGCTCCGGGCGTCGTTTTTATCAACGGGATCGCGCTGCCCTTCGTGAATCAGACCACGCAGCCCGACGGAACCGCGCCGGGGCCATTGCAAGGAAATTTCACGATCGGGCCACTCGATAGCCCCGGTCCCGCACCTGAGGGCGATCTGGTCGCGGCGCAAGCGGGACCTGTGGGTGGTCTATCGCAATCCGACGTCCAGGGAATCATCGATGCCGCGGTCGACGCCGCCAATCAGACCCGAGCCGTCATTCGCCTGCCCATTGGAACGCGCGCGAAAATGGTGATCGCCGTCGCCGATCTCGATGGCACCATCCTGGCACTGCACCGCATGCCCGATGCGACCGTATTCAGTATCGACGTCGCCGTGGCGAAATCCAGAAACGTGATTTACTTCAGCGGCCCGTCGCGGCAAGCTGCGGATCTGCCCGGGGTTCGCATGGGGACCGCCGTCACCAATCGAACCATCGGCTTCGGCGCGCAGCCTTTCTTCCCGCCTGGAATCGATTACTCATCGCCCGGCCCGTTTTTTAATTTGTACCAATCCGATGTCGCGAATCCATGTACGCAAGGCCCTCAGCCCGTCAAATCCGAATCAGAATGGCATCGTATTTTTCCCTGGCAGTGTTCCGCTGTATCGCAATGGCGTACTGATCGGCGGCCTTGGCGTCAGCGGCGACGGAGTGGATCAGGACGATTACGTAACCTCCCAAGGCGCGGTGGGTTTGAGCGCTCCGACGTCGATTCATGCCGATTCTATCGTACTCATGGGCGTTCGCCTGCCCTATCTTGAAGTTTCCTCGCAACCCAACTAATTGAGCGCTAAACGGGTTAGCCCTTTGACTTCGATGAAAACATCCATTAACCTGACCTCACGAGGAGATTTTGCATGCCAACCCCGATCATCCCCGCCGTGGAAGAGAGCATCCTCTCACGCGGTTTTTCTCGCCGGCAACTCGGGCGAATTGCCAGCGTCCTGACGGCAGGCGCGGCCCTTCCCTTTTACAATGAAGCCGCCTTCGCGCAACGTGCAGCGCGAGGCGAGATGTCCTCTGACGCGGTTCGCATCAATTCCAACGAGAATCCGTTGGGACCCTGTGGCGATGCCCTCGACGCAATTACCAAGGTCGCAAGGTTTGGCGGCCGCTATTCTCCGAACAATGAGCAAGGCCAGATGGTGGACGCGCTTGCCGCCTCAGAAGGCGTGAAGAACGACTATATTTCGATCTTCGCCGGCTAAGCGACCCGCTGCTGCGCACCGTTTGCGCGTACTGCTCGCCGGCTCGCGCGTTCGTAATGGCCGATCCCGGTTACGAATCCGGCGCGCAAACCGCGAAGTTCATCGGAGCCAAAGCGATCCACGTTCCGCTCCGCAAGGATTACTCGCACGATGTTCAGGCGATGCTCAAGGCCGACCCGAATCCCGGCGTCATTTACATCTGCAACCCCAACAATCCGACCGGCACCTTAACGCCGCGCGCCGACATCGATTACGTCGTCGCCAACATGCCCAAGGGATGCATCCTGCTGCTGGACGAAGCCTACATGCACTTCAGCACGCTGATTAAGCCCGGAGTCGACCTGGTGAATGGCGACAAGGACGTCATCGTTCTGCGAACGTTCTCGAAGGTTTATGGAATGGCAGGCATTCGAGCCGGAGCGGCGCTGGGTCGTCCGGATCTTCTTGCGAAACTGAAGCCCTACGGTCCCGGCTTCGTGCCTATTACGGCCATGGCCGCGGCCACCGCCAGCCTGAAGAACAAAACCGTCGTCGCCGATCGCCGCAAGATCAACAAGGACATTCGCGATAACGTGTTCGAGTTCCTGGAAGCCAAGAACTTCAAGTACGTGAAGAGCGAAGCCAATCACTTCATGATCGATGTGAAGCGTCCGGGCGGCGAGGTGGTCGATGCGATGGCCAAGCAGAACGTCCTGATCGGGCGGCTGTGGCCAGTTTGGCCCACCCACGTTCGCGTCTCCGTCGGCACGCAGCCGGAGATGGATCGGTTCAAGGCCGCGTTCTTGAAGGTGATGGCCTAAGTTCTCTGAATCCGGCCGGAAACTCGATTCTGGCCGGATTATTAGTCAAGGTGCGGGTTCGTCCAAAATTACGATTTCCACGCGCCGGTTTTCCGCACGTCCATCCGGCGTTTCATTCGAGCTTTTTGGCCGATTTGCGCCATCGCTCGATACCGACAAACGCGATTCGTCGATTCCAAACCGGCTGCTGAGAGTTTCTAGGAGCCGTAATCCCCGTGCGGCTGACAGCTCCCAGTTATTCTTAAATCGCCGGGTATGGATTGGAATCGAATCCGCGTGGCCAATCAGAGTTACTCTATTCGGAACATCCCTCAGCACTTCGGCGATTTCCTCGACAATCGGCAGAGCGCTGTCGGTGATGCGGTCGTCGCCAGATGCGAACAATATGGTCTGGGGAAGACTGATCACCAGGCCGCGAGCTTCCATCTTCGCGTCAAGCCCCAGTTTCTCGAGGATCTGCTGGGCCTTTGACAATACCGGACGCTCCGGAACCACGGGCACTGGCACGGGTGCCGGTACGGGCGCGGGCGCTGCTGCCGGGATTGGAGTGGGAGCCACCGGGGCACGCGCAGGCAACTGCGCCGCGACCGCGATGAAGAAGATCAGCAGAATCGTCAGCATATCCATGTAGCTGACCACCCAACGCTCTCGATTGCCGCCGCTTTCCGCTTGCAGATACTTCGGCTTCATCGCTCGCGCGCCTCGCGCAGAAACGCGTTCAGCCGCTCCCGCACCAGCGACGGATGCATCCGGTCGAACATGCACAATACGCCTTCCGTGATCATTTCCTGGATTTCAAAGGTTTCGGCGACTCTGGTCCGAATGCGATTCGCGGCTGGGAGCAAGAGAATATTCGCCAGCGCGAGTCCGTAAATGGTGGAAACAAACGCGGTCCCAATCCCTCCAGCGACCGACGACAAATTCGAGAACTGGCGCAGCACGTCGATCAACCCGACCACCGTCCCCAAGACGCCGATCGTGGGAGCAAAACCGCCGGCGACTTCCAGAACCTTTGCATCAGCCTCGCCTTGGCGTTCCCGCAACCGAATCTTAGTTTCAAGCGTGCCCTGCAATTCGCCGCGTTGTTGGACATCCAGCGCCAGCAGCAGAGATTCCCGCAGGAACGGGTGGCGCGCTTGCTCGATCATAGGCTCTACACCTATCAATCCATTGCCGCGCGCGGGTTTCACGAAGGTCATGATCTCTTCGATCAGCGCGGTGCGATCGACATCCGGCATCCAAAGCAAGTCCATCACGCGATGCCACGCGTGGACCAGTGCGCTGCGCGGAGTCGTAATAAAAATGACGCCGATGGTTCCACCGAACACGATGAACAATCCGGTCGGCTGGAAAAAATAAGAGAGGCGGATGCCCGTCGCGGCTATGCCCGCGAGTCCTCCCAGAACCGCAATTGCGATCCCGGCGAACATTGAGACATCCATGGTGCGCGCCTTCGGGGCGTTCTGCGGTATTTCTTTGAGTGCGACGGCGGATGAGGACAAGCTTAGGTTCTCCGGGAGAATTACCCGCACCTGAGGCGCCAACGCTAAATCGCTCAAAACACGGCGTCGGATCGATAAATTTGGTGACCAAATCTTGACGATCGACCAAGTATTGACGTAACGCACTGGTTCTTGGGGGCGTCTTCTGTGTCGAATGACCAGGCGCGGAGCGATCGCAATTGGCCTCGGATTTCCCGTTTGGGCGTCCGCGGCGGCAACCGAATTTTGGAATCAGAAGAAACCGGAAGACTGGACCGACGACGAACGGCGGGAGTTGCTGACCAAATCGCCTTGGGCCAGGCAACCGGTCCTTAAATATAACGATTCGGTAGGCGGGCTAGGCTCCGCTCCACGCGGACGCACGATGTCCGGAGGCTACGGCGGGGGCATGTCGCGCCGGAATGGCACCCCGCTGCCGAGTACTGGCGCACCGGAACCCGCGGCGGGAAACTACAAGGCCGTCGTGCGGTGGGAATCCGCGCTGCCGATTCGATTGGCGGCTCAAAACAAGTCGAAGGACGATCCCGCCGCCAATTACATCCTGAACATCGTCGGCGATGTGCCCATGCTGGGCCGCCGGTCGAACGACGAAACCGAAGATGAATTTCAGGGGCGCCTGGACATGCTGAAGCAGTACACCAAGCTCGAAAAGAAAGGCGATCCCATCTATATGACCAAGGTCGCTTATCAGCCCGGACCGCCCGCCACTTCGGGAACGCTGTTCTATTTCGAGCGCAACGACCTGATCACGGTCCATGACGGAACCGTCACGTTCGTCACCAAGCTTGGACCGCTGGACGTGAAGTGCAAGTTCACGCCCAAGGAAATGCTGTATCTGGGCAAATTGGAGCTGTAGGGAATAGGTCCGAAAACGGCCAGCCACGATCCGCGGATTGGGTCATAATCCAATCAGATGGACACCAAAGCTTGCGAGCGTGCCAGGCGGGCGCACGATGCGCGGTTCGACGGACGCTTCTTTATCGGCGTCACGTCGACTGGGATTTATTGCCGTCCGATATGCCCCGCGCCTTCGCCCAAGGAAGAAAATGTCCGCTATTTTCCCACCGCGGCCGCGGCTGCCGAAGCTGGATTTCGCCCCTGCCTGCGCTGCCGCCCGGAGGCGTCGCCGGGAACGCCCGCTTGGCTGGGAGCTTCCTCCACAGTTTCCCGCGCCTTAAAACTGATCGGCGAAAGCGCGCTCGACGATGCCGGTGTGGACGATCTGGCGGCTCGGCTCGGAATCGGCTCGCGACATTTGCGCCGTCTGTTCCTGCGCTACCTGGGCGCGACTCCTATTGCGGTCGCGCAGACCCGGCGCGTTCATTTCGCGAAAAAGCTAATCGATGAGACCGGCCTTCCGATGACGCAAATCGCGCTCGCATCGGGCTTCGGCAGCGTTCGCCGGTTCAACGCGACGTTTCAAGCCTTATATAAGCGAACGCCGCTGGAGTTGCGAAAATCGAGCGCGCGCAATACGCAGGTCCATGAACCAGGCCGTTATACATTTCGGCTCGGGTACCGGCCGCCTTACGATTGGAATTCGATCCTGGCATTTCTAGCTGCGCGCGCGATTCCCGGCGTCGAGGTGGTTTCCGAAGGCGTCTATCGACGGACCATCCACATCGATGGCCGCGCTGGTGCGATCGCGGTGCGGCCTATCGATGGAAAAAATTATCTGGAAGCGCAGATCCGCTATCCGGACCCCGGCCCCCTCTTTCGCATCGTGGAGCGAGTTCGGAAGATTTTCGACGTGGGCGCGGATCCCGCTGAAGTAACCGCTCACCTAAGCCACGGCGCGCATCTGAAGCCATTGATTCGCGCCTATCCTGGCCTGCGCGTCCCAGGCTGCTGGGACGGTTTCGAAATGGCGGTGCGCGCGATTCTGGGCCAGCAAGTAAGCGTCAAAGGTGCGTCCACCATCGCCGGTCGAGTCGCCGCCGAGTTTGGAACCGCTGTCGAAGACGGGGTCTTATTCCCTAGCCCAAGCATTCTGGCTGCCGCCGATTTTACGCGCGCAGGCGTGACGCGACAGCGGGCCCAGTCGATTCGCGACCTGGCTACTGCGGTGGTCGCGGGCGAGATTCGCTTCGATGATTCTCTCGATCCCGATCAACTGGAGGAGCGGCTGACCCGCATCTCTGGAATCGGCCCGTGGACCGCTCAATATGTCGCCATGCGCCTGGGCGAGCCCGACGCGTTCCCGGGCGGCGATCTGTATCTTCGCGATCATGCCCACGAATCCGAAGCGTGGCGGCCGTGGCGCGCGTACGCGGCTATGTATTTATGGAAAGCAAGCCAGCAGCCCGCCAAGGCCGCTGTTCGAAATGGAGCCTTCAAAGTGAATTACACATTTCTCGACACCCCCATCGGCACTCTGATGATTGCCGGTGACGACGACACCATTCAGCGAATCGATTTCCCTAAGAACGGCAAGCCTGGCCGGCCGGAGCCCGACTGGAACGAATCCGCCCGCGGTCCGGTCGCCGAGGCGGTAAGGCAGCTTCGCGAATATTTCGATGGACGCCGCACGGACTTCGATTTGCCGCTGGCCCCGGATGGCACGGAATTTCAACGCAATGTTTGGCGCCGGCTTCAGGAGATTCCCTATGGAGAAACCATTTCCTACGGCGAACTCGCCAAGCGCGTCGGCAACCAGAAGGCATCGCGAGCGGTGGGCGCAGCGAACGGACAAAACCCGATCCCGATCGTGATCCCGTGCCATAGAGTGATCGGCGCGAACGGGAAGCTCACCGGATTCGGAGGAGGGTTGCCCACCAAAGAAGCCTTGCTGGCGCTCGAAGCCAAGCAGCTTAGCTTAGAAAAATAGAGTTATCCCGCGATCGGGCCTTCACCGGAAGACAGGGCCGCGATCATTCGTTCTTTCAATCGCTCTGCCGCGGCCACGGCCGAATCGAGCGCGATTCGATAGACGATCAACCCCGCGGCCGCATCGAACGCGAGCACCGCGAAAAATATCCATTGTTCCCCGTAAGCCCACCGAGCCGCATACGCCAGCGCAACCGGGATGAATGCGATGGGATAGATGATCACCAGCATCGCCTGAACGCGCCCGGCTGCGTTGGCGCGAAACTGGGTCGACGGATTCACGGCACGGGCCTGATGAATCGACAAAAGATTTCCGGCGCAAAGCAGAAAAATAGTCACCACGGCCGCCACCGAGTAGGCTTCGAGAGTATGGCGCAGGTCCAGCGGCATTCTCATCAGCCCGCACACCGCGGTTACGGCTCCAATTTCAAGCGCGATGAAAAATAGCGCGCTGAGATTCTTTCCGATCAGCACGGTAGAGAACGAGAGCGGCGCCAGAAAATAAATCTGGGCGGCGGAGCGGTCAAACCCGAATGAGTTCCAGAAGCATGCTTCGCTCAGCAGCAGCAAGGAATACACGCTGACCACAGTCAGGTAATCCCGTCCGAAAAATGACATACGGCCCAGCGAAACCGGCAGCAGCATCACCAGGCCGAAGGTGAATCCCATCAGGAATACCAGGCGGAATCTTGGCGACCGCACTAGAAAACGAATTTCTTTCTCCACCAGCGCCGCCAGCGGATCCGACAGCACTGTCGACGGCAGCCGGAAAAAGCGTTCCGCCATCCCCTCGCGTCGCGAGGGCCGATTGTCGTTCGCCGCAGCAGCTTCTTTATCGAAAGACAAAGTGCGGACAAACTGCCATCGTCCAAACGCCGCGGCGATCAACGTCCACGCCAGCAGAATTGCCATGGAATTTAGATAGTCGAAACCTTGCGCCAGGCTGGCGGCCGCGGCCCAGGGCCATCCGATCCATGAATCGTGTGTAAAAATGCTCAACAACCGCAAACTCGCGGAGCCGCGCGAGATCAACAATTGCGGCAGCGCGGCGCACATCACCAGCAGGAAAACCACCACCTCGCGGATTCTTCGTCGCGCCATCAAGCGAAGCAGCAGATCCCGCAGGCCGATGGAGAGGAATAAATTGAACAGCACGTACGGAATCACCGCCAGCGCGCACCAGTATGGCAACTGCGGGTTCAGCGCGATTCCGGCGGCGATGCCGCCCAGCACCATCAACATCTCGATTCCAGCCGTGACCCGCAGCATCACTTCGATCCCGAATAGTTGCGACACCGGAATCGGATAAACCTGGAGCTTGCGCAGATCGAGAGACGATCCTGTCGCGGTCATCAGCAGCGGGACCACTTGCCAGTAGAGAAACACGATCAGCAGAGCGCCCGCCAAGCCGGTTTTAAGGAGCGGAAGATTAGCCGGATTCGCCACCAGGCGCGCGCCGGCGAGCGAGGCTATCAGCCAGAAGCCGTACCAGATGGTGCCGATAATGGCGGTCCACGCTGCGCCGCCGCGGCCATTTCGCAGCGTCCGCCATTGCGCCCACAGGATTGCGCGCGCGTGGATCATCTTACAGCCAGTCGAGCGTCTCCGCAGTTCGATCGATTCCCACCGCGCGCACAAACGCGTCTTCCAAAGTCTCGGAAGCCCCGCGCAGCTCCGCCATGGAGCCTTCGAGAACCAGCTTGCCTTCGTTGATAATCGCGACCCGGTCGCATAACCGTTCCACGACTTCGAGCACATGCGAGGTCAGAAAAATGGTGGCTCCGTGCCGGACCTGCTCAAGCAGGATGTCCTTCATCAGCCGCGCGCCCACGGCGTCCACGCCTTCGAAAGGCTCGTCCATCAAATACAACTGCGGGCCGGTGAATCAGCGCCGCCGCCATCGCGACGCGCTTGCGCATGCCTTTGGAATACTCGGTGATCAGCTTACGCGGACTGCCGGAAAGTTCGAACAGGTCCATCAGCTCGGCCGATCGCGCGCGAGCAACCGGCGCGTTCCAGGCCGTAGATCCGACCGACAAACTCGATGAACTCGCCGCCGGTAAGATGATCGAACAGCAGGGACTCGTCGGGGACCAGGCCGATCAACTGCTTGATCTCGAGTCCTCGCTCCGGCATCGGCAACCCCAGTAACTCGATGGAGCCGGAGGTCGGCGTCGCCAGGCCCATCAACATCTTGATGGTGGTCGTTTTTCCCGCGCCGTTGGGGCCCAGGAATCCAAAGAAGCAGCCGCGCGGGACCGTGAGGCTCAGCCCGTCCACCGCCGCCTTGTCGCCGTAAACCTTGCGGAGATTATGTGCTCCGATGGCCGGAGTGAGCTCCATCTCGGACATGCGCTCCCTCTATGGTAGACGAAGGAGCCTCTACCGGTTCACGCGACGCAACAAAGCGGCTCGTATTGCTGCGCGACCGGCCCCTGCGCGACGCTCACCGTGGACCAGGCTTCCTGTAGGGTGGTGAACAATTGCTCCACTTCCGCCAGCGGCGCGTCGATCTGCTTCCGATTGGCTTCGAGAAGCTGCTGTTGCATGTAAATGTACAACCCGTTCAGCGACTTGCTGATCTCGCCGCCCTGGGCATGGTCGAGCGACCGTGCCAGTTCGCCGGCGATCTCCCAAGTCTTCATAATCTGGCGGGACCTTTCGCGGATCTCGCCAGCTTTCAGATGGACCCGTGCCGCAGCGGTCGCTTCAATCGCCGCGCGATACAGCATCCCCACCAGTTTTACAGGGCTTGCGCTGAAAACTTCAGTTTCAAGATACCGGTCGTAATTTGTATATGCCATTAAGACTTGCCGTCATCCTTCATTGCTCTCTTCGGCCAGCCGCGGCAAAATATTCCGCGAGAATCGTTATTTGTTGACGGCCCGCAACGGGAGCAGCGAGCTTATCGGCTCAACTTAGGCAAGATTGAGGACTTTCGCGATAACTTGCCTGTCATCCGCGATTTTCTTTTGCAGCATCATGATTGCATAGATCAACTGCTCCGGCCGCGGAGGGCATCCGGAACGTACACGTCCACCGGAATCACCTGATTCACGGGCACTAACGCGTAATTCGAAAACACGCCGGTCGAGGTAGCGCACGCGCCCATCGAGATCACCCATTTGGGCTCCGGCATCTGCTCGTACAGCCGCCGGATCACGGGCGCCATCTTGTTCGAAACACGCCCCGCAATGATCATCAGATCGGATTGCCGCGGCGAACCGCGCATCACTTCGGCGCCAAAACGCGAAATGTCGTAACGTGATGCGATCATCGACATCATCTCGATCGCGCAGCAGGCCAAACCGAAGCTCATCGGCCAGATGGAATTCTTGCGCGCCCAGTTGATGGCTTTATCGAGCGTCGTCGTGACAATCGACTCACCGTATTCATCGTCCGCATACGGCTCTGCGTCGACCCGCGCGAACAATTCCGGGGGCTGGCTGAGTTGAAATTTCGGATCTGCGTCCACGTATTTATTATAGCTGCCCGGTACACTAGGACTTGGAACGCGAAATCCTGGCTGCCTATGGGATTGAACCCGAATATTCCGATATCTGGGGTCACCCGCACAAGACATCCGATGAAGTGGCCCGCGCGATTCTCAAGTCGCTCGGGGTCCCCGATCCGGGTCTAAAACCTTCAGTCGATTGGAGCCGGCCGCTCGATTCCACAATCGTGGTCCGAGAAGCTGCGGATTCGATCCTCCTTAGAATTCCCGCCGCGCGCGCAGGTTCGTCTGTAAAGCTCGAATTGCGGTGGGAGGGCGGCGATGTCGAGCATCACTGGTATTGGCTCCCGGAATTGCAAACTATTGAACAGTCAGGCGAATTCCTGGCCAAGCGGCTCCCTTTGCCCAGCCCGCTAAGGCTCGGCTACCACGAGATCCAGGTCTACTGGATGCAGGAACCCGAGCTTCTCGTCTTCGGGCAGGCTCGATTCATCGTGTGCCCCGCCAGCACGCGATCCATCGATCGGCGCGTGGCAGGCGTGGCTCTGAGTCTATATGGGCTGCGCTCCGGCCGGAATTGGGGAGTGGGCGATTTTACCGATCTTAAAGCTGCCGTCGACGTGTTTGCTCCCGCCGGAGCTGCCTTTATCGCTCTGAACCCTCTGCATGCCATCCCCAATCGCCAGCCGTACAATATCAGCCCCTATCTGCCGGAATGCTCGCTGTACCGAAATTTCATTTATCTCGACGTGGAAAAAATCGGCGATGCACCGATGGATCGCGCTGAGATTGAAGCCTTGCGCGCCAGCGAGTTCGTCGAATATGAGCGAGTTGCACGACTAAAGTTGTCCGCGCTAAGGACCATATTCGACCAGTTCGCAGGCTCTGACGATTTCGATCGCTTCGCCGCCGCCGAGGGCCAGCCGCTGCATGATTTTGCCGTCTACTCCGCCCTTGCCGCAGGCATGCATCAGGCCGATCCAAACGTCTGGCTATGGACCGATTGGCCGGAGCAGTATCGCGATCCGCGCTCGCCGGCGGTGGCGCAATTCGCGCAGGAACATGCCCGCGAGGTCGCTTTCTACAAGTTTCTTCAATGGCACATCGACCGCCAGCTTTCCGAGGTTCACGCGCACGCCCTCCAGATGGGGATGCGCATCGGTTTGTATCATGATCTGGCGCTCGCCACCGACCGCTTCGGCGCCGATCTGTGGCAAAACCGGCCGTTTTTCGCGACCGGCTGCCGCGTCGGCGCGCCGCCGGACGATTTCTCGCCGCAAGGTCAGGATTGGGCCTTTCCGCCTCCTAATCGAGATGCCCACCGCGCCGATGGATATCGATTGTTCGCCGAATCCATCCGCAAGAATGCCCGCCACGGCGGCGCTCTGCGCATCGACCATGTCATGCGCTTTTTTCACCTCTATTGGATTCCAGACGGGATGGCAGCCACCGACGGCGCTTACGTCCGCGACTACGCAACGGATTTGCTGGCGATTCTCGCCCTCGAGAGCGTGCGCGGACAGTTCGTAGTGATCGGCGAAGACTTGGGTACGGTGACCGGCGAAGTCCGCCAAGCCTTGGCCGAGGCCGGGATTCTGAGTTATCGCGTCCTCTGGTTCGAAAAGAACTCCGACGGGACGTTTCGAAGACCGGATGAGTATCCCGCGCAGGCGGCCGTGTCGTCCACCACGCACGACCTGGCTACACTTGCCGGCTTCACCAGCGGTCGCGACATCGAATCCCGTTTAGCCGCGGGGCTAATCGACGAAGCGGCTTACCGGCAGCAGCGCGAGGCGCGAGAAGGAGAAACGCGGCACTTGAGCGACGCATTGCAAGGAGCCGGCTTCCCCGGCGACCCTATCGGCTTCCTTCTCTCGACGCCCTGCATGTTGGCGATCGTCAATCAGGAGGACTTGACCGGTGAGACCCAGCAGCAGAACCTTCCCGGCAGCACTTGGCAGTATCCCAACTGGCGCAGGAAAATGAAGGTGCCGGTAGAGGATCTGGGTCCGCTTGCCGCTACGTTTGAGGCCGCCCTTCAGAAAAGCGGACGTAAATAGTCGATTACTGGATGGCGATCGAATACGCTGCTGAGACGCGCGTACCCACCCGGACCGCGAGCGGGATAACGCCAGTGGACACGTTCCAAGGAAGCGTCACTTGCATCTGTGCTCCGCCCAGCGAATTGGTCGCGACCGGCGCGGTCGGATTCTGTTCGACGCCATTAATGCTCACGAAGATAGCCGATGCGGCTGGAAGGGTGCCGAGCTGATCGGCAATTCCTGAAACCGTCAGCGTGATCGTATCGCCCGCATGCGTGGCGTGTGTTGAGTCCACAGCCGAGCCGGAAAGGCTCTGTACTGCGGTGATCACGGGCGGAGCCGCGTCGATCTGCATCAATACCGCCTGCGGATTATTCCCGTTCGGCGAGTTCAACTGCACCACGGCGGTGCCGAGCGGCAAGCCTCCCGGAACCACCGCCAGCAGTTGCGCGCCGGTTGGTCCGGCGCCCACCGTAAATGTCGCAGGTTGTCCTCCTATAGATAACGTCCAACCCGCGACATTGTTGCCCGAAAGCGTTGACGGCAATCCGCTCGTGTTGATCACCGCGATCCCGCCGCCCGGAACACCGGCCAGTTGTGTCGCCTGATTCACGATCGGCGTCCGCAGGCTGACCTGCGCGCCATTGCCCGTCGATACTTGAAATGCAGTGCTTAGCGTCGTGAGTTGCAAGCCGCTAGCCACGCTGATTGTGGTCGATTCCGCCTGCGCCAACGGATTCACCGAAATGTTCGCCAACGCCAACCCCTGACTCACCACCCAGAGCTGTTTCACCACGACGTCGCTCGATCCAAATCCGGCCACAGTCTGGCCGCCTACAAAATTCGTGTTGTAGCCCATAATCTGGACCATCGAATCGGTACCGGCGATGGCCGGCGGCTGGCTGACGCCTATTCCTGGAAATGCAGGGCCGTTATAGGAAAACACAGGCGGGAGCGCGGACCCTAGCGTCTGCGCCGAGGTTTGGCTGTCCGGCGACAATGCCTCCACCGACGCGCGATACCCGCTTGAAGCCGGTGGCGCCGCCACGGTCAGTGACCCGTCCGGATTCGTATTCAGGACCGTCCCTTGCGCGCCGTCGAAGAACACCCGCGTGTTCATGCTGAGATTCGAGCCCGCGACGTTCACCATCGCGTTCCCTTTATTGTCAGTGCTGCCCTGGACGGAGGTGACCGTCGGCGGCGGCGATGGCACGATGGTGAACGCAGCCGGCATCACATAAAGATCCCCATTCCAGGTGACGGCCAGCGCTGCCGGTGTCGACGCCTGTGTCGAAGATCCCGCGTACACGGCCATATACAAATACGGCGCCGGCTTGAAGGGACCCAGATCGTAAACTTGCGCCGTTCCTCCGATGACGCTGATGTTCAGCCCCGGCGCAAAATCCAGATAACCGTCTTGGGTAGCAGTGCTATAAGCATAAAAAGTCAGAGCGATGGGAAGCCCGGTTTGAATCGGCGGCGCTTCCACCGGCACTCTCGGACTCCCTACGTCGCCATACAGCACCATGTCATAAGCCGCCGGTCCACTGCGCGGCTGCACGGTAAAATTGATGCTGTTCGCGACGTTGCCGGCGTTCACGGTCACCTGTGGAGCCTGCATCCAATCCGTGGTAGCGCCGTAGAATTGCCCGGCAAATCCGATGTTCGCAAGATAGGAGTTGTGCGAAGCGTCGTTGGGCGGGTAAACGTTATCGGGATACGATTCGCCCGACTGCGCCAGGTTCAAAGTGGGTGGTGCGTAAATGTTGAGTCTGCGTTTCAGAGTCAATAGCATTCGCCTTGGTAGTCTCTTTGAGTCTTCAATCTCGATCTCGATCCGCGGGATACTATCTGCTGGATTTTCCTTTGCTCGGCTTTGGATGAGATCGCCGTCCGCTCCTCTCTGCGTTTGCATCGTTTATCGCCCTCTTTGCTAGCAGAAAGGTACGAGTCATTACTCGATACGGAAGTCGCTACCTTGTCACTACGTTCTTTCCTCGATTCTAGTGCAGCTCTGTCGTTTGTGGTTAAATTGGACAAGCTCATATCTTCTTCAACTGGAAGCAACTCGTGGTCGGCCTCTTCAGGTACAATTCTTCCGAAAAAAAGACCGAGTCGCTTGCCACCCCGCTCAAGAGGTCTCCGAGACGCCGCCGTGGCCGTTTGGTCGTGGCGCTGATCGTCGTGATCGTGTTGGCGGCGGCCGGATACGAGTTAATGAAATACTTTGGCGAGTACGAATCCACCGATGACGCGGAGATCGACGGGCACGTGACGCCATCAGCGCGCGAATCAGCGGCCAGTTGAACGAGGTGTTGGTCGAGGATGCGCAGGTCGTCAAAGCCGGAGAAACTCTGGTCAGGATCGATCCGCGGGATTACCAGGTTGCCGTGGCCAAGGCCGAAGCGGATCTGGCGGATGCCGAAGCCGCTCTCGACGGCTGCGAACAGATGTGCCGATCGTGACAACGACCACCGCCAGCACTCTGGACACGGCCCGTTCGTCGCGCGCCGATGCCGACGCCGGGTTGAGCGGCACGCAACGGCAACTCGCCGCGGCTCAGGCCCGCCTGGAGACGGCGCAAGCTCAGGTGGTGGAGGCGCAGGCGATTTACAAGAAAGACACGGACGATGTCGAGCGCTACCGGCAGCTCGTCGACAGAGACGAGATTCCGCGGCAGCAATACGACACGACTGTACAGATCGCGGCAGCGGACAAGGCTACCATTGACGCGCGCACGGCGTCGGTGAACGAAGCGCGGCAAAACATCACAGCCGCCGAAGCCGCGGTTCGGCAGGCAGATGCCAAAATCGCGCAAGCCAACGCCGCGAATCAATCCGCCATGACCCGGCCCCAACAGGTTGCCCAAAGCCGGGCCAGGGAGAAATCGGCGTCGGCGAAAGTGGCGCAGCAGCAGGCGCTGCTCGATCAAGCCAGGCTCAATCAGCAAGACGCAACTGAACCAAGGAACGCATAGAA
>CAVPKR010000016.1:0-29524 GCA_963705675.1 Terriglobia bacterium
GCGTCGGGGACTACTTCCAGGGCTATCTGATCCGGTTCTACCATGCCGCCCGGTTTTATAAAGGGCATCACCAGTTCGGGCGAAGGTTGATGGCTCTCCAGAAAGTCCATTCCTTCCACCGTGATCTGCATGTTGCTCTTGTCGTCGTTGACCACCAGGCCGCGCTGCTTCAAGTACCACATTACGAAGGTCAATTCCTCTTCGGTCGTCTCCAGGATGTTTTCGATGTGCCGCATGGACAAGCTGGGGGTGAACGGACGGGTTCGGCGGCGATCGTAAAGCACGCACAGGAGCGCGGACCGCAACCCGGTTCCGCGTCCCATCCTCTCGAAAAACGGCAGCCCGCTGAACTTTGGATCGCCGCCCTGGTCTACGCCTTTGATTTTGTCGAATGAGCGGCGCAGGTCCGGGTCGGACAGAACTTCGTAGGCGATGTTAACGCTCTCAAACTTATCCTTATCACCGGTCTCGCTGTTGCTCGGGTGATACTTCTGCGCAGCCTTGGCGTAGGCCTTTTGAATCTCTTCCGAGCTCGCTTTGGGATCGAGATTGAAAATCGCGTAGTGATCTTGAAATTTGTTAGAGGCCGGGGCGGACATATCTTATTCTTCCCTCAAGGTGTCTTATCGACGAAAAATGAGACATTCAACACCCCAACTCACGCCACCCGTGAACCATCGGCGATTCCAGGCATTTTCGGCTCCCGCAGGCCCGCCTCGATCGATTCCACCCACTCCACGCCCTTCATCGTGATCGTGTGACGAGCGCTGTCGGATCGCAGCAGGTAACCGCCTTCCTTCAGGAACCACAGGCTGAACTCGAGCTGCTGCCTGGGGATCCCCAGCACTTCCTCGAAGTCTCTCAGCGACATCGCCGGTTGCTCCGGATGGGCTGCGCGTTTTTTATAGAGCAAGGAGAGAATCTGTTCCCGTTTTTGCTTCTCCACGTCAACGCCTTGCGATGCGTTGGCTTGCTCGAACAAATCCCGCGCGCTCTGACGCCGGGCATTTCGATGCTCCACGTCGTAGGCCGCTCTTCGCGGCGGATCACTCAGGATCTGGTAGGCTTCCGACACGCGCCGGAATTCACCGGCGTCCCCGGTCGACTGATTATCGGGATGAAATCGCTGCGCCTGGATGCGGTAGACGCGATAAATCGTCTGAGGGTCGGCGTTCGGACTGATTTGAAGAATCTCGTAGTGGTCGACGAACACGGCGGCTCCAACAGTGATTATCGGCCGGTAGAAGAAAACGGTAAATAGGGCTGGAACCTTAGACCGGAATCCGGAACCGTAGCGCTGGTTTGAGCGATTCTCAACATCCTGTTTAGGAAAGCTGGTTTGACCCTGGCGGAGTCGAGCCGTATAGTCCTATTAGCCTCGCGACGCAACGTTTATTGTGACCAAGAAGGCCCTGTATGA
This sequence comes from Terriglobia bacterium, assembly GCA_963705675.1. Classification (GTDB taxonomy): domain Bacteria; phylum Acidobacteriota; class Terriglobia; order Bryobacterales; family Bryobacteraceae; genus Palsa-187. The sequence goes on from CAVPKR010000016.1 coordinate 1,421, forward strand.
CCCGTCGATTTTCTGCATTCATTTGCCCCGCTTCAGGAGGTCCCCGATGAAGACCACTATCAGCACCGCGCTCTGGATCCTGGCCGCGTGCCTCGCGATCCCCGCATATCCTCAGGAATTTCGCAGCACCGTCAGCGGAGTGATTACCGATCCGGCGGGTGGCCGCATCGCGAACGCTAGAGTTACCGCCACTGAGGAGCGCACCGGTACCAAGCTTCAGACCGTTTCCGATGCATCGGGCCAATACACCCTTCCTTTCCTCGCGCCGGGCATTTACGACATCGCGGTCCAGGCCGATGGGTTCAAGGAATTCATCCATAAAGCGATCAACGTTGGCTCCGGGGATCATCCAGTGATCGATGTCGCGCTCGAAGTGGGCAATGTCACCCAGAGCGTGGAGGTCAGCGCCGATGCCTCGCTGATCAATTCCGAAAACGCCACCGTCGGACAAGCCATCACCACCAAGGAAGTGGAGGATTTGCCGCTGAATGGAAGAACTCCGCTGGTCCTGGCCTCTCTGTCGATGGGCGTTCTGGCCACTGGACAGCCGTCGCTGATTCATCCCTTCGACAGCGCGGGGGCGGCTGGCTGGAGCATCGGTGGAACGCCGTCGCAGACCAATGAAATCTTGATCGACGGTTCGCCGGATGCCACTTGGGACGGGCGTCTGGCCTACAGCCCGCCCACCGACGCGGTGCAGGAAGTTCGCGTCAAGGCCTTCGATTCCGACTCCTCTTTCGGACACACCGGCGGCGGCACCTTGAATCAGGTTTTGAAGACCGGTACTAATTCGATCCACGGCTCGGCTTGGGAATTCAACCAGCCGAACACCCTGGCTGCGAATAATTTCTTCAACAACAAAGCCGGCCTGGGAAATCCGGTCACCCACTACAACCAATATGGAGTCAGCGCTGGGGGGCCGATGATTCTGCCCAAGCTATATAACGGCCGGAACAAGCTGTTCTGGTTTTTCGCCTGGGAAGGCCTGAAGGATAGTCAGCCAAACACGACATTTCTGACCGTTCCCACTGCGGCGGAACGCTCCGGAGACTTCTCGGCGCTGCTCAAGCTCGGTACGGCGTATCAGCTCTACGACCCGTATAGCGCGGTCCTGAGTGGCACGACCATTACGCGCCAGCCGCTGGCGAGCAACATGATCCCGGGCAACGAATTGAACCCCATCGCACAGGCATATCTGAAGTTTGTCCCTTTGCCGAACATCGCTGGACAAGCCGGAGGATTCGACAACTACGGCAGCACCGCCGGTACTCCCGACAATTACAACAATGAGCTAGGCCGCCTGGATTACAACGTCAGCAACAACGACCGTATGTTCTTCGACATTCGCCGGACCGGTTACGAGCAGAGCAAGAATAACTACTTCGGGAATCTTTCCACCGGCGCCCTACTGACGCGTAACAACTGGGGAGGCAGTATCGATAACGTCTACACCATCACCCCGACCAATGTCCTGGATGTTCGTTTCAACTTTACCCGGATGGCGGAAGAACATCCCTCGCCCAGCGCCGGCTTCGACCCCACCAGCCTCGGGTTCCCGTCCTATATTGCGGCGACCTCCGAATATCCGCAGCTCCCCAATATCGCCTTCGCCAGCACCACGGGACTCACGACGCTCGGCACCAACGCCGCCAATCAACTACCCTCGCAATCGCTCCAATTGTTCGGCACCTGGATCACGATTAAGGGCAGCCACACGCTGAAAGTCGGCGTCGACGCGAGACAGTACGTCTTGAACGTCTTCAGTCCCGCGAATTCAGCCGGCGACTTCTCGTTCAGCTCGAATAGCTGGGTGAAGGCATCCAGCAGCGCTTCCTCCACGGTAGTCCTGGGTCAGGATCTTGCCGAATTCCTGCTCGGCCTCCCCACCAGCGGCGGTTACGATCTGAACACCTCGGCTTCCTACTACGAACACTACATCGCCGGGTTCGTGCAGGATGACTGGCGCGTCAGAAAGAATCTGACGGTCAACCTTGGCCTTCGCTTCGATTACGACGCGCCCTATCACGAAAAAGACGACCGCACGGTTGACGGTTTCGACACCACCACCCCGAATCCGTTGGCGCCGGCAGCGATCGCCGCTTACAACGCTCATCCGATCGCGGAAATTCCCGCTGGAAATTTCAACGTGAACGGCGGCTTGAGTTATGGCTCGAATGGAGCGCTCTATAATCAGACGTCCCATCTGTTCAGCCCGCGCGCCGGCCTTGCCTGGACCCCCGAAAGACTACACGGGAAGACTGTTTTCCGGGGCGGCTTCGCGATGTTCGTGCAGCCCGTCGCCATCACCCAGCTAGCCATCACCGGTGCCTATTCGACGAATCCGATCCTCCAGCAATATGGATTCAGCCAGACCACTTCATATGTTGCATCCAACAACAGCTTCCTCACTCCTGCCACCACGATCAGCAATCCCTTCCCGACCGGGATCAAAGCGCCGGCGGGATCTTCAGCCGGCTTGGCGACGTTTGAGGGACAGACTGTCCAGTTCATGGCTCCGAATGAAAAAGATCCGTATTCCCTTCGCTGGAACTTCGGAGTCGAGCACTCCTTCACCCCGAACACCCTCCTCGAAGTAACTTATATGGGGAATCACGGCGTGCACCTGCCGGTCTTTGTCACGCAACTGAACAACGTTCCCGCTCAGTATCTAAGCACCTTGCCCACCCGCGACCAGGCCACTATCAACATACTGAGCGCCACCGTTCCGAATCCCTTTTCCGGGCTCGCGACCGCACAGAACGGAAGCACCACCAGCGTCGCGCAACTGCTGGCCCGTTATCCGGAATTTCCCACCGGTACCGGCAGCTTCAGCAGCGGCGTGGTGGAGCTCAATAATCCAGTCGGCAGTTCCTTCTACGAAAGCCTGAACGTCCGTTTTCAGAAGCGATTTTCAGAGGGCCTTACCCTGGTCGGCAATTACATTTTTTCGAAACTCATCGAGCGCGACACCTTCCTGAACGACACCGATCCGATACCGGAAAAGCGAATCTCACCGTTCGATCATCCCAATCGGTTTGTGTTGGCCCTGGTGTATGAGCTTCCCTTCGGCAAAGGGAAACGCTTCCTGAATACGAATTCGCGCCTGGAGAATCTACTGGTGGGTGGCTGGGGACTCAACAGCATCTACACGTATCAGACCGGCGCGCCCGTCACCTGGGTGAACGGCAGCACGACCAATCCCGGCGACTACGTTTACTTCGGCGCGCCCATCGTGCTGAACAACCGCGAAACCAACACGACGGCCTTCAACACCTCTGCCTTCGACGTCAAGTCGGCGGATGCGTTCCAGTATCATATCCGGACGTTCCCGACCACGTTCCCGAACCTTCGTCAGGATGGCATCAACGACTGGAGCCCGTCCCTAAGCAAGCGCTTCTTCATCAACGAACGCACCAATCTTCAGCTTCGCTTCGAAGCCTACAATGTCCTGAATCATCCGACGTTCTCCGCACCAAGCACTACGGCGAACAGTTCCGGATTCGGCACCATCACCGCGCAGGCGAATCGGCCCCGGACCATCCAATTGGGCGCCCGGTTCGTGTTCTAGGGAGGGTGTCTCATCGGGGTTGTTCTGAAAACACTTTGCAAGTTGCCGATTCTTCAAGGATGGCCGGTGGTATCACGATCGACGTGGAGCTAGTTCTCGCAATTCCAGGCCGAATCGTTTCCCCCAATGAGCCGCCATGCGAAGCATGCGGTCAATCTCGCAAGGGCAATCCGGCTTCGACCAGTTTACGAACATCCACCGCATGCTGCGCATGGCGGCTCATTGGGACCGAATCGGCCACGTGAGGCCGGTCACCACCGACCGGCGGGGTAAGTTCTGTCTTATCGGTGTTGATCGGCGCATATCTGCGGCTAAACTGCCTTTTTCGTTGGATTCATTTCGCGGTAAGCGCGCTCTGGAGAAACCGTGCAATCGACGCCGTCAGCGCTCGCGGATGCTGGGCCCGCGCCGATGCTAAGGCTTGCTGGCGTACCATCCGGTGTCCCGGCACGCGAAACATTTTGAAAAACCGCGGCTGGCTGCGAAGCGCATGTTCGGGCAGAATCGAATAGCCGAATCCCGCCTCCACCAGCCGCTTGATCGCCTCCGTGTCGTCGGCTTCCATGATCACCCGAGGCGTCAGCGCCACCTCGCGAAAAAATCGATCGATCATCCCCCGCATGTTGCTGCGCGCGGGATACAGCAGAAACTGCGCGCTGGCCAGCTCGTCTTGCTCCATGACGCCCACGTGCCAGCCTCGCACCCGAGTCGGCGAAGGCTTCAGAATCAGCAATTCTTCGTCGAACAGCGGAAGAATCGTCAGTTGATCATTCTCGATAGGGAGCGAAATCAGCGCCAGATCGAAACGCCGGTCGAGCAGCCCCGCCACCATCTCCTCCGTAGCCGAAACCGTGATTTTCACGGGCGTGTTGGGATATTCTTTCCGCAGAAGCCGTAGCGGACCACCCAGCCTGTGGATCAACGTGGTCGCGCCGGTAGCCAGGTAGAACGGACGTGTGTCGGCGGCGGGATTATTCTCGAACTCCTGTTCGATCTGCCTCATTTGCCGCACCACGCCCTTGGCCAGCTCCGCCAGCCGCAGCGCCGCCGGCGTTGGCACCAGCCGCTTTCCCGTCCTGACGAACAGGTCCGTGCGAAGCGAGGCGGCCAGGTTCTGCAATTGCAAGCTTACCGCGCCGGGTGACAGATTTACGCTCTCCGCGGCGCGCGTGACGCTCGAGTATTCCATCACCGCCAGGAACAATTCTAATTGCCGGACGTCCATTTATCCCTGGGATGAGCATCGCACAACTTATTGTTTTCCGGGCATGGGTTCGAATTTCACTGCACATCCGGTCGCGTTGGCCCGCCCGACTTTGCCCGTCACTCGAACGTCCTCACCCGATGGAGTGAAGTTCACTTCGCCCGGCCCCAGCGTGATCAGCGCATGATGTGCCACCACCTGCGTCGCCTTGGGCGAACCTAGAATCACGCCGTCCAGCGTCATTTCCAGCCGGTGTTTTTCGTCGAAACCGTCGAGCGTGATCTTTCCCGGATCCAGAATCTTCACGTTGCGCAGCACGATTCCGGCGAACCTGGGCAGTTTGTCCCGCGCTTTGCCATAGAACGAATAGTTCGAATCCATATAGATCGGATTCTTCGTGTTCGCGATGCAGACATCCTCGTACACCACATCTTCCACCAGCCCGCCGCGGCTCGAATTGGATTTGATCCGCAACCCGTTGTCGGCGCCATCGATAGAGAGATCGGTCACCCGAATCGCGCTGACTCCCGCGTCCGTCTCGCTTCCAATCGACATCCCGTGTCCCGTATAGAAATGATTGTGGGCGATGGTCATGTGAGTCGACGCGCCCGTCCCGCCGCCTTTAATCGCCACCTGATCGTCGCCGGTATGGATGAAGCAATGCGTGATGGTCACGTTGGTCGCATTCGCCGGATCGATCCCGTCCGTATTGCGAGCCGTCTTCGGCGCGTCGATGATCACTCCCCACGCCGTGAATCCATCGCCGTGGCTGTAGGAAACGTGGGAATTTGGCGAATCCTTCAGCGTGATCTTGTACAGCGTGAACCGGTCGCAATACACCAGCATCAAAATGCGCGGCACGTTCTGATGCAGATCCTTAACCTTTGCTTCCTGCGCCAAGTCCCACCAGGAAACCGCTTTGCCCGTAAGTTGCGCGCCGCCGCGCCCGTCGATCACGCCCTCGCCCATCACGGCGGCATCCGCGATGTGGTCGCCGCCGATCAGCGGCTTGCAGCCTCGCCCGTTATCGTCGACCGTCCCGCATCGCCCAGGCGCGACATCGTAATCGCGCGGATTGCGCGATCCATACAAAGTCGCGCCGCGTTCGATCAACAGTGTGATTCCCGCCCGCAGTTGCAGCGGCCCCGATAGAAACGCGCCCGCTTCGAGCGACACCGCTTGTCCCGCTGTGCATCGATCGATGGCCTGCTGGATTCGCGAAGTATCCAGCGTTTTCTCATCGCTGGAGAGTTCAACCGTCCGCGCCTTCAACTGCGCGCATACCGGTGGAATCACCGGCTCGGTCACCGTGCGGGTGTCCTGTGCGGAAGCCGAGACGGCGATGGCGAACACCACCCAGCGCATCAGGCCGTTCCGAAAAACAGTGGGACTATGTGACGCTCAAACAGATTCTCGGTCACATTCCTCGAAACCGCGGCTTCACACGATTCCAGAAGGTTCGTATAACGATCCCCCATCTTCGCGGCAATCTTATAGCCTACGTGCAGCAACTGGCGGAAGCTGGGATTGAACAGTGGATTCCTCTGGTCATGCCGCAAAGCACCGGAGAACTGGTCGGCGCACCACCTGAGAACTTCTTCAGGAGCCGGCAACCGCGCAGTATCGATATCGATCACCGCCGTGTATGGAGCGCACAGCTCCACGCGATGTTCGTAAGCTTCCGCGTAAATCTCTTTGCTCAATGCAAGGCCTTCCGGTCCCGCTTCGGCAAGGCCGATCAATTCCTCCAGCCACGTAGTCCCCGCCGTTTTCAAATGCACTCCGGCGTCGAATTTCAACAGCACGCGGCGTATCGGCGCATACAACGAAAACTTGTCGCTGCCCGAATGAACGCTCAACTTCAAATTCTGGGGCAATCCGTAATGCTTCACCGCGTGCGCGATCAGAGCGACATCCGCGGCGAACTCCTGTTCGAACTGAACCACATCGCCCACGTAATCCACACCCTTATTAAATCGACCCGTGAACTTCGGCGCGATGGTCTGAATCGGGATCCCTTCATCGGCGATCGCGGCCAGGATCAGCAGCAGCTCAGACGGCGTCTGCGGAGAATCCGTCTCATCCATCGACACTTCCGTAACAAACTTCCCCGCGCCTTTGTCCGCCTCGATCTTGCGATAAATCCGTCCGGCTTCCTTCACTGCGAGAAGATATTTGCCGGCGATCCTGAGCCCTTCTGCGTGAGAAACCTGAAGCGATTCTCCGGCGAGTTCGACGCGACCCGTCAATTCCGGATGCCGATCGAGAAACGCCTCCGCTTCCCCGGCTTTCGACGCACACCCAATCGACGACGCCACATCGATGGTAAAAAAATCGCACGGCTTCAGGAACCGGTCCACAGTATTCAGCTCGATATGATCTGCATCCAGGTAATAGGAATGCTTCCAGCCCAGTTCACGCACCGCCGCATCCACCGCGCGTCGAGAACTGCCAGGCTCAGATCCTATCGTGTTATGCTCGCGGTTGGATTTATTCCATACGGGAATAACCGTGACGCCTCGCCGTTCCGCGCACATACACGCCGCGAGCTGCGCTTTCGCCTGATGAACAAATCGATCGCCCACGCCGATCGAATATTTTTCCAGCGTCATCCGCTCCCGATTCTAGCCGAGTGACAGGCCTCACAGCTACCAACGTTGCTAAATCAATGGTTGAGGGGAACTAAATGTCTTTTTCAGTTCACAATTGAATTATAAGGATAAGCAGATGATCACTCGCAGAACCTTCGCCGCCGGCGCCGCGGCCGCCCTTACCGCCTCCCGCACCCGTGCCGATTGGGCGGACCAGGCCGCAGCGATTGTCGCGCGAATCCGCCCGCCCAAGTTCCCCAATCGAGATTTTGAGATCACCAGCTACGGCGCTAAAACCGGCGGCGAGGCCGATTCTAGCCAAGCCCTCACCAAAGCGATAGCCGCATGCTCCGCCGCCGGAGGGGGTCGGGTGGTTGTTCCGTCCGGGATTTTCCTCACCGGCGCTGTTCACCTGAAGAGCAACGTGAACCTTCACATCGCGGAGGGCGCTACATTGCGCTTCAGCCGCGATCCCAAAGACTATCCCATTGTCTTCACCCGCTGGGAAGGCACCGAATGCATGAATTATTCATCCTTGATCTATGCCTTCGAGCAGACCAATATCGCCGTCACGGGGACTGGCACTTTGGATGGTCAGGCCGATTGCGACCATTGGTGGCCGTGGAAAGGCGGCGTCACCTGTGGCGTTCGCCATGAGGGTCCAAATGCGCTCGAGGACCGTGCCGCGCTGGTGGCGATGGGCGAAAAAAATGTTCCCGTGAAGGACCGGATCTTCGGCCCCGGCCATTATCTTCGTCCCCAATTCATTCAGCCATATCGCTGCGAAAATGTCCTGATAGAAGGCGTCAACATTCGCAATTCTCCGATGTGGGAAGTCCATCCCGTACTTAGCAGGAACATCACCGTTCGAAATGTGAACATTTCCACCCACGGTCCCAATAACGACGGCTGCGATCCTGAATCGTGCCGCGACGTCCTGATTCAAGGATGCACGTTCGACACCGGCGACGACTGTATCGCCATTAAATCCGGACGCAATCGCGACGGCCGCCGCGTCAATACTCCCTGCGAAAACCTGGTAATCGAAAACTGCACGATGAAAGACGGCCATGGAGGCGTAAGCATCGGCAGTGAAGCTTCCGGCGGCGTTCGCAACGTGTTCGTGCGCGATTGCAAAATGAGCAGCCCCCATCTGGAACGCGCGCTAAGAATCAAGACTAATTCTTATCGCGGCGGGATCATCGAAAACATCTCGTTTCGCAACGTGACGGTGGGCGAGGTCGCCCATGATGTCATTCAGATCGATTTCAGCTACGAGGAAGGTGAAGGGGGAGCGTTCAATCCAACCGTCAGGAATATCGAGATTCGCGACGTCACCTGCGAAAAAACCGTGGACGCATTGAATCTCCGCGGGTACGCTTCCGACCCAATCCACGATGTAACCGTTACTCAGTGCCGCTTCGACCAAGCCGCGAAACCAAACATCGTCGAACATGTGGAAGGCTTCCGCGCGAGCGACGTAACCATCAACGGGAAGCTTTGGAATCCTTAGTCACTGATCCGGCATTTTCTTCCTTCTGGAAATTTCTTGTAATTTTCCTCAGTGCAATGGGTCTAACCGGCGTACGTAGCACCTTAGGAGAAATAAATGAAAACCGATCGAAGAAAAATTGTATTGTTATCGAGCGTGGGCTTATTGTGCAGTTCTCTTGCCTCAGCCCAGTTCTGCCAGTTGACCAACTCGAACATCAGCGGCCCTTACGGCTTTATCGCCAACCGTGCAGTGACCGGACTATCCGGAGCATCGGGGGCAACTGGAGCGAGCGGAGCCACCGGAGCATCCGGAGCGTCTGGAGCAACCGGCGCAACCGGCGCCTATAGCGGTACCCCCGTCGGCACGCTCATCGGCGGAGTGCTCTCCAACAATCAATTCGCAGACACCGGAGTCTTGGTCTTTGATGGCGCTGGTAATATCACTTCGTCCTCTTCGACAACTGGCGCGACTTCGATGCAGGTCGGGACATACAACGTTACCAATTGCGCAATTATCGTATCGCTGAATGACGCGTTCGGCTCTAATATGACCCCCGCGATTCTGGTGGGCTCAATTCTTGGCGGTGGCGCCGAGATTGACCTCGGTGTGCCTCTAACCAATACCGTAACCGGATCGTCTGGGGCGACAGGGGCCACGGGCACCACCGGCGCGACGGGAACAACCGGTGCCACTGGCGCAACGGGCGCGACCGGGACCACCGGGTCAACAGGGGCAACGGGCACTACGGGAGCCACCGGCGCAACCGGTTCCTCTGGATCCAGCGGCGCGGTAATTGGTTCAGCGCTACAGGTCAAACTCGTCAAGGTACTATATAGAAACTTCTGCTCCGTCGCGAATCTTCATGGCACCTACGGTTTCGTGTTGAATACCTTTGCGGTGCGGATGAATGGAGCCACAGGAGCCACCGGGTCAACCGGCGCCACGGGTGCCACAGGAGCCACTGGCGCAACCGGTGCCACAGGCACGACGGGGGCAACCGGATCTACTGGCGCAACCGGCACTACCGGAGCCACAGGATCCACCGGTGCGACCGGCGCATCCGGGTCGACTGGCGCCACTGGCGCGACGGTTCAGCCTGAGGCGATCATCGGTATTTTGACATTCGATGGAGCCGGCAATCTGCTCCCTGCCAACGCCGCCAATACAGCGCCTTCCATCAACGGTATTTCGTCATCCGCCGTCCAAGCCTCCTTGGCCGCGCTACAATACACCGGCACCTATACCGTGAACCCTGACTGCTCAGGTTCGATGACTATCTCGAATTCTACCAGCACATCGAGCGTGACAGGAACGACAGGCACAACCGGCAGCTCCACATCGGCCGGATCCTTCACCATCAGCTTCATCGTCACGCAGCCCACGATTACCTCGCAATTTGGAGGAATCCCGAACTTGAACGCCTATCCGCAGCTACCCGGCTTGGATTTGGCTATTTCAAATTCAAACTTCACCGGCTGGGGTTACGCCTTGCCCCAATAAGGTCCGGCAGTACGTTTCTCACGCCCGCCCCCGGACGCCCAGTGCGATCCGGGGGCGGGCCACTTATCAGTTGAGTTACCGTTTCCACGCTGCCGCGTGAATTCCAACCGAGCCGGTAGTGTGCGCAAGATCAAAGTCGTCCTTGACGATGGGGATAGTAATTGTATACGTTCCCCGAGCCGACGGATCATTCGGAAAGATCACGATCGCGATGCTCCGCGTAATTCCGGTCGGTAAACGACGTTCCACCAGCGACACCCGGCGTGTTGCATCCGCGAAAGACCTCAGGAAAGTCGCCAGCTCCCGTTTGTCGCAAGTGATCAAAGCTTCTCGCATCACGTGATCCCCCGAAGAATACGTCAGCACCCCCACCACGGTCTGCGCCCTCAGCCGAGGATCAGTAATATCGTCTCCCGGCACTTCAAAGCCAACGTATCGCAGCTCCTGCGTCTCGGTCCCCACCGAAAATTGCACCAGCGGCGTATACGTATCGAACAAGTGCGCCGCGCTGCCCAGCTTGTAAACCGACCACCACTCTACTTCTTCCAGTCCGCGCGATATGACCAGTACTTCGTTGTTGATCACTCTCGGATCTATTCCCGCCACGGTCAGTGAATAAAGCGGCTTCTGCTTCAAGTCGACGCCGAGGGGCCAGGCCTGAGTCGTCGTCGAAGCTTCCATGCCGATCGAATCCACCAACTCCTTCGTATGCGAGCTAGTCTTCAACAGCAGCCGCTGCTCTCCCGGAAGGCCAGGAATTCCGCTGCCGGTCAAATGGTAGGCGACGTTGGTGATTTCAACCGCTTCCTCGCCATCCTTAACAGTCAACGCCACGGTCGACGGCGATTGCGTTTGCATGGGCCCGGGCTTCTTCGCCTGCTGAGCCGGAAGCATCGTCGCAACCCCAACCACGAACGCGATGCGCGTAAGGGAGCCGTAAGTCATCTTGCAAGTCTACACGTCCGCCGCCGTACGCAGTTCGCCGGTGGTTACCGGTTTCTCGCCGAATCCCACTTGGGCCACCTCCCCATGCCGGTTAATCTCATTCACGAAGGAGCTTTCATGGAACAAGCAATTCCCAAAGCATACAAAGGCGCGGGTATGGAAGGCCTGACGGCGAAATGGTATGCATCCCTAACCCTCAAATCCCTGGACGACTTCAAGGCCTTGGCCCATCGTGTTGCCCAACAGCTCCCTGGTGGAGGCAGGGTCCTCGAAGTCGCTCCCGGCCCCGGCTACTTTTCGAATGAGCTCGCGAAGCTCGGTAAGTATCAGGTCACGGGTCTGGACATCAGCCATACTTTCGTCGATCTGGCCACTCGCGGCGCTCAGGAAGCCGGCGTTGCCGTCGATTTCCAGCGCGGCAACGCCGCCGATATGCCTTTCGACTCGGAATCTTTCGATTTCATCGTCTGCCGCGCAGCTTTCAAGAACTTCACCCAACCCGTGCGAGCTCTACAGGAGATGCATCGCGTCCTCAAGAACGGCGGCCAGGCCCTCATCATCGATCTGCGCCGCGACACCTCCAACCATTCGATCGGACAAGCGATAGACGCGATGCGCCTGAACCCCGTCAATGCCCTGATCACCAAACTCACGTTTCGCTTTATGCTTCTCAAAAGAGCCTACACAAGGATCGAGTTTGAGCAATTCTTATCGCAAACACAGTTCAGCCCCATCGAGATTAAGGAAGACCTGATTGGGCTGGAGCTATCGCTGCACCGAAGTGCGGCCTCCTGCTAACTTCCCGCAAGACCCGTTAACGGCAATCCGCAAAGCTGCAAGAATGGAAAGGCTCGATGTTTTACCTTTTCCATCTGTTTCGCTCCTTCCTGCCGCTTCATAACCCCATCGGCTTCGGCGCGTCCGATTTCATCGAGCTCGTCGTCGCGATTGCGTTAGTCTCACTCGCGCTCGGCTGGCGGCACTGGATCCCTCTCGCAGCTCGCCTGGCATCCAAGACCGCCTTATGTATGCTGATCCTCGCAATCCTGCCGATCCTTCTTCGCTTGACGCTTCTGCCCGTCCATCCCATTCCCACTGCCATGGTCTCCGACGAAATGAGCTACGTTCTTCTCGGCGATACCCTATCCCATTTCCGCCTAACTAATCCGCCGCATCCGCTGCACCAATTCTTCGAAACCTATTTCGTCCTTTTCGAGCCCACCTACAGTTCGATTTATCCTCTCGGCCAGGGGATAGCGCTTGCCATCGGCGAAGTTCTCTTTCGCCATCAATGGGCCGGAGTCGCTCTTTCGATCGCCGCCTTTTGCGCGCTCTGTTACTGGATGCTGCGCGGCTGGACCACGCCCAACTGGGCGCTAATCGGCGGCCTTCTCGCCGTCATGGAATTCGGTCCTTTGAATCAATGGCTGAATACCTATTGGGGAGGTGGCGTATCCGCAGTCGCCGGAGCCCTCACCTTCGGCGCTCTTCCCCGCCTCCGCGAGCACGCCCGCACCAGGGACGCGGTAATCCTGGGAGCAGGCCTCGGCCTCCAATTACTAGCCCGCCCCTTCGAATCTATTTTCTTGCTGTTAAGTGTTCTTCTCTACTTCGTTCCCAATCCCCGTCGTCTCTTGAAGTGCGCTCCTGTTGTGATTCTCACGGTAGCTCCAGCCATCGGTCTGATTCTTCTTCATAACTATCGGGTAATCGGAAGCGTCGCGACTTTGCCTTACATGCAGAGCCGTTATCAATACGGCATCCCTACTGACTTTGTATTTCAAGCCAATCCCGTCCCTCACCGCGATTTGACGCGAGAGCAGCGCCTTGACTATGATCTTCAGTCCTATGCCCACCAGATTAATCCCCCGGGGGTTCGTCCTTACCTTTCGCGTCTTGCCAGTCGAGTCCGCTTCTATCGCTTTTTCTTTTTAGCCCCGCTTTATCTGATTCTTCCAGCCGCGCTTTTTGCCCTTCGCGATTACCGGTATTGGTGGATAGCCATCACACTCGTTCTTTTTACCCTGGGAACCGGTATTTATCCCTATTTCTTCACTCACTACATCGCCGCCGAGACCAGCCTCTTCGTTCTCATCAGCATAATCGGACTTCAGCAGCTCAGCCGTCTCACTATTAGCGGATGCGCCGCGGGGCTCTACGCCGCCCGCGTCACTCTCTTCCTCTGCGGAATTCATTTCGTTTTCTGGTACGGTCTCCATCTATTGGGCAATCAGGACTTTGCACAATATATGTGGCGATATGAAACCTGGGACACGCTGAATTACGGCGACCCTGATAACTACCTCGCCATTCACAAACGGTTGAAAGAAAGTCCGGGTCCGCAGTTAGTCTTCGTTCGCTACGGCCCGTCACACACCATAAGAGAATGGGTCTTTAACGACGCAGATATCGACGCCTCGAAGGTCGTTTGGGCGCGTGACCTTGGCGAGCCTGAAAACGACAAACTTCGGCAATACTATCCCGCGCGAACCGTCTGGCTACTCGAGCCCGATGCTAATCCGGTGGTTCTCCTTCCCTATCAGGCGCACCCCTACGAAGGGATCCAGTCGCCGCCCGTGCCGGAACCCGCCCACTCCGGCGACAAAAAACACCCGCCATTGCGCTTCGAGGAAGTGAAATAGAAACGTTCTCGCCTCGCTTCGATCTAACCTTCACCTCGCAATGTTACTGGACGATAAAGCACAACCCATCGCAACCGGTGAAGTCGTGCCGCCTCTCACCGAAAGCCAGGAAGAGGAAGCTCAATCGCGCACCTCCGTGGCAGTTTTGGTCGTCCATGAGACCATCCGCAAGGACGGCGACGAAGAACTCCAGCGGCCAGTCGCCGGGCTTGCCTGGTCGGGCCTTGCCGCCGGATTGTCGATGGGGTTCTCTTTTCTCGCAGAGGGTCTCCTTCGCGCGTACTTGCCGGAAGCATCCTGGCGGCCTCTGGTCGTCAATCTCGGGTATCCGCTCGGATTCCTGATCGTGATCATCGGCCGCCAGCAGCTATTTACGGAAAATACCCTGACCGCGATCATTCCGCTCCTGGCGCGCCGCAACCTCACGACCCTCGTCTCGGTCCTGAAGCTGTGGGCCGTCGTCTTGGCCGCGAATCTTGCCGGAGCACATGTTTTCTCTTGGGTAATCAGTCACACTGCGGTCGTGCGCCCGGAGGTTCTAAGCGCGCTAAGGCAGCTTGCAATTCAAGCCGCGGATGTTTCACCATCTAACGCGATCCTTCGCGGCATTTTCGCGGGTTGGCTAATTGCGATGGTCGTGTGGATGCTCGCCGCAACGGACTCGTCCCGAGTCGCCATCATCGTGATTCTTACCTATGTCGTGGGACTAGCAGGGCTGACTCACGTCGTGGTTGGTTCCGTGGAAGTCCTGTTCCTGGTCATGGTAGGCGCCAAAACCTGGCTGTCATTCATTTCCGGATATATGTTGCCCACGCTTCTCGGTAACATCCTGGGCGGAGTCTCACTCGTCTCCGCCCTGAATCACGCTCAAGTCATCGCCGGAATTCCGGCACCGAACCGAGTGACCCGCTCTTAAGCGTTCGGATCAACTTGCAGCTCGTTCTTCACTGAAAAAACTCCAGGAACTCCATTTGCGCGTATATTTGCCAGATTCTTGTCCGCTTCGCTATTCACCGTCCCTACCAGAGTTACGTTGCCGTTCTTCACAATGATATGGATGGCCTGCACCGCGGAGAACCCGTACCGGTCGAGCCCCGGAGCGCTGTAGACTGCCCGATACACCGCCCTTCGAATTTGATCGTCATTCGGCGAAACCGGCAAAACTTCGATTTCGTTGACCACCCGGGTTACGCCTTCCACCTTCTTTACCGCCCGTTCCGCATCCGATTTGAGTGTCGGCCGTACCACCTCGCCGAACAACGTCACCGTCGACCCATCTACCCGGTATGAAATGATGTCGAACACGCCGTAATACGGCAACATCAACAATTCATGCCGGACTTCTCGCGTTATATTGTCAGACTTCGGGGCCGCCATCAGGCAGCCGATTGTTAATGCGATGCAGCACGCCAGTTTCTTCATATCGATTCGCTCCTAGAGCTTAATCTGCAACTCTAATGCCATTGCGTACACTAATTCTTCCGAGCCCGTTGAAAAGTATCTACCATCTGGCGATTAAAAGCCGGAATATCATCCGGTTTCCGGCTGGTGACCAAATCCCGATCGGCAATCACCTGCTCGTCAACCCACTCCGCGCCCGCATTGATCAGATCTGTCTTAATGGAAGGCCACGATGTCATGGTTCTCCCGCGCACCACATCCGCCTCGGCCAATAACCATGGACCGTGGCAAATCGCTGCCACCGGCTTGTTTGAATCGAAAAAGCTTTTCACGAACTCCACCGCTTTCGGCAGAGTACGCAGTTGATCCGGATTCGCCACCCCGCCGGGCAGAAGCAACGCATCGTAATTCTTCGATTGTGCTGCGGCTAAATCCACGTCGACAGGAAACTTATCGCCCTTGTCGAAATGATTCCAACCCTGCACCTCCCCTCGCGCGGGCGAAATCAGCTGGGTAGTCGCCCCGGCGTCATCCAGCGCCTTCCGGGGCTTGGTCATTTCTACCTGTTCGAAGCCGTCCGCGACCAGAATCGCCACCCGTTTGCCCGCTAATTCCTTCGCCATGTGTTCTCCTTAATGTCCCGTCCGTGTAATTCCGACTTCGTTCGCCGCGGCTTCCGCCAACTTCAAGTGTTCGCGCAATGTAGGCAGCGTTTTTGAAGCGAAAGCTTTGACCTTTTCGTTTCTGCCAGTGCTCGCCTCTTTTTGAAATTCCGAGATATCCTCTCTGTGGTCTCTGACCATCGCATTGATGTAAGCTCGATCGAACTCGTCGCCTGACAGGCCAGAGAGCCGGTCGTACAAAGCCTGATCTTTGCTGTTGAGCGCGGATTCCACCGTCATCCCCTGTTCTGCCGCGATTCCCTTTAACTCGTCTCCCGCCTTTGAATGATCCGCTTCCATTCGCCGGCCGAATTCCTTAACCGAATGGTGCGAGGCCTTCTGTTGCGCCAACTGCCCCAGTTTCACTTCCGCCATCCCGCCTTCCGAGGCCTTGCGCACGAAATCCGCATCCCCGGATTGCGCCATCAGCATCCCGGTTAATATCGCCGCCAATCCGGCTACTCGTGCAACGTGACAATTAGTTTGAGTTCTCATTCGAATCTCCTTTGCATAATGGACTCCATCAAGCTCCCGCCGTTTCCACCTGGAAAATGTTGAACGGTCGTGTGCCTCTCGTGAATCTTATTTACGGCCATGCATCCCACCACTGACGTGTCCACCCTAGACCGCCTCATCGAAGAAGCCAGTGATCCTTCTGAGAGCGAATGCAGCCTTTTGCGTGAACATCTCGAAACTGCGCGAGACTACCTCGTCGGACAAATGCCCGAAGAATATCTCCTCAACATTCGTCTCGCCAGAGAAACCGTGAACTGCGTCTCCGATAGCGACCGTCGAAGCCGCATCTCCGACGCCGTGGATAAACTGCTCGCCGGCGAGAAGTAGCCCGTGTCGCGTCATTCTCCCAGCGACCCCGTCCCCCATGCGAATTCCCTCCGTGCTCTGCGCGAGGCCGCCAGGAACTGCCAGGCTTGTGATCTTTATCGATATGCAACCCAAACCGTGTTCGGCGAAGGCTCCCCCAAAGCCCGAATCCTCGCCGTAGGCGAACAGCCTGGCGATTACGAAGATAAGGAGGGCCGGCCTTTCGTGGGCCCGGCGGGTAAATTATTGTCGAAAGGCTTTGCGGATGCCGGAATCGACCCAGCCGCCGTCTACATCACCAATGCCGTCAAGCATTTCAAATTTGAGGAGCGCGGCAAACGCAGGATTCATAAGAAGCCCGATCACGATGAGATGGAGGCATGCCGTCCGTGGCTCCAGGCCGAGATCGCGATGATTCGCCCGCGCCTGATCCTCGCCCTGGGAGTCACCGCCGCTGAGACCGTGCTCCTCAAGAAGGTTCGCATCAAAGACCTCCGCGGAAGAGTTGTGGACCACCCTTCAGCAGCCGCTCTGTTTGTTACCGTACACCCGTCCTCAATCTTGCGATCCCAGCCGGATACGCGAGCGGACGATTACGCCGCCTTCGTTCAAGACCTCAAAGCCGCGGCACGCTGGCTGACTACTGTGTAGCAAGACTTTTCACCAGTTCGCACAAGAATTGCTGCCCTTCGTAGAATGCCTGGACCCCGATCGGTCGTCCCGCCCATGCCGTATTCGCGACGCGGGACCTTTCGACCACGACGGCCCCGAGTGTCAGATCTGACCGTCGCCCTGCGGAGTAACTTCGACGATCGCCAGACTTTCCACCGTCGCGAACAGCTCCGCCGGCTTGATCGGCTTCGACAGGTAGTCATCCATACCCGCCTCGATGCACCGCTCGCGATCTCCACTCATCGCGTGCGATGTCAGCGCGACAATCGGGATGTGCGCCCCCGTCACTTTTTCGCGCGCGCGAATCTCCGCGGTTGCCTCCAGCCCGTCCATTTCCGGCATCTGCACGTCCATCAGCACCAGGCCGAACACCTGCCGGTCCAACGCCGCCAGCGCTTCTTTTCCGTTGCCCGCCACCACCACCCGATGGCCGCGTTTCCGCAATAGCTGCCCCGCGAGCTTCTGATTGACCGCGTTGTCCTCCGCCAGCAGAATCGAGAGCGGAACCACAGGCGGGACCGGTTCCACCTTGGGAGTTCCTGCGACCGTTGCCGGCTTGACTGAATGTGCCTCGGCAGCCGGCGCCGCCTCAATTGCCGGAGCCGTCTTCACAACCACCTCGGCAGTCCTCTGCACCTGGGCAGTGAAGCTGAACCGGCTTCCTTTTCCCAATTCGCTCTCCACCCATAGGCGTCCTTCCATCATCTGGACGAAACGTGAGCAAATGGTCAGCCCCAGCCCGGTTCCGCCATACCGCCGGGCGTACGATCCATCGGATTGCGCGAACGGCTCGAAAATAAGTGCGTGCTGCTCCGCCGAAATCCCAATCCCCGTATCTTCGATCTCGAAATGCAGCATCGTGCCCTGGCCGGTTTCGTCCAAATTCACCGCCAGTGAAACACGGCCGCGTTCCGTGAATTTGATCGCATTCCCAAGCAGATTCACCAGCACCTGTCGCAGCCTCAATGGATCGCCCACCAGATTATGCGGAACATTGCCGCCAATGTCGCAAAACAACTCCAGATTCTTTTGCCGCGCGCGCAACGCCACAATCTTGATCGACGCGTTTACCACTTCGTGCGGATCCATCACCACTTGTTCCAGGTGCAGCTTGCCGGCCTCGATCTTCGAGAGATCCAGAATATCGTTGACGATGCTCAACAGCGAATCCGCCGACGTCCCCACGATCTCCAGATACTCGCGCTGCTCCGCCGACAGCGCCGTATCCAGCACCATCTGCGTCATCCCGATGATCCCGTTCATTGGCGTTCGGATCTCGTGACTCATGTTCGCCAGGAACTCGTCCTTCATGCGCGCGGCCTGTTGCGATTCCTCGAATAACCGTTCGATCTCCACCTTCTGCGTCTCCACCGTGTCCCGCTCGCGTTCCGCCCGCGCTTTTTCCAGCTTCAGGCTTCCGGTCCGATCCGACACCGCATCTTCCAGCTCTTTTTGCCGCCTCATGATGCTGCGCAGTCTCCAACTCCACGCTTGGTGCACCATCAGGACCACCGCCGCAAAAGTGAGAAGCATGAACCACCATGTCAGCCACCACGCAGGCCGGATCGAAAATGTCAGATGAGCGGGCGTTCCCTCCCAAGCTCCGCCGGCATTCGCTTGGACCTCCAGCGTGTAATGCCCCGCCGGCAGGCTCGAGATATGCGCCTCGCGAAGCCGCGTCTCGTTCCAGGTATTTTCGAGGCCGGTAATCCGGTATCGAAACCGCACCACATCTTCGTTGACGAACGTCATCGCCGCGAATCCCACATTCAACGATCGCTGCGACCACGGCACGGACATCCCTCCGTCCAGACTCATGCTGCGATCCCCAAACACCACCGAGGTCAGCCGCACCGGAGCCGCCGCCGGACGCACCGGCAAGCCTCGGGCTGGAACCTTCAAATAGGCGATCCCTTTACTCGTCCCCACCCACACACTGCCGTCCGCATCGCCCCAGAAGGCGCTCGCCGCCCCGCCTAACCCGTCGGTTTCATCCAGATGCTGCCAGCTTGATCCGTCGTAAACCTCCACACCCTTGTCCGTTCCAACCCAGATCCAGCCGCGTACATCCGACCCCAGGAAGAATGCGGTGTCGGACCGCAGTCCGTCCTTGTGAGAAAAATGCTTCCAGCCTAAGCCATCGCCGGTGTTGACAAGCTGTGAGACTCCCACCGGATCGAAATAGCCGATCCAAAGCGAGCCGTCGCGTCCCTCGGTCAGATAACGTATGTGGTCGCTGAGCAGTCCGTCCTTAACCCGAAGGCGGGTCCAAACTCCCTTTTCGAGCCGCATCAGCCCGTTCCAGCTCGCCACCCACAAACGTCCCTTCCGGTCGAGCAAGGAATCGTAGATGAAATCCGGCTTGCTTTCTTCCGGCAGTATCTCCCGCTCGAAGTGGACGGCCGCGCCGCTCCCTTCGCTCCTATAGAGGCCTTCCTTCGTCCCTACCCAGACCCGGTCCATCAGACCCGGCGAAAGGGACGTAACCCAGGGTTTTACCAATCCCGAACTTTGTCCATAACGGGTAGCCGAACTGCGGGCCGGATCGATGCGGACCGCGCCGGTCCTTTGACTCACCCAGATCGCTCCATCCGAGGCTTCGATCAGACGTCCCGTCTGCGCCGGAACCAGCCCTCTCACCCTCAAGGTTTCCCATTGCGCGCGGGCTTGGTCGAAATGGCTAACCCCGTTGTCGCTGACGCTCCACAGCACCCCGTTGCGGTCCCGCCGGATTCCCCAGATATTTTCCGATGCCAGCCCTTCCGTCTCGGTCCACGTTTCCCAATGCACCGCTCCCAGCCACCGGACCAGCCCCGTCCCGTTCAATCCGATCCACATCGACCCTTCGCGGTCTTCGAGCACACAGGCCACTGAGCTCATGGGCAAACCGCGCGACTTTCCGATGATTTCCCATCCCGATCCCGACCTCCGCGCCAATCCTCGAAGCGTCGGCACCCACAATTGTCCGTCCCGCCCCAGCAGCAGCCGTCCCTCCAGCCCCGCTTCCGGTAATCCCTCGTCCCGGCGCAGAAATTTCGATTGTCCGCTCGGCAGCTCGATGAGCATGGTCAGGCTTCGCGCCCACACGCTCCCTTGGCGGTCGACCACTACCGCCTGCCACGGATCGTCCGGAACCCCTGACGCAGTTCCGAAATTCTCGATTCGCCCGCCGTCAAACCGGCATATTTCGTGCCCGCACCCATACCACGCCGGCCCGCCTTCGGTAACCGCGATTCCGCGAACCATTTGCGACCTTTGCGTGGGAGCTTTATAGTGCCGGAACGCCACCGGCCCCGCGCCGGCGATCGAGGACTCGCTGATCATTAACCCCGACGCCGTTCCCACATACAGACGGCCAATCGAGTCGGAGCTCATGACGTAGGCGTCGTGTCCGACGGGTAGTTCCACTTTCTGGAACCTTTCTCCCTGTAACCGAACCAATCCCGCCCTCGTTCCCACCCAAAGCGTCCCATCCGGCGTCTGGTGGATGGCTTCTACCCGCGCGGCCGGCAATCCGTCGGCTTCCGTGTACGCCCGAAACACATGCCCGTCATAGCGATACAGGCCATTCTCCGTCCCCACCCAAAGGAATCCCGCCCGATCCTGGTACAAGGCGCGAACATCCTGATTCTGTAGGCCTGAATCCTGATCGTACTGCTTGAAACTGTATCGCTGGGCGTTTAGGCCAGCCGAGGTCAGAATCAAACAACCCAGAGCGTAAATGGTTCGAAGTCGCCCCACTGCCGGCCGATTCAGGCCCCTCCTGAATCGAGCCGTGCATCGCTGGCGATGCGGCTAGGCCTGTAAGTCGGAGTTGGTCTATTCGCGGACATAGGATCTCTTTATACAGATCGGATGTTCCGTGAAAATTCTTAAGCCGCCAGGGAAGCCGGTGGCACGCCCGTCCGGACGTGCCAACTCCAACTAAACACAGGAAAAACTAGCAGTGATGTGTGAAAAGCGCAATCAAGAGAATCAAGGGAATCGGAACCCCCAGGAAATACAGCAAAGCTGAACGCATTTTAAGCCTCCTAAAGTTTGAAAATCGTTATCTAAACCACTTGAACGTGATCCCGGTGCCTTCCACCCACGGTTGCCGCAAAACTCGCGCTGAATGCGCCGATGATCAGCATGAAGAAGATGCACAATAGCAACCGAGCCGTCAATTTGCGAGCCGCGTCCGCCGCTTGCCGGGCCTGATTCATTACGTCGTCCACTCGTCTCTCCGCGTCCGCGCGGCTCATTCCCGTCCTGGCGGCGATCACTCCTGCAAGATAGCTTCGGTCGCCGTCCGGAATTTGACTCTGCCGCAAGGCATTGGCGAAAATGCGTCCCGCTTCGGCGTTCTGGGCTGCCTCGGTGGCGCCCGATGTCACCCCGTTCCCCGGGCGATCCGACCGGAACAGCATGTCGACGAAATATCCATTCGGATCCGCCGCGCTGGTCGCCGCGGCGCCCGCGCTGGCTCCGGCTGCCGCGCTCCCCACCATAGAAGTGGCCGCCGACGCCAGGAACGTCACCGTTAGTACTAACGCAACCGCCCACGCCAGGAATCCATTCGCCGTGTCGCGGAAATGGACTTCATCTGTGTGGATCGTCGCCCATCGAATCCGCAGCCGCCCCGTCAAATACCCGCCCAAGGCCGAAGCAATAATTTCGCACCCGATCAGCCATATGATCGCCCCCCACTCCAGCGCCGACGCGGACAGCCCTACGCCTGACCACGGCGAAACCGAGGACAATCCCATGCCAGCTCCGAGCGCGAGCAAAATAAGGTAGAACGCGGCGGCCACAAAAGCCCCTCCGATCACCGCGCCCCACGACACCCCGGACGAGTGCGCCTCGTTCCTCGGGTAAATCGACTCCGACCGCGTTTCGACGCCGTCGGCAGAAGTTGCATCACGTAGCATGGGAAAGCCCTCCGAACGTCCGAGTAAGCACGTGATATTCCAATTTATTTAATGCGGCATTTCGGACCACTTACGTTACAGATCGATCTGCAATGCGACGAATCTGCACGCCCGCTGCATGAAACAACCAATCTAAAGCCGCATCCATCGTGTGAATGCAAGCGGACTCCTCCCCACGGACGATCCCGCGCCGCCCCTTCGGGCGGCACACTGACGTCCAGGTGTCGATTCTCGCTCTGGGCGGCCACCACATCGGCGATGCCGAGGACGAAAGCACCGCCATCTCCATCATGCATGGCGCGATGGATGCCGGCGTCAACTTCTTCGATAATTGCTGGGAATATCACCGCGGCAAGACCGAAGACTGGATGGGAAAAGCTCTCAAACAAAAACGTCAGCAGGTGTTCCTGATGACCAAGGTCTGCACCCACGGCCGCGATAAGGACCTCGCGTTGAAAATGCTGGAGGAATCTCTACGCCGCCTTCAAACCGATCATCTGGACCTCTGGCAGATTCATGGAGTCTCCTTCGACAACGATCCCGATCTCTTCATCCGCCGCAATGGTGCGGCCGAGGCGCTGGAGCAGGCTAAGAAACAGGGAAAGGTCAAGTTCGTAGGCTTCACCGGCCACAAAGATCCGGGCATCCACTTGAAGATGCTGCAAACCGGCTTCCCCTTCGACTCCGTTCAGATGCCGCTCAACGCCTTCGACGCGAACTTCCGCAGCTTCGAGACCCAAGTCCTTCCGGAATTGAATCGCCGGGGCATCGCCGCGCTCGGCATGAAGCCCCTCAACGGCACCGGAGCTGCAATCACCAAGGGCGCGCTCACCGCCGAAGAAGCGCTTCGCTACGCTATGAGCCTTCCGGTTACCACCACCATTACCGGCATGGAGAAACCGGAAGTGCTGAGTCAGAACGTCCAGATCGCCCAGGGTTTTCAGAAAATGCAGCCCGCGGAAATGCAAACCATCCGGGACCGTGTGAAAAAAGCCGCCGCCGACGGCCGCTTCGAGCTGTATAAAGTCTCGTTGAAATTTGATAATCCCGAAGCTCGCCTCAGCCACGGCTTCCCCCTCGACATGCAACAGAAAGAGGTGCAGGAAATGGTGAATTCTCAAAACACCGGCGATCCTTTTCCGAAGCCTAAGCCACCGCAGTAAGGAAGCTATGTCTAGCGATATTTCCAGACGAGTGTTTATCGGCGGAGCAGCTCTCGCCGCCTCTGAGTTCGCTATGGCTCAACCAGCCGGCAACGGCATTCCTGTTCGCGACTTGGGCAAAACCGGGATTAAAGTCTCCGCGCTAGGCCTCGGCGGCTATCATCTTGGCTCCGCCAAAGACCTGGACGAAGCCAGGCATATCGTCGACGAAGCCATCGACGGCGGAATTACGTTCTTCGACAACTGCTGGGATTATCACGATGGGAAGAGCGAAGAATGGATGGGTGAATGCCTGCGCGGCAAGCGCGACAAAGTAGTCTTGATGACCAAGGTCTGCACCCATGGACGCGATAAGAACGTCGCCATGAACATGCTCGAACAATCTCTGCGCCGTCTTCAAACCGGCCACTTGGACGTGTGGCAGATCCACGAAGTAATCTACGACGATGACCCGGATTTGATCTTCGCCCCCAATGGAGCGATTGAAGCCTAGTTCAAGCCAAGAAAGACGGCAAGGTACGCGCGATAGGCTTCACGGGTCACAAAGATCCTGCCATTCATCTGAAAATGCTGTCTCACAATTTTCCCTTCGACACCGTTCAAATGCCCCTGAATTGTTTCGATGCGACTTATCATAGCTTCGAAACCAAAGTCCTCCCCGAATTGACGCGCCGCGGAATCGCGCCCCTGGGTATGAAAAGCCTGGTGGAAGCGGCGAAATGGTCGCTAAGGGCGCCATCAGAATTGAAGACGCCTTGCAATATGCCATGAGTCTTCCCGTCGCCACCACCATTTCAGGAATCAATTCCGTCGGCGTTCTTAAACAGAACCTGGCCATCGCGCAGGCCTTCCGGCCTTTCTCGCCGCCATGCGGCACTGCGCGATCGCTGCCGCCGGGCTTGGGCGGCCACTGCATCCCGATCGACCCATTTTATTTGACGTGGAAGGCCCGCGAATATGGGCAGCATACCCGTTTCATCGAATTGGCGGGCGAAATCAATACGGTTATGCCCAATTACGTCGTCAACCAGTCCGCCGCGGCCTTGAACCAGCAGCGCAAGGCGGTCAATGGTTCCAGGATTGATCCTTGGCCTGGCCTATAAGGCGGATGTCGATGATGACCGCGAATCTCCCAGTTACGTCCTGATGGACCTCTTCAAGGAACGAGCGACCGAGGTGGCTTATTCCGATCCTTTTGTGCCGGTGATTCGACCGACCCGCGAACATCCCCATTGGGCGGGAACCAAATCCGTGGAGTGGAGCAAGGAACGGATCAACTGGTTCGACTGGTGATCATCGCCACCAAGCACAAATCTGTCAACTATACAGAACTGGCGCAATGGGCTTCCTGCATTGTCGATACCCGCAACGCGATGGCGGGGCTTTCCACCAGGCCGAGTCAGGTGCACAAAGCGTGAGTTCTCCAAAAACGTGGCTGGTGACCGGCGCCGCCGGTTTTATTGGGTCGCATCTGGTGGAAACGCTGTTGCGCGCGGGCCGTCGCGTGCGCGCGTTGGACAACTTTGCCACCGGCAAAACGCAGAATCTCGCCGCCTTCAAATCATCGAGCGATTTCCACTTCATTGAAGGCGACATTTGCGATCCGGCTGCCTGTCGTCAGGCGGTCAAAGCCGCCGAAGTCGTGCTGCATCAGGCGGCATTGGGGTCGGTTCCCCGCTCGCTGGTTGAACCCGAAAAAGCACGCCGCAAACGTCACCGGGTTTTTGAATATGCTGATCGCGGCGCGCGATGCCGGAGCCCGACGTTTTGTGTATGCCAGCAGCAACTACGGGGATGAGCCGGGGCTGCCGAAGGTCGAGGAGCGCGTGGGACGGCCGCTCTCCCCTTATGCCGCAAGCAAGGCCATGAACGAAATTTACGCCGATATATTCGCGCGCTGCTATGGAATGGAAACCGTCGGCTTGCGTTATTTTAATGTCTTCGGCCCGCGCCAGGATCCGGCCGGCGCTTATGCGGCGGTGATTCCCGCCTGGATTGCCGCGTTGATTCACAACGAACCGGTGCGCGTCAATGGCGACGGCGAGACCAGCCGCGATTTTTGTTATGTCGCCAACGTCGTCCAGCCAATATCTCGCCGCCGGTTCGACCTCGAACGCCGCTGCCCTGAACCAGGTTTACAATATTGCGGTGGGTGATCGAACCACCTTGAACAAGCTGTACGCGCTCTTGCGCCAGGGATTGGCCAAGAGGTTTCCGCGTGTGCAAGACTCCCACCCGATCCACCAGGATTTCCGCGCGGGAGATGTCCGGCATTCTTTGGCGGACATCAGTAAAGCGCGCCGCTTTCTTGACTACACTCCGACTCACTCGGTCAACCAGGGCCTCGACGAAGCGCTGAGTTGGTATGTCCCAGAACGCGTAGAGTTCCGCGCTCGTGAAACAATTTGCCACCATCACCGTAATCGGACGCGACAAGAGCGGCGTCATCGCGCGTGTGACTGGTTTTCTCTTCGAGCAAGGCGCCAACATCGAAGGCTTGGAAGAGCAAGTGACGCGCAGGGGCAATTTTCCATGACGATTCAGGCTTCCTGGCCGCCTCGCAAATGGGATGAGCCACGTCTGCGCGACGGGTTGCAGAAACTCGGCGCGTCGTTGCGCATGGAAATCCGTTTGAGCTTTGTTGAGGCGCATCGACGGCAGCGGTTTGCTTTGTTGGTGACGCGCGAAACCCACGCCATGAAAGCGGTTTTGGCGGGATGTCATTCCGGGGAGTTAAAGGCCGAACCGGCAGTGGTCGTTTCGAACCGTTCCGAGTTGAGGGCCCAGTGGCCCCCGGCGGTATGGCTTGCCTTTCGTTCGAGTCGGGTGGGAAGACCGCGCTCAAGCCGAGTTGGAGGTTTTGAAAAGTTTGGACACGCACGCCATCGATTTTGTCGTTCTGGCGCGCTTCATGAAAATTCTTTCTCCGAATTTCGTGTGGCGTTACAAAAACAAAGTCATTAACATCCATCCTTCTCTTTTGCCCAGTTTTCCCGGCCCTCAGGCGTATCGACAGGCCTACGAACGCGGCGTCAAAATTATCGGCGTCACCGCCCATTTCGTGACGATGCATCTCGACGAGGGGCCGATTATTGCCCAGGGCAGCTTTCCATTGCGGCCCTCGCTGACATTGCCCGAAATTGTGGAGGAAGGGCAGAAACTGGAATCAAAAATACTGGTCAAAGCGATTAAACTTTATTTACGCAAGCGCCTGGACGTGTTCTGGGGCATTGTCAAAGAAACCTAATGAGACTAACGATTATCGGCACAGGTTATGTGGGGTTGGTGACGGGAACTTGTTTTGCCGAGGCAGGTCATCACGTCATCTGCGTTGATAAAGATGCGGGAAGTGAAGCTGCTCCAGGCGGGTGGCATGCCCATTTACGAGCCGGGCCTCGAGGAAATGGTCAAAAGAACGTCTGCGCCGGTCGCCTCAATTTCACCGCCACCCAGGAAGGCGTCGAACAATCGCGATATCATTTTCATCGCCGTCCCCACGCCGCCCCAGCCCGATGGTACCGTTGACCTGAGCTTCATCGAGAGCGTCTCGCGCGAAATCGCCGGCGCCATGACCTCCTACAAAATCGTCGTGGACAAAAGCACCGTCCCCGTCAAGACCGGTGAAAAAGTCGCCGAGACCATCAAGCGCTATTGCAAAGCCCGGTTGACTTCGAGTCGTCAGCAACCCCGAATTTTTGCGCGAAGGTTTCGCCGTGGAAGATTTCATGAAGCCGGACCGCGTGGTCATCGGCGTCGCGTCACAACGCCCCGTGCCGGCGATGAAGGAAATTTACGAGCCCTACAAAGCGCCCATCATCGTCACCGACATCAACTCAGCGGAATTGATCAAGCACGCCGCTAATTCCTTTCTGGCGCTGAAGATTTCCTACATCAACGCCATCTCCGTCCTGTGCGAACTCTCCGGCGCCAACGTCCAGGAAGTCGCCAACGGCATGGGCATGGACGCGCGCATTGGCCGGCATTTCCTCGAGCCTCGCTCGGCTTTGGCGGCAGTTGCTTCCCCAAGGATCTAAGCGCCTTCATCCAATTTCCGCCTCCATGGGCTACAATTTCGAGTTGCTCAAAGAAGTGCAGCGCATCAACGCCGAGCAAATGGATCGCTTCGTCAAGAAGATCACTTGACACTCTCTGGGTGCTCAAAGGCAAAACCCTCGGCGTCCTCGGCTTGGCCTTCAAACAAAACACCGACGACGTCCGCATGTTCTACCTGCCGGGCCACGACTACCGTTGGTCTTGCTAGCAAGAAGCGGCGCAAGCCCGGCGGGCTGGTCAACTACACCGAGGTGCTGCCGCACTTCCGGGAGGCGACCTGGGACGAGGCGCTCGACCTGGTGGCCCGGCGGCTGACCGAGATCCACGCCGCGGGCGGCCCGGCCGCCATCGCCGGGTTCGGCTGAGCCAAGTGCTCCAACGAGGAGGCCTACCTCTTCCAGAAGCTGATCCGGACCGGCTTCCACCAACAACGTGGACCACTGCACCCGGCTGTGCCACGCGTCCAGCGTGGCCGC